>QHBM01000081.1 GCA_003244145.1 Chthoniobacterales bacterium
TCCGGGACTCGGAATATCAACCGGTATACCACGGCGTTAGGATAGATACATGAAGCCACACCCGGAAATGATCGAAGGGCCGGAAGCCTTCACGCGTTTCAAGTCCGCCATGAAGGGTATTCTGACCGTATCGCACGAAGAAATTCAGCGAAGGATTGCAGTGGAGCGGAAAGCTTCCGTCGCGAACCCTAACCGGCGCGGACCAAAACGGAAGAACGCTTCCCGCGTCCCTCCCGCTGAGCCTCGCGTTTAGAAAGCTTCCGTTTCTCCCTCCTTCCCGGTTAACTCCTTGTAGGTTAGGCGTTTTCCGACGATCTGACTCATTACGGTATTGAACCGATCCGCATCAGTTAGCTTCTCTCCATCCTCAGTGATCCGGTTGTTGTAGCGGAAAGCTTGTTCATCGATGTAGCGGAACAAGTGAAATGGCTCGACGCTCACGTAGGTACCGTTAAGCCCGCGCTTGAGCAGGGACCAGAAGTTTTCCATGCCGTTGGTGTGGACGTTCCCGCGAACATACCGCTCCGCGTGATTGATGATCTCGTGAACGTACTTTTCTTCCAATCCCCAATACGAAACCAGTTCATCGGTGAATACGCTAGCGCCCGGCGCGACGTTGGCTTCTACGTGGCCGTGAAGAGTAGGCTTGTTACGATCCTCAATAACGGCAGTGCGAACTTTTCCGCCCCGCTGGAGCATTCCCATCACTACAGTCTTACCGCTCACGCCCCGGCCTTGAATCTTAGCCTTGCGCTTCTCGGAATGCATGTTGCGGGCTTTCCCGCCGATGAAGGTCTCATCTACTTCCACTTCACCCGAAAGCTTGCCGTGAGTGTCGCCTTGCATTGCTAACCGCCCGCGCTGCAACATAAACCACGCAGTTTTTTGAGTGACGCCCATGGCGCGGTGGATCTCCCACGAGCTAACACCATTCTTAGAGTTCACAAGCAACCACATAACTGGAAGCCATTTATCCAAACCGAGCGGAGAGTCCTCAAAAATAGTTCGGGTTTTCAGTGAGAATTTCGGGCTTTCATGCTTGCCATAACACTTCCACACGCGGGCTTTCTCAAGGTAGATGACATGCTCAGAGCCGCAACGCGGGCAAGTGACTTTTCCGTCCGCCCACCGAAGATCCGTCATAAACTTGCGGCAATTATCGTAATCCGCGAAGTGGATAATCGCTTCTTGAAGGGTCTTCGGTGCGCTCATGAACCAAGTATGTCAGGAATCACTTGGTCTGTCAAGTATATTTATACCATCCGAAGCACCTGCGCAGTTCGTCCCCGCCAAGCTTTGGAGCGAAATCGTGGCCTGAACATTCTTGCCCCCGAGCTTGCTTATGGCTGCCTGACGCACCGGAAACCGTAATCCTCGGCGTGATAGCAGGCTGGCAGTTCTCGAAACTCTTCCGAGACCGCGTCGGAAAGGGGGCGTTTATACGATCCTCCTCGAATGTTGACCCATTCGCCTTTAATGGAGCAGGGCGGTTTGAGAGCCTCTTTAAAGTCGGCGATTGATTGCTTGTTGATCGGCGGGTGTGTCCCCTCAACGTACTCCCAGGCATTTCCGGCCATGTTCACGGCGCCATACGGACTAGCGCTGCCTTGCATGCTATCGGCGGCAAGTAGCGCCTTCCGGGTTTTCAAGGTGGGATTGTCGGAGACGTTCGCTCGCACCGTGTCGGGTTCGTTACCCCAAGGGTACTGGAAGCCATCCGTCCCGCGAGCGGCTTTCTCCCACTGATCCCAACTCGGCAGACTCTTGTCCGCCCACTTGCAGAAGTTTTGCGCCTGTTCCATGGTTACGTTCGTAACCGGCATTTCGGGTTTGCCTTTCGGCGGGGGCAATCCTCGATCTTTTGCAAAAAGCGAGTACGCGCGATTCGTAACCTCCGTCTTATCGATGTAGAAAGCAGACACTTCTTTCCGAGTCTTGTTCTCCCCGGAAAGAAAAACACCGCCAGGGACGAACACCATATCCCCAGCGCGGTTGGCCAGAAGGGAGCCAGCCTTTAGAGCCGCCGCACTCGTTTGGGAAACGGGTGGGGGAGTGGCTTTAACGGGCGGCGGCGCGGGCGCGCCGTGGCGCGTCAGAATCCAGACTGAACCCAGTACAACCAGCAAGGCCGCCGCTCCAGCCCCAGCATAGATGAGCTTGCGGCCAGACTTCCGCTTCGGAGGTTGCGCCAATGCCGGGTAGGTTGCGGTTTTCGGGAGCGCCGAATTCTCCGGAATCGGGTATTCCACCCGGAGCCGCTCGAGCTCTTCGCAAATGGCCGTGAAGCTCTGGATACGCTGTTCCGGAGCCTTCAGCGTGCAGCGGCGCACCAGATCGACGATGCCCGCCGGCACGCCCGCGGCCTTGAGCGGCTCGAGATCGACCGGCTCATGCAGGATCTTGTAGAAGGTCCGTTCCATCGAGTCTTGCGCCAGCGCCCGCCTTCCGCACATCAACTCGAACAGGACCAATCCGAAGGCATAGATATCGACCAGCTTGCCGGACTTGCCGAGCACCTGCTCGGGCGCCATGTAATACAGGGTTCCCACGGCAAATCCGGTCTGCGTCTTCACCGAGGCGTCCGGCGCCTTCGCGATCCCGAAATCGATTAGCTTTGCCACGCCCGTCGAGCCGACGTGAATATTTGCGGGCTTGATGTCTCGATGCACGATATCGTGCGCGTGGATCTCCTCCAGCGCGCGCGCCGCTTGCAGGGCGATCTTCAGCCTGTCGGCGGTGTTGCCGGCGCGGCCTTGTTGGATAGCCGTACCGAGCTCCTCGCCGCGCAGGAACTCCATGACCATGAAGGGCCGGTTTTCGTGCTCGCCGAAATCGAAGACGTTGATGATGTTTTCGTGATCGAAGCGCGCCGCCATGCGCGCCTCCTCGAGAAATCGCGCCCGAACGCTGTCTTCCTCGCAGTTCTCCTCTTTGAGAATTTTCACCACGACGATTTTGCCGAGGAGGAAATCGCGCGCCCGGTAGACGTCCGCCATTCCGCCTCCCAGGTATTCCAGCAATTCGTATTTGCCGAACTGGAGCGGAAGCTGGCTCTTGGCTGCGGGGCCCATGAAATCTAGGAATCGATCACAACCAGCAACTCGACTTCGGGCTCGGCAAACTCGCCCGGCACATATACTCCCACCTGGCGCGTTTTCACGATGTGATCCCAGCACGGCCCGGACTTGCTTATGGAAAAGTACTGCGTGCCGGGCCTTGTCGCGATGGCGCTCGGGGGCGTCTGTAAATGAGTCAGTGAGAAACCGGGCAGCGCGCGTTTCACCAGTTCCGGGACAAAAGCGCGGGAGCAGATCTTGACCAGCAGTGGCGTTTTCGAGATCACTTCCGCCTCGCCTCCTCCATCGCCGACCGCGAAAACCCAAGTGGAGCGGCCGAGGCACCGCTGGTCCCGCACCTCGCCCGAGTAAAAGTACTTTTCCTCGGCTTTGAGCGGGATCTTCAGGCAGTTAGTCGGGATGATCATCTCCAGATGGCGGCGGATATGGAGATCGAGCGCATCGAAGCATTCTCCCAGCCGCTGATGATCGTAAACCGGAAGGTCGCGAGGATGCGATTCCAGCGCGAAAGTGCAAAGTGCGCCCCCGAGCCGGGACATCTCGACGAATAACTCTTCCGGGTGTCCGCGTTTCGAATAATACAGATGCCGCAAGGGGGCGAGAGCGGCATTGATAGTGTGCAGGAACCAAAAGCGCGCGAGCTCCTGGGTGGAGAACGACGGCCGCTCGCCGCCCGCGAGAGAAAATTCGGCGCTGCGTTCTTCCAATATCTCGATCAAGCGGCCCAACATGCTCATCAAGCGGGCGCTGGCGCTCAGTTGCACGCAGGGAGGGATGAACGAAGGGTCGGGAAGAAAACGGCCCGAGCCGGAGCGCATCACGCGCGCGACCGGCAAGGTAACCAGGCCGCCCGACGGTTCGGTATCGAGCAGAAGCCGGATATTTTTGCGGCCGAGGCGCACGCTTTTCTCGTCGCGGCCCGTGGTTTCGTCGTGCAGCGTTCGCGTTTCGGCCAGGAAGCGCGCTTCGCCCGCTTCCCGTTCGTCGAGCGCGCAGTTCAGCCCGTTCGGCTTCCGGGCCGGCACGGCGAGAAAAATTGTGACTTTGTCGCGCGTGGGAGGAAACAAATCCCCCATGGGACGCGGGGCTGGCAACGGGTCGCTTTCCGGCATGTGGAAAACCAGGCCGTCCGGGAAGACTCCGCGAGCATGCAGAAGCGCGATTGTCCCGTTTTCGAGCGCTTCGGCATGAATCTCCCCGCCGACAAGCCCGCTATTCTCAAACCAAAGCGCGGAAGTTGCGAAACGGATCGAATCTTCGAAGTACCGGTTTTGCGCCTGGAAGTGATGCGGCCCAAGATACATGCCTTCCGACCAGACGACCGGCGATAGTGATCTCATGGAAACCAGCGGAAAATTCGAGTCCTCATTGTACCTGAGCGGAGTAACGCGGAGTAACATGGATGCGTTGGCGTTCTTAGACCGGTTCGAGATCGTTTCGGAGGTCACTGGCTACTGCCGCCGCGCGCGGGATCGCGAGACGGAGGCGACGGTGCTGGTCCACGCCTTGCCCGCTTCGATCAACTGGGAACGATCGTTGGAGGAAGCTTCAGTCGTCGCGCAAGGCGAGCAGGAAGGGACGTTGTACGTGGTCACGCCCGACCAGCCGCATTTAGTCGATTTGCGGGCCCGCGTCGAAATTCAGGCTTCCGGACCGCGCGATCCCGGCGAGTTCACGCAGATGTTTCGCTTACCTTTGGATCTGGCGGCAAAAGAAACGCCGCTTCAAAAGGCCGCCGCTACTCCCGAGCCGGGCGAGTTTACCAAACTGTTCAAAGCGCCGCCGCCCGCAGGTCCGGTGGCGCCGATTATGGCGCCGGCTCCCTCGGACGGCGGCGAGTTTACTAAACTGTTCCAAGCGGCGCCACCGCCCTCCGACCCACCGCCGTCCGGCCCGCCGCCGTCCGACCCACCGCCGTCCGACCCACCGCTCGCGACGCCATCTCCCGCGGAATTCGTTCCCGCGGAGTTCGATAATTTTTACGCGTCTCCCTATGCGAGCGGATCCGAATCGATGCTGGACGCTCTCGACAGCCAGACTCCGTCCCTTGCGCCGGAACAGCCTCTCAGTCGCGATCCAGGCAGTTTCACGCGCTTGTTCGGGGCGCGGGAGCAGGTACCTCCAGCTCCTCCGGAACCAAACGCGGCGGGGGCCACGAGCGTGTTTGCCGTTCCGCAACCGGCCGCGCGTCCACCACGGTTCAATACTCCGGCCTCCGGGCCCAGCGAATATACGCGCGTGTTTCAAAGGCCCGCGGGCGAGTCCGCGCCCAAGCCGCTCTCCGCCGGACAGCCCGAACCGGATGCCGCCAATAAGATCCAGCCGCCTCCTCTGGTAATGATCGCGCTCATCGTCGGCGGACTGCTATTGCTTGCGATCCTGGTGGTGGTCTTCTTCGCAATCCGCCGCTAACCGCTCAACAGAATAATCAGCTCGAGTTGCGGATTCGGAAAATCGCCCGGCACGTACGCGGCCAGATTCCGGGCGCGCAAAATCGCTTCCCACGCATCCCCGCCCTGATTCACGCTGAAATACTTGTAATTCATCTTGACCGGAATAGACGCGGGCAATGTAGGGACGTGGGTTAGAGTGAGACCCGGCAGCGCCTGGCGCACCAGGTGCTCCACGTGATTGGCGGAACAGACCTTGATCAACTGCGGCGTTTTCGCGATCAGTTCGGCCTGGTTTACCTCGGCATTCACCGCCAGATACATGCGGGTATTCTTGAGATACTTATCGTCCGCCAGCGCGGTCGCATAGATCGCCGGTTGAACCAGCTTCAGCGCCAGTGAGATGAAGTTACTCGGCACCACGGTTTCGAGCAGCAGGCGCAGCTTCTCATCCAAATCGGTAACACAGAAGGACAGGTTGTCGTGATCGTATTTCGGGAGATCGCGCGGGTGAATGTCTTTTGAGAATGTAGTCAGCGCGCCGGCCATGGCCAGCATGGCGCCGAACAGGCGTTCGGGATGGCTGCTTTTGGCTTCGAACAGATGATTCAGCAGGGGGAAATACGCATTGATTGTATACAGCAGCCAGAAGTTCGGAATATCCGAAGCGGTGAAATCGGCAAGCACCTTATTCTTGTGCCGGCGCTGCTCCGAAAGTTGGCTGCTCTTGGCGGAAACGATCTCAACGAGGCGCCGCGCGATCGAGACCAGGTAATCGCTCCCGTGAAAATCGACGAGGGGGGGAACGAAGGAAGAATCGGCTTGAAAAGTTCCGGCCATGGAGCGCTTCACGTTCGCCACCCGCAAAGCCGAATATCCGTCGCGCAACTCATTCGCCGTAAGAAAACGGAAGTTCTTGCGGCCCACCTGGACCGGCCTTTCGGATAAGCCGGTGTTCTCGTCGCGCAGCAGCGTCATCTCCGAGCGGTACCGGCTGTTGCCATTTGCGTCGTTAGTCGAAACATTCAAGCCGCGGTCGCGAAACTCGGGGATGGCGAGATAGATATCCACGTTGTCGCTATCCGCCTCGTAGCAATCGGGCAGCGGTTTGGGCGGCGGCGCGGGGTCGGCATTGGGAATATCGAACAGCAGGCCGTCCGGGAAAATTCCGGTGGCGCTGGAGATTCCAAAATTACCGCCGGCCATGGCCTCCTGGTCGATCCGCAGCGTTTGAAATCCCCAAGGCCGGAAGTTCAACGCGTCGATCTGGAAGTGGAGCGAATTTTCAATGAACCGGTCCTGGATTTGCAAATGTTGCGGCGCCAGCGCAGTGCCTTTCGACCAGATGACGGGCTGCAGCCGTTTCATAGCTTTCAAATTTAACATCAAAGCTAACAAATTTGACGCGGATTGGCGAAAGCAGTAAGATGCGACTCACGGAGACGAACGCATGGCGATGCAAGTCTGCATGGGCGCGATGATGATGTGCAGTTTTGGAGTGGCGCCAAGCAGCCTGGTAGTGCTGCCGAAGAACACCGTATTCACGGATCAGGTGCCGGACGCCAACATCATGGACCACGTGCCGATGCTGAACGTCATGCCGTTCGGCATGTGCATGTCGCCGGCGAATCCGACGGTGGCGGCGGCTACCGCGGCGGCTCTGGGAGTGCTGACGCCGATGCCGTGCATCCCGAATACGCCCGCGCCGTGGGTGCCGGGCGCGCCGACGGTGATGCTGGGGAATTTTCCGACGCTCGATAATATGTCGAAGCTGATGTGTATTTGGGGGGGAGTGATTCAGTTTACGACGCCGGGAGAATTTACGGTGATGGTGCCGTAGGAACTCCTATGAATCCCTCGGCGGGGGCCGGAATTTGCGAAAATAGCTACCTGAAAGATGACGGATGACGAGCAGGGCGTGCTTCACGCGGCATCGGAGGGCGGGGTCTCGGGCAAGCACTCGTCCGTCCCGCCATTTGAGTTTCGCGTCGGGGCTGCTACTTCGGATCAATTCAATACGGCTCGTTTTCGCCTGATTCCTATCGCCTGCTGGCGCGTAGACGATATCCGCTTCGCTTTCGATTCGTCATTCGTGTCGGCCGATTTATCCTCGGACGCCGCTCCGGACGATATTCGAGCTGAATTACGGCATCTCCTTGTACTGCTCAAAGCTCACCCTGGGTGTCCCTTGTCCGTGTTCGGCCATGCCGATCCGGTGGGCAGCGACGATTACAACAAGCTGCTCAGCGGCCGGCGTGCCATGGCTATCTACGGGTTGCTCATCATCGGCACCGAGCCGGACCACGCCGTAAAGCTCTGGCAACAGGTTTCGCATATCGAGTCCTGGGGAACCGAACAGCGGGAAACCATGCAATCGGTTTCGGGGTTGCCCAAAGGCACTCCCGATGCCCCTCTCTTCCGGGCGTATATGGAGAAATTATGCCCGCCAGAGCTGAAGCTCGGCAAAAAAGATTTCCTCGCCCAAGGCGCCGATTCAGGTGGAAAGGGAGATTTTCAAGGTTGCGGCGAATTCAACCCCGTCCTGATCTTCTCTCAGGAAGAACAGCAGAAGTTCGAACAGGCAAAACGGCAGAACGATAAGCCCGGTCTTGCCGCGCGCAACGATGCGAACGCTCTCAATCGTCGAGTCATGGTCCTCATATTTCGAAAGGGAAGCCGGGTAGATTCCGCCAAGTGGCCTTGCCCGCGCGCTACCGAAGGCGTGACAGATTGCCGCAAGCGCTTCTGGTCCGACGGAGAGAAGCGGCGCGGCACTCGTCTTCCGGTCAGTGAGCGCAAGTTCGAGGACACGCAGGATACTTTTGCATGCCGTTTCTATGACCGAATTGCAAGCAAATCGCCCTGCGAGGGACTATTCGTACCTTTCGTGATCCGACTCGTCAATATCGATTACGAACCGATAGCAGGGATGCCGTACCAGTTGACCGTCGGCGACGTCCAGTTCAAGGGCGTCACCTCCAAGGAGGGATTGATCGTGCAGAAGCTCCCTCCGGACACAACGTCGGGCTCGCTCACTTGCGATGGGTTCACGCGGGAATTGGCGATCGTGCCCATGGAGGCTCCGGCGACCGCGGCGGGCGCACAGCCACGGCTGTCCAATCTCGCCTTGGGGACTGCCGACGCGGAACCGGGTGTGCTCGACGACAACACCCAGCTAGCGTTGCAGCGGTTTCAAAACCGGCACGATCTGCCGACCTTAGGGCAGCTAGACGCTTCAACGGCATCGAAATTGAAGGATCGCTATGGCTCTTAACACTACGCGCCTGCCTCCGATCGTTCCCGACCCGGTAAAGATTAAACCGCGCGGCACGAACACCGTAGTCCATCCTTTCGACCCCGTGGACCTCAACGCATCGGTTTGGTTTCCGGCAGCCATCGGCAAGAGCAGCGTGCGCAGTCCGAACGAGGTGGTGCCGTATATCGACGGACACCCGGCCTTCAAGGATATGGTTGCGGCAATCCGCACGGCAAACAAGCGAGGGCATTTCATCTACCTCCTCGGCTGGCGCCTCATTACCGATTTTGCGCTTATTCCGGGTGACGGCACCAGTACCATCGAGGCGCTGTTCAAGGCCGCCAGCTCGAGGAATGTCGATATCCGCGCAATGCTTTACCACCAGAACACCAAGCTGAGTGGCGAAGATAACACGCCAGCTATTACGTTCATCAATAGCCTGTCAAACGGAGCGGCTATCCACGACGATCGCGTGGTCAAAGGCGGATTGCTCGTCGAATTAAAGGCTAGCTACTTGGGCGTGCACCATCAAAAAGTGCTCATTGTGAACGGCGCGGAGGGGCTAATCGCTTTTCAGGGCGGCATGGACATCAATTCGGATCGTTTGCAGTTTAGCGGGCCGATCGGGCTTCACGATGTGCACGTGCGCCTTCGAGGCCTGGCTGCCGGCTCGCTATGGGCCCTGTTCATCGAACGTTGGAAGGATCATCCCCAATCGGTGAAATTCCAACCAATTCCCGCGCAGGTGACCGGACCCGCGAACGTGACCGACGATCTGCAAGTAGAGATCGGCCGGACGTATCCGAATTCGACAAAACACACGCTCTTCGGCGGGGGCGGTCCGTATCACTTCGCGGCGGCAGGCGACCAGTCGGCGAAGGTTCTAGTGTTGAACGCCATCGCGCGGGCAAAGAACTTTATTTATATCGAGGATCAATATCTATTCGACATGAGCATCAGCAACGCGCTGAAGGCCGCGCTCCCGAATTTGAAGAAGCTCGTCATCCTGATTACCCTGTCGGTGCAAGCCGCCGATCAGCATCAGACTATTTCCCGGCGCAGAGACTTCATCGATAACCTCACCGGGAAGGCGCCACTGCCGACAAGCAAGGTGATTGTCTGCCAGAACAAGTTCCCGGATCTCCCCTTCGTGCACTCGAAGACTTTCATCTTCGACGACAAGTTTGCAATTATAGGATCGGCCAACATAAACCGCCGCGGTTATACCCATGACAGCGAGCAAAACGCGGGAATATTCGACACCAACAAAAAAAAGCGGTTCTTTTTCGCCCACGAGTTGCGCATGCACCTATGGGCCAAGCACCTTTCGAAGCGGCCGATAGACATGGTCGATCCGATTGCGAGCAGCGTTCACTGGACGAAGCCCGTGGGCAAGATCGTCACGTACGTCGTCGCCGGCCAGGACCCGCCTCAACCTTTTCCGGAAAACATCGTGCCGAACGATCTCATCTGGAATATCGGCCTTGATCCCGACGGGACATGACGGCGCCGAGGGGGATCTTTTGGCCTGTTCAACAACCGTTGACCTGCTTGAGCTTGGCCTGACTGGCACGTCCGCACACGCCGTCAACCTTGAGACCGTGGTCGCACTGAAACTCCTCGACCGCGGAACGGAATACGTTGTCATCGCTGTCGCCGGGTTCCCCGGCGAAGTAGCCCAGGTTGTTCAGGCGGGCATACTGGCCCGAGAGTTGATCTACCGGATGCAAGTTTCCAATCTTGACCGGAATTTCTAGGTTGCTGAAAGCGGTCTGGTCGTCTTGGATAATCAGAATAGCCTCGTGAATATCCGGGGAGAGGGTCTCGTCAATGCGGCCGATATTGTCAGTCTTCAGGTGTCTTGTCTCGCTCCCGAGCTGCAGGATGCAGGGGGCGCCGGCAATCGGCTTTTCGTAGCAGTCCTCGAGTACCAGTCTCAGCTTGAGATTTGGTAACCGGGCAACGAAGGTGTGGCGAGAGTCCGTGGCACGGGATTCAAGACCCAGGGTGCGCTCCGGAATAAAGAGGCGATCGCCAGGGAACAGAACATTGGGATTTTCGCGCTTGGCTTTGAGCTCCGTGTTGTTCGGGTGGTTCCAGACGGTGCGGTAATCGGAGAAACCGAACTTTTTGGCGATGCTCGAGACGTAGTCCCCCTCCTGCACCGTGTAGTAGCCAGCCATTGCGCTTCGAGTACCTACGTGGTCATCGTTCGGAGAATTATATGCCTATTTCGGCTTCCAAGCATCTTTATCCAAATTCGGAAACGTCACCTTACAGGTGCCCGGATCGATCCCGTCCACCCGCGCCAAGCCCTTATCGTCCAGCGTGCCGTCCTGCGTCTTTCCATCGGGTAGCGTGATGAGATACGTCTCTCCGGGAATCGGCTTGCCATCCTCGCCAACCAGCTCAATCTCGATCCAATGCTTCTTCTGCTTGTTCTCTTCCGAATTGGGATCGTGCATCGGCGCATCCGAGGCGGCGGATTTCCGCGCCCCCGCGAGCGTCAGCGCCGACAGGCTCATCTGCTTTGCCGCCTGCTTCGATTGCGCGGTGGCCATCGCGCCCGGATCGGCCTTATCCGCCTCCATCGCCGCCGTGGCAGCCAGTGGCGGCACCAGCGACCCCGGCGAACCCGACCCCGCCGCCCCGCCGCTATTGATGAACACCATCGCGCCCTTGATGAACACGCCTGCTGGGTTGATGTCGATAAAATTCCCGCCCACCTTCAACGTCAGCTCGGTTGCGCCCTCCACAACCACGGTCATCCCCTTCAAGTACAGCGACCCCGTGACCTGGCTGCTGTGATTCGCCTTAAACTCCTCGATGACGTTCCCCGTCACGTCCATCGAATGCGATCCCGTGATCTTGATCGCCTGCTTGCCTTCGACCGCGAGGTGACGATCGCGCCCGATCTTCTCGATCCGATCGCGCGTCACATCCACATGCCCGTCGCGCTCGACCTTCTCCATCTTGTCCCGCTTGACGATAAGATTCCGGTCGCGGCCAATCCACTCCTTGCGGTCGTTCTTAATTCGAACGTCGAGATCTTTCTCCCCGTGCAGGAAAACCTGCTCTTCGCCCTTCTTATCCTCGAAACGGAATTCGTTAAACCCCCCGCCGCCCTTGCTGCTCATCGATTTCAGAGTGCTCTTGGTCTGCTCGCCGGGCAGGGCGTAGGGCACCGTTAGATCGGCGTTGTATACGCGTCCCGTGATGATGGGCTGGTCGGGATCGCCTTCAAGAAAACCGACAATCACCTCCTGCCCGATGCGCGGCGTGTAGATCGCGCCCCATTGCTTACCGGCCCACTGGTGCGCGACGCGAATCCAGCACGAACTGTTTTCATCGAGCTTGCCTTCGCGATCCCAAGGGAACTGAACCGTGACGCGGCCGTATTTATCCGTCCAGATCTCCTCGCCGGCCTTGCCCACCACGACGGCCGTTTGCGATCCCTCGATCAGCGGCTTGCGCGCCAGCCGCGGCGGCCGGTAATCGACGCTGTTCGGAATGGCTTCGAACTCGTTGTGAAATTCGAACGGGATGGTCGTTCCCGCCAAATACCGGGGATTGCGGCCCTCGTTCCGCACCCAAATAAGCGTGTAATCCTGGTTGCAAGCGTCGCGGTAATGTTCCGCCAGCGTGAATTTATAGCCCGCCTGAAAATCCATGCAATTGCCGTTGCCTCGCACGGTAACGTTGGCGACTTCCCGTTCTTCCAGGCGAATGCGCGCATAACGGTCGCCCTCGCTTTTCAGCTTGTAATTTCCGGGATAGTCGTAGATCTCGCCGGGAGATTTCTCGTTGGCCAACGTGGCGAGAAGATCCGTGTTGGGCTTTTCGAAGTCGTAATCCGTAAGGGTCGACTTGCCTGGAAACACGCGAAATTCCTGCTCCAGAACGGCGACCGTATCCTCCTCCAGATGCGTGCCTACCGAAGGCATAAACTTGGCCGCCGATCCTTTCTTGCAGTCGTTAAACGCGGATTTCCGGTCCGCCAGCACCAGCGTGTGCTTCTCTTCGGTATGCTCGAAAAAGTAGAAGACGCCCTCTTCTTCGAGGAGACGGGAGACGAAATTGAAATCCGTCTCGCGGTATTGAACGCAGTATTCGCGCTTCGGATAAGTTCCGCTCGTCGCGTTTCGATAGTCGGAAAAACCGCGATCCTTGAAAACCGCTTCCACAATTTCCAGTACGGATTTATTCTGGAAAATTCTGCAATTGCTAAAGAGATTCAGGAACCACAGCCACGGCGCCACCTCCACTTCATAGGCCGCCATCCCGTCGTCCCCGTAACTCAACAACTTCATCCGACTGACCAAGCCATGCACGGTCCGCTCGCCGGAAATGAGCGTTAGAGAAAGAACGACGGGCTTGCGAAGCAGGCCGTTCATATCGACATTCGGGTCGGCGGTCAAAACTCGCAGCACGTACTCGAACGGCGCCGAGATCCGCTCCATGCCCGTGAAGCTATCGAGCAGCAGAACGTCCTCTCCCAGAGTGGTCTTGACTCGAAATGGCCGGTCGGTCTGGGTGCCAGACATGTTGTCCTCGCTACTTGGCTACTTCCGAAACGCAGGCCATGTCGCGAAAATACCCTTTTTGAAACACCGGTGGAGCGCCCATCATATCGAGATCGAAGTGTACCCCGAGCGGCTGATTCGGAACGGACGAAGAAACCGGACGCGCGGGAGCCCCTTGCTTTTCCCACCATTCGGGGCTGGGTACCGGCTTATCGGCATCCTGAAAATATTCGAATGCCGCCCACAATCCGGTATAAGTCCACGGAAAGCTGTCGACGATTTTCGATTTTGCAACCATGCGAACGTCCGTTCCCGGCCAGGTGAACTTAGCGGCGGGAGTATCGGGCTGAAAGGCGACGCTTTGCCCATCGATTGTCAGCGCGACGCTCGTGATATCGACCCCGAAAGCGGGCTTCATCGCGAACGTGAGCTTCGGCTCTTGCGACGCTCCGTTCTGATACAACGCATTTGAGAACGCCGCCGCTTTATTGAAAAAATTGACGAAATCTCTGTTGAGGGCGGGCTTGGCGCCTGCCACGGGAGCGTAGGAGTCTCCCGTCTTGGGCAGAAGTTTTTTCAGGTTCTGCTCGTAAAAAGCCCAAAGCGCTCCCTGGCCCGGATGGAAAATTGCGTTCACGTCCTCGATCTTCGCCCTAGCCGTTGCACGCGGGTTGAAAGGAGACCCCAGCTTCCGGAATTGGGCGCAAAGGCCGGCTCCCGCCGCGTTCAACGGACCCGGATCGGGACCTTGCGGCGCGGCGGCTTCGGCATACACGATCGGATCTTCCATGAGCCTCGCAATGGTCGCCTCGATGTGCGCTTCGGAGTCCAGTCCGAATGTAAGCGCCGTTTGCCGCGCGGCCAGTTTCGCCGCGTTCGCGCTCGTCTTGGTTTGCGCGGCGGCCGTTTCGTTCTGATCCGGAGACAGCGCGGATGCTTGCTCCACCGCGATTTGCAGGCTCGCAAGCGCCTTCATGTAGTCGCTGTTCGAAGGCCCCAGGTATTGATCGACGCTCGCGGGAGGCATGAGCGCGTGCAGCGGCTTGAAAGCCTTCTCAATTTCCGGCGATTCGACGGATGTGTTTTGCGACGCCAGCCAGAATAGCGCCAACAGCGGCGATTGCGGGCTCGACGTGGTAGCCAGCTTCTTGGCCGCGTCCGCCAGGTTGGCGTACTTCACGACCGCCGATCTTTTCAGGTAATCCCGCCACTGCCGGATGTAATCGGCGTAAAACCGGCCGCGGAGGTCCTGCTCCAGCTTGGATCTGTCGATAGCCGCCGCGGCTTGATCGCCCAACACCCATAGCTCGCCGTTCACATACTTACCGGGATTCTTCATCGCGGCCTGCATGAAAACGAACCCGGGCTTGGTGTAAGCTCCGGCCATCTCGCGCGTATTGGTTACCACCTCGGACGAATCCTTGAAGAGCTTGTTGAACACGACCGGCGGGACGCTCTTGTTCGCTTCCGTGATCATTACCTGATAAACGCGGTCCGGGCCGGCAAACTGCGCCAGGTATTTCCGGGCGCTTTCCACCGCCCGTGCGTCGTTCTCGGATGAATAGGGATTTTCAATCCGCAGCTCGGAAGTATAAAAATCGAACTGCGCGCGCGCCAGTTTCAGCCGCTCGGGATCGATTGCGCGTCCCGCGAGCCATCGATCCTGCAGCAGCGACGGTAAGAAATCCAGCGTCGCTTTATCGTGATTCGATGTTGTCTCGAGATACGCTTTGAGCGTGTTGTAAGAGTATCCGTAATCGTCCTTCAATCCGGGCGAGCGTGGCAGGCGGTTGAGAGCCGCCAGGAGCGACTGCTGCGTTCCGCCGAAAAGCAGTTGTTTGAACCGGTCGAAGTAGATGCGGCGCGTATCGGGGAGCAGCTTCGATCCGGTATACAGGCCCCAGCGCATGCTGAGTGGAGGGCCTTCGCGCTCATACATGCCCAAGCGAGCGAGCGACTGGCGCAGCGTTTCGAGGCGCATGAGCGAGTCGCGCGCGGGTAAGTCGGAGGCGAGCTTGGGCGAGCCCGGATCGGCTGTCATGCCGTTCGCCGCGCTGCGGACTTGCGCGACGAGCGAACGGTTTCGCAAAAAAGAAGTTAAAAACCCGATCCCCGCGAAAAGGCAGAGCAAGGCCGCCACGCCGAGGACCGCGCGCCGCAACAGGTTCGTCTTCACGCTCGCGCCGCTCGCGCCCAACGCCGCGCGATCCTGCAGCAGCACATCGCCAAACAAGTGGTTCAGGAATACCCACTGCGGAATTTTCCGCGCCGCCATGCGCGTTGACGGAGCCGCCGCAGCCTGCGTCGGGGGAGCGGACTGGCCGTAGCGAAACATGCCGGTCGCGTCCGGGTCGTGTGCTTCTTCCGCGCGCCCGCCGGACGGGAATCCACGGGACTCGGCGGCTAATTC
>QHBM01000038.1:0-266 GCA_003244145.1 Chthoniobacterales bacterium
ATGGGAACTAAATTATACGTAGGGAATCTTTCCTTCAACACCACCGAGACGGATCTTCAGGATATGTTCGCTCAGGCGGGACCGGTGCAAGAAGTCACCTTGATGCAGGATAAGTTCACCGGTAAATCGCGCGGCTTCGCCTTTGTCACGATGACAACGGAAGCGGACGCGCAAAAAGCGATCACGGAATTCAATGGCAAGACGGTGGAAGGTCGGCCCTTGACCGTGAACGAGGCACGCCCTCGTGAAGCTCGCCCGCCCGGTGG
>QHBM01000038.1:333-8646 GCA_003244145.1 Chthoniobacterales bacterium
GCGGAGGCTACGGCGGCGGCGGTGGTGGCTATGGCGGCGGCGGCAGCGGTGGCGGACGTCGCGACAGCGGCGGTGGCCAACGTCGCGGCCGGTAAGCCGGAGCGCGTTGACGCGCGCGAAGTTTCAGGCGGGACCGCAGGTTCCGTCAGGGATTCACGCAAACCAGGATGGTTTGCGTAACGCAATCGCTTTGGCAATTTCGGCTTGCCCGCATCACAGATGAAGTTCTCCCATAAACTCCGGAAGCTGGCGCAACCGCTGATGTACCGGCGCACCTGGCGCCGTGCGCAACGTGTCATACACCCGCTGCGGCTGGAGCCCCTCTTCGCGAAAATCGACCATGCCAGGCTGGCTAAAATCCAGACGGAGTACGCGGGATCAACGGAGCATTACGCGAAATACGCCGATATCCGCCGCTGGCTGCGGCTGAACATTGTCCGCGCGCAGGATTTGAAATTGCACCGGTGCGGTCCCAAATCTGTCCTCGATCTCGGGTGCGGCGGCGGATTCTTTCTCTTCATTCTCCAGCAGCTCGGACACTCGTGCCAAGGTCTCGATATCGACGAATTTCCGCTCTTCACGCAGCTCCTTGATCTGTTCGGGGTGAACCGGTGGATTTGGACGATTCGGCCATTTGAACAACTGCCGTATCTCGGACGCAAGTTCGATTTGATCACGGCGTTCTCGATCGATTTCAACCGCGAGAGCAAACGCGATTGGTGGTGGGGACCTTGGGAGTGGGAATTTTTCCTCGACGACCTCAATCGCCACCTCAATCCCGGCGGCCAGATTTTCCTCGGGTTGAACCCTTCGCAAAACAAAGAATTTTACACGCCGGAACTGTTGGAATTCTTCCTGAGCCGGGGCGCATCGGTCGAAAGGGAAAACGTCCTGTTTCCGTCCCGTTGATCCGGCGCTGTTTCAACGGCTTGCCGCAAAAAGGTCATCCGAGCCACGGCTGAAAGACCGTCGTAATGCGAAGTAGATAGAAGCCAATCAACTTATTGCCCAAAGGAGCGCACTCTTATGCCCGACGAAAATCAAAACTCTACTGACACGCCCGCATCATCCTCCGAGAACATCGAAATTCCACCTATCTCGAAGCAAACAGCTGGGGCCGCGACCGGAGCTGTGCTCGGCAGCGTTGCCGGGCCTGTGGGAGCTGTGGTCGGTGGCGTACTTGGGGCGTTGGCGGGACGTGCCGCCGCTTCGCGTTCTGCGGCGCCGAAAGTTAAGAAGGCAGTTAAGAAGGTAGCCGCGAAGGCTGTGGCCAAAGTGAAACCGGCCAAGAGAAGCAAGAAATCTTCGAAGAAAAGCGGCAAGGCGAAAAAGCCGGCGAAGAAAAATTCCAAAGCGAAAGCTTCATCCCGGAAGACGAAATCTGCCAAGAGCTCGAAATCGAAGAAAGGCGCGGCGCGCCGCGCGAAGTCGACCAAGTCGAAGGGGAAGACCAGGAAAGTCTCCAGTAAGAGCCGCGCGAAAAAAGGCAAAAAGCGCTAAGAACGGAGCCGTCTGAATTCGAGTGCGTCCGGCTTTGGCGTCGTGCTAGGGTCGGCGGATGGAAACGTCCGACGCTGAGAATTTGCGCAGCGCGGAGTCGGATGTCGCCGCGCACAGTGCAGTTTTCCGAAAGGAACTCGGTCTGCGCGATCTGGTGCTCACCCAGATCCTTTTCATTATCGGGCTCACATGGGTAGGCGCGGCCGGAAAGCTCGGCCCATCGCATGTCGTTTTTTGGCTGCTCGCCATCACCTTCTTTTATCTGCCGTCAGCGGCGGTCGTCATTTATCTCAACCGCCTGATGCCGCTGGAAGGCGGACTTTATCAATGGGCCAAACTGGGGTTCAGCGAAGCCGCGGGCTTCATGGTGGCGTGGAATCTCTGGCTCTACGTCATTACGAATACATCGGAGATCGGCCTGCAATTGACGACGAATCTCGCCTACGCGATCGGCCCCTCCGGCGCGTGGATTTCAGAGAACAAATGGCTGATCACGCTGACCAGTTTGTTCGTGATCGCACTGCTGGTCGTCGTTTCGACGATTGGACTCGGCGTCGGAAAATGGGTCCATAATGTCGGGGGCGTCATCATGCTGACGATCTTCGCGGTCCTGCTCGTGCTTCCGTTTATTCACGTCGCTCGCGGCGAGCTTCGCGAATACCATCCGCTCGCCACCGCCGTGCCGGTGGTGTCGTTATTCAGCCTGAACATTCTCGGCAAGCTCGGCTTCGGCGCTCTTGGTGGATTTGAATATGTGGCCATCCTCGCCGGCGAAACCCGCAGCCCCGCGCGCACGATCGGGCGATCCGTCATGGTGGCCGCGCCGCTCATCGCCGTCATGTTTATTTTCGGCACCAGCTCTGTCCTCGCTTTCGTCCACCCGGACCAGATCGATTTGATCGCGCCGATCCCGCAAGTGTTGAGTCTGGGATTCAGCACTTTCGGCGTGGCCGCGATCGTGGTGCCGATTGCGCTGGCCTTGTTGATCATCCTGCGGATCGCACAGTCAAGCGTCAATTTCACCGGCCTAACGAGACTGCCGATGGTGGCGGGATGGGACCATCTCATGCCGGCCTGGTTCACGAAGCTGCATCCGCGCTTCAAGACCCCCGTGAACTCGATCCTCTTCGTCGGCGTGGTCACGGTCGTGCTCGGCGCGCTCAGTCTGATCGGCGTCGGCCAGCAGGAATCGTTTCAACTCCTCTTCAACGCCGGCGGCATCTTTTACGCGCTCACCTATCTGGTCATGTTCGCCATTCCGCTTCTCGGATTGCGCTCGCTCGAGCCCGCGCCGCCCTGGTGGCTTCGGCTCGCGGCCGCTTCGGGCTTCCTCATGACGTTGCTTTACGTCGGGCTCTCGGTTTTCCCGATCATCACGGTGAAGAACAATCTCGCGTTCACCCTCAAGATCAGTGGAGTGATCGTTGCGGCCAACGTTCTTGGCGCGGCAATTTTCCTGGCGGCCAGGGCCAGACGCGCGCGGGAACGTTAAACTGGGCAGGGTTGGATTCGAACCAACGAAGGCGTAAGCCAGCGGATTTACAGTCCGCCCCGTTTGGCCACTTCGGTACCTACCCGTTTGCCGGCAAAGGCGAGCGTTGATATAGGCTCGGCTGCCTCGTGTCGCAAGTGTTTTGCCCTGCGGTCTCAGCGCGACGAAGGCACCGGTGCGCCTAGTTTTTTGCGAAGAATTCAGCGATGGCCTCAACCACGTAGCGTTGAGCTTCCCTCGACAATTCCGGATACATCGGCAACGCCAGGGTTTCCCGCGCGGCGTTTTCCGTTTCCGGGAAATCTCCGGCGCGATAACCGAGATAGGCGAAGCAATCCTGTTCGTGCAATCCGAGCGGATAATAAATCGCGGTCCCGATTTCCTTGCGCGTCAGATGTTCGCGCAGGTCATCGCGCCGCGCCGTCCGGATGATGTATTGATGGTAGATGTGATGGTTCGGCAGGCCACGGTCCCGGTATGGTTCGGCCGGGAGCGACACGCGATTCGTTAGGCCGAGGCGATTGAATTCCTCACGATAAACATCGGCGACCGCGCGCCGCGCCGCGGACCAACCGTCGAGAAAGGGCAGCTTCACCGCCAGAATCGCTGCCTGCATTTCATCCAGGCGAAAGTTGCCGCCGATAAAGTGATGATAGTAGCGCGGCTCCATTCCATGCTGCCGGCAAACGCGGAGGCGATCGGCGAAGGCCTCCTCGCGACAAACGATCATTCCGGCGTCGCCCGCCGCGCCGAGATTCTTCGAGGGATAAAAGCTGAAACAACCGACCTCACCCATGGTCCCGGCCTTCGCCGTCCGGCCACCGAAAGAATATTCCGCCCCGATTGCCTGGGCCGCGTCTTCGATCACGGCCAATTGAAACCGTTCGGAGATTTGGTGGATGGCGTCCATCTCGCAGCAGAGGCCGTAGAGATGCACGGGAATAACGGCGCGCACTTTCTCGCCTTGGGCCGTGTGGAGCGAGCCGTCCTCGGCCCGATGGCAGGAGGCGCTGAGATAATGCTCCAGAGCGGGCGGAGAAATGTTGTAAGTGTGTGGCTCGATATCGATGAAGATGGGTGTGGCTCCGACTCGCGCGATGCAGCCGGCGGTGGCAAAGAAGGAAAAGGCGCTGGTCACGACCGCGTCTCCGGCGCCGATGTTCATCGCCATCAAGACAGCGAGAAGCGCGTCCGTCCCGGAGGAAACGCCAATGGCATGAGGCGCGGCGCAATAATCGCAAATCGCCTTCTCGATCGCGTCGCCTTTGGGCCCGAGAATAAATTGCTGCGTCTTGAGGATCTCGTCGAGTTCGGCGCGAATCGGCTCCGCGAGGGCGCGATACTGATCACTGAGGTCAAGCAAAGGCACCCGCATGGCTCGGACAGGATGGCAGTTTCGTCGACCCGTTCAATCGGAAGTTTGGCAGAACGCGCAGGCTCGTTGACCGCAGCGCGCCACTAAGTTACCATCAGAGCCATGTCACTGCTCCGCGGGCTTTTTTGGCTCGTTCTCTTTGTCTTTTTCACGTTCTGCTTCGTCGTCCTTTTCGAGTACGGCACTCATGATTTCGCGAGCGGATTCAAGGTGGAGTTTGAGAAGGTGAAAGAGTATGCCAAGGAAGCTGGGAGCAAGGCGAGTCCGACTCCGACTCCCAAGCTGAAGCGGTAGCCGGGCACCTTCTTCGGTTTCTCTCGCTATTCGACGAATTCGACCGTCGGTGGCGCCTTGAGATAGCCGCCCTGGTGCGCAGTGCTCAGAAATTCGCGCACAGCTTTTCGGCCGGTATCGCCGTAATCGCGGGTGTAATCGTTGACGTACATACCGATAAATTTCCCGGCGAGGCGCGCATCCATATCGCGCGCGTACGGCATGGAATGGGCCACCGCTTCCTCCCGATGGGCGAGGCCGTAATCGATGCTCTCGCGCATGATCGCGAGCAGATCGCGCTGCACCGGCTCCGCGATGTCCTTGCGCAAGACATTTCCGCCGAGCGGCAACGGCAGCCCGGTCTCGCGCTTCCACCATTCGCCCAGATCCACCACCTTCGTAAATCCTGAGGTTGCGTAGGTCAGTTGGCCTTCGTGAATGATCAGGCCCGCGGCGGCTCGACCGCTTTTCACCGCGTCGAAGATTTGATCGAACGGCACCACCACGTGATCGAACTCACCGACGTAAATTTGCAACGCGAGATACGCGCTCGTCATTCGGCCCGGGATGGCAATCGTTCGGCCGCGGAGCCAGGCGCGGATTTCGTCGTCGGGTGCATTCGCGGGCAGGCCTTCGGTGTTAACCGCCACCACCATCGGGCCGTAGCCATCGCCCATGCTCGCACCGCAGGGCAGCAGCGCGTAGCGGCCGCTCACGTAGGCGAAGGCATGGATGGAGATGGCCGAGATGTGCAGCTCGCCGCGCAGCGCCCGCTCGTTCAACGTCTGAATGTCCTCGAGCCGATGTTCGAAACGGTAACCGCGCAGATTGATCTTGTTCTCCGCCATCGCATAAAACATGAAGGCGTCGTCCGGATCGGGAGAATGTCCCAGCGTGAAAACGGTCGATTCTGCAGCCATGGCGGCACGCTAGCGGCAGCGCTGGGTCTTGGCAAAATCGCGTTGCTGTTTGCGTAAGCAGAGCCGTTCCGATAACCTGACCCGCATGGCTAAATCAGCTCTCGGCAAAGGTCTCAGCGCGCTGATTAGCTCCAGGCCCGCTCCCATCCGCCTCGAGGCGGAGCCGGGCGAAAGGATTCAGCAGGTCACTCTCGCCAGCATCGTGCCGAGTCCGTTGCAGCCTAGGAAAGATTTCGCGGGTGAGGCGCTCGCAGAGCTGGTGGAATCGATCCGGCAACACGGCATCATCCAGCCTTTGGTCGTTCGCGATGTGGCTGGGCGCCATGAATTGATCGCCGGCGAACGCCGTTGGCGCGCGGCCCACGAAGCCGGGCTGACACAGGTGCCGGTGATCACCCGCGTCGCGACCGATCTCGAAGTTCTCGAGCTTTCCTTGATCGAAAATCTTCAGCGCGCCGATCTCAATCCCATCGAAGAAGCGCAAGCTTATGCGCGGCTCTCGGGCGAATTCGGGCTGCGCCAGGAAGACATCGCGCAGAAAGTCGGCCGGAGCCGCGCGGCTGTGGCGAATTCGATGCGGCTGCTCGACCTGCATCCGCAAGTGCAAACGTGGCTCACGCAGGCCCTCATCTCAGTCGGACACGCCAAAGTGTTGCTCGCCCTCAAGGAACCTGAAGAACAACTGGCGGTCGCCGAAACCATTTTGCGCCGCACCGCGACGGTCCGCGCCACGGAGCGGTTGGTCGCACGACAGCTCGGCACCACGCGGCCCCGGCGGAGACGGCAGACAGCAGCGACCGTTACTTCGGCGACGATCGACGACCTGCAAAACCGGTTGCAGGAACATCTCGGCACCAGAGTCACGCTTCATCATGGAGAGAAACGAGGCCGCATTGAGATCGAATATTATGGCAACGATGATCTGCAACGCGTCCTCGGCGCACTCGGGCTGCCTGCGAACGAAACGTAGCCGAGTCGCCGCCGGCATCTGGATCGCGTTCGCGTTTCTCGTTGCGTGCGATCGCGCTAACTCGCCGGCGTCGGACGCAAATCAGGAGAAAATCTGGGAGCAATTTTCCGGAGAGAAAGCGCTCGCGCATGTCCAGACCATGGTTAATTTCGGTCCGCGACCGCCGGCGTCGGAAGCGATCGAAAAGACCAGAACTTATCTGACGCATCAACTCGAATCGTTCGGCTGGAAAGTGGAGCGCCAGAGTTTTGCGGACGAAACGTCACGCGGGAAAATTCAGTTCGTCAATCTCATCGCCACTTTCGCGAACGGGAGCGCTCCCACATTTCTCGTCTGCTCCCATTACGACACCAAGACCTTCGATACCGCGCGCTTCGTTGGCGCGAACGACGGTGGATCAAGCACGGGCGTGCTCCTGGAGCTGGCCCGCGTCCTGGCGCCGCGTCCGGAGCTGGCGCGAAAAGCGGAGCTGGTTTTTTTCGATGGAGAGGAAGCCTATGAGGCTTTCACGGAAACCGATGGCTTGTATGGCAGCCGCTTTTTCGCGAAACAGCTCGCGGCCCAGGACAAGGCGAAACAGTTTCGCGGCGGAATTCTTTTCGACATGGTGGGCGATCGGTCGCTCACCATCACGCTCCCGCCCGATTCGCCCGTTGAAATCGCGCGCGACATTTTCGCTTCGGCCGACGCGTTGAATCTGCGGAAGCATTTCACCTACTTCGATCGGGACATTATGGATGATCACACTCCATTGAATGAGATCGGAATACCGACCATCGATCTGATCGATTTCGATTACCCGCCGTGGCACACGCCGGGTGACACGGTGGACAAACTGAGCGCCGAAAGCCTTCGGATCACCGGCGTAGTCGCGGCACATTATCTGGCGACGCGCGCTTTAAAATGAGCAAGAGGCTTTGGCTATCGGGTTTGATCGTGGCCGTCTCCGTTCTCGGCTTGATCTGCAGCGAAATTCTTTGCCGATCGATGGTCTTTCACCGCGCGGTCGGACGCATGGCCGGTCGCGGTCAGCTTGTCGCGATCACACACGGGAAAGGAATCTACCAGGACGATCTCGATGGATTGGAAGCGACGGAATCGGATTTGGTCCTGGCCGAAAATCTCCGCCGCGCTGCTTCGAGCGAGTCGATCGACGCTTCTCGGATCGATCGTGAAATTTCGCTGCTCACGGCGGAATTCGGCAACGACAAGGCTTTCGACCGCGCCCTGCGATCAAGCGGTCTTTCCATCTTGTCGTTGCGGGAAAAAATCGCGAAGCAACTTCGCGGACTCGACTGGCTGGAGAGACAGATAGCGCCGGGAACCGCAGTGACCGAGCTGGAGTGCCGGAAGTTTTACGACGCTCACGCCGAACTCTTCGCTCAACCCATTCGTTATCGCGCCTCGCACCTTTTCCTCGCGGCCCATGAGGAGACGCCGCCTGAGGTGGTCGAAGAAAAAACAAAGGCGATCGACGCGCTGGCCGTTCGCGTTTCTGGCGGGGAAGCGTTCTCGCAGCTGGCGGCGGAAACTTCTGAGGATGAAGCCACCAAGTCCCGCGGCGGCGATCTTGGTTTCTTTTCCGCGTCGCGCGTGCCGTCGGAGTTTTTCGCCGAAGTCCAAAAACTGCGGACTGGCGAAACGAGCAAACCATTCCGTTCGCATTTGGGTTTCCACATTCTCCGCTTGGACGAGATCAAATCCGCGCATCAGCTCACCTTTGAAGAGGCGCGCGCCGAGATCTCGGTCGCACTGGCGAACGAACGGCGGGTCTCCAGTGCGG
>QHBM01000041.1 GCA_003244145.1 Chthoniobacterales bacterium
GGGAAACGAGTGTGGCGCGATTCGAGCGCCTTCTTCACGTTTTCTTCGAAACTTTCCTCGAGATCGAGGAACACCACCTCGCCCGCCACACTCGTTTCCCACTCTGCCGCGGCCATCTCGATAACACCGTCGGTCTCATTCACATCAAGGAGCTGGTGCCGATGATGCGCGATCCGCAGCCCGATCTGCTCCGGATCAAGCGCGACCTCATCCCGGTGCCGGAGATGATGTCGCTGGAAAAACTGCTCAACCTTTTTCTAAACAAACACGCGCACCTCGCCATCGTGGTGGATGAATACGGCGGCACCGTGGGCATGGTGACGCTGGAAAATGTTCTCGAGGAAATCGTGGGCGATATCCAGGATGAGTTCGACACCGAGAAGGCGGAGTTTCGCAAAATCAACGAGGACGAATTCTCGATCGACGGCGCGGTCGGGCTCTACGAATTACGCGACCTGGCCGGCTTGGAATTGGAAAGCGCCGATGTCAGCACCATCGGCGGGTATGTGACGCATTTGCTGGGACACCTGCCGAAGCAAGGTGAACAGGTGCAGATTGAAAATTATCTCGTCACCATTTCGCAGACGGACGGACGGCGCGTGGGCCAATTGCATTTCCGCAAAATGGACGGGGCGGCGCCGGGCACGCCCCAGAAATCCGGCGCTGCGGTTTAATCCGGCTGCGCCGTGAGCTGGTCGATCGCTTCCTGGAGGCGCTCGATGCTGACCGGCTTGGTCAGGTGATCGAAGAAGCCGGCGTCACGACTTCTCAGCACGTCCTCGTCCATTCCAAAACCGCTGACGGCGATGGCCTTGACGCTGCGCGTTTTTCGAATTCGTCTGATGAGTTCGTGACCGCTTCCATCCGGCAACCCAATGTCGCTTAGGAGAAGATCGAATTGTTCCAGGCCGGCGAGGCGAAGTGCGTCGGTCATATTTTCGGCGCTCAATACTTCATAGCCGAGGCGCGTGAGGAGAAGCTTCAGAGATCGGAGCGTATCCTGATGATCATCCACGACGAGAATTCGAAGCGGGCGGGCAATGGTCGCGTCGCGCCTGCGTGCAGGCTGGGTTGCGATGGGAGATTCTTTTGCGGCTACTGCGAAGGAGAAGAGAGACCAATCCGACAGTGGATTGAACAGGCTGGCGGTGGCTTCCATTACGAGAACTGAAGAGCCGGCGATCGGTTTCCGTATCGTCGAGAACGGTGATACTAGAGGGCTGAAGGAGACAGCGGTCAACGGCCGCTTCGGCCATTGGAACTGATTCTCGAAACCGACATCGTTTGTCCTCACTGCGGCGAGGCATTCCCGCTGCAAGTGGATACGTCGCAATCTCAGCAAACCTTGGTGGAGGATTGCACCGTTTGCTGCCGTCCCATCCTGCTTACGATCCATTGCCGGCCGGGTGAAATTGAAAGCGTTTCCGAAACCGCCGGATGAGCGGTCATGTTTTCGCCAGCAATTTCTCCAGCGCGATTTGCCGCTGTTGGCGGAGGCGATGTTTCGCCGCGAGCGCGGGAACGTGCTTCACCATTTTTGCAGCGCGCAACGGCGCCGCTTTGGAACCGAGTTGTTCCAAAACATAAACGGCGGCGCCACGAAGTGACGCCTCCGCTTCGGGCGAGACGTGAAGATCGCGTCCGAGCGCGTCGGCCAGCAGCCGAAGCGACGCGATCGAATGCAAGATCCCGCCGGAAACGATGATCGCTTGGGCAGGTCCCGCGTTCCGTTCGATGATCTCGAGAATTTGGCCCAGGCGATAATAGACGGCGCAGGAGGTGGCGCGGAGGATTTGCACCGCGGAGCTGGCCTGAATCAGACCCACGATGGCGCCTCGCAGATTCTCCGGCCAGGTCGGCGCTCGCTCGCTCACCCAAAATGGCAGCACGGTGATTTCGTCAGTCGCCGCGGCGACACGTGAGAACGCTTTGCGTTCAGCGCGCGGAGTGTCGTTGAGTCGAAGCTCGCGCAGACACCACCGGCGCAGATTTCCGGCGTTGCTGACGGCGCCGCCGAGGACCGCGCGCTCGCGATCGACCACGTAGCGAAATAAGCCGAACGGCGTCAGGTTCCCCGAGTCTTGCCCGCACATCATTCGCACCGCGGCGCTCGTGCCGATGTTAATGGCGATGCGCCGACTGACATCGGCGCCGCAACCGAGATTGCCCGCGGCGCCATCGCCGATCGCCGTGAAAAACTTCGTCTCGCGCAATTCCGGAAAGGTGGATCGGCTTGTTGTGGCGACGTCAGAGAGAGGGCCGAGCTGACTTACGTCGATTCCGCAGGTTGCGCACAAAGCGGTGTCCCAGCTTTTCCGACGCAGATGGTAGAGGCCGGTGGCGCTGGCCATCGAAGGATTGCATCCGGCGGCGCCAAAGAGTTCTTCGAAAATCCATTCAGCAGGAGAAACCCAGCGGCGCACACCGCGGAAAAGTCGCGGCCGTGTCCGGCGAAGCCAGCGCAGTTTTGCCGGCCAAAAAGAGGCGCGCAACATGCAGCCGGTGCGCGCGTGCACTCTTCTTTCATTGAGTTCGCTCCGGAGTTGTGCTGCATCCGGTGCGCACCGCGAGTCGGACCACATGAAAATCCGAGTGATGGTGCGGCCTCGACGGTCGAGTCCCAGCAGGCTATGCCAGAACGCGGAAGCGCCCGCCGCGGCGATGGGAATCTTGCGCAAGGAAGGAGAGCCGTGCCGCGCGCGCAAGGTTTCTCGCAAGCAAGCTTGAACTGATCCTCGCAGCAGCGCGGGGGAAAGTTCCGCGCTTCCATCGGCGGTGTAATCAACGGCATACTCGCGGCTAGCCGGCGTTTCCGACAAGACGCGCCCCTTGTCATCGAACAGCGCCGAACGTGAGGACGAGCTTCCAATGTCCATCGCGAGAACGAGGAAATCCGGGCGCCGGGGCATGGTTCGCCATTAAACGCAGTTCGCCTCGGGGCGAAAAGCTTTTTGGCTCAATTCAACCGCGCCAGCAACGCGGGGCGGCGCTTGAGCTGCGCCGTCAACCCTTCGATCGCCCGCAAGGTCGACGGGCTGATGTGGTGCTCCATGCCCTCGACATCGTGCTCGATCACGCGCTCGTCGACGCCGAGCAGCTTCAGGAAATCGGTGAGGAGTTGATGACGGCGCGCGATATTGCGCGCGAGCGTTTCCCCGGCGGTGGTCAGGACCAGGCCGCGATATTTTTCGTAATTGAGCAGTCCTTCTCCGTCCAGCCGCTGCACCATGTTCGTCACGCTCGCCTGCGAGATGCCGAGGCTGGTGGCGATATCGACGACGCGGGCGTAGCCCTTGGTGTTGATCAGCTCGAGGATGCGCTCGAGATAATCCTCGACGGCGGCGGAGCTGCGAACAGCGTTCGTTTTCACCGGCATGCCGACAAGAAGGAGCAGGCAGGGTAATTGGTCAAACAAAAAATCATTTCCAGTTGACACATTAATAGTAATCGATAAAGAAGTTAGCCATGCCTAACTTGGATTCCGGCCCAATTCACACCGAGGCCGGCTTCCATTCGCAGCCGGCTTTGCCGAGCTTGTCCGAGGTCCACCGCAGCCTGGTCGTGCCGCCCACCGCCAGTTTTTTCCGCAAGCTCTTCGCTTTCGCCGGTCCCGGCTTCCTGGTCGCGGTGGGATACATGGACCCCGGGAATTGGGCCACGGATTTGGCGGGCGGCTCGAAATACAATTTCGCGCTCCTCTCGGTCATCATGATGTCCAACCTCATGGCCATCCTCCTCCAGGCCCTTTCTCTCAAGCTCGGCATCGCCACCGGTCGGGACCTGGCCCAGGCCTGCCGCGATCATTACAGCCGGCCGGTCTCGTTTTTCTTGTGGGTAATTTGCGAGCTCGCCATCGCGGCTTGCGACCTGGCGGAGATCATCGGTTCGGCCATCGCGTTGAATCTGCTCTTCGGCCTGCCGCTGCTGGTTGGTGTTTGCATCACCGGACTCGATGTCCTGATCGTTCTGTTTCTTCAAAACAAAGGCTTTCGTTATATCGAGGCGCTGGTGATCGCGCTCATCTTTGTCATTGGCGGCTGCTTCGCCTGGGAACTGGTGGTTTCTCATCCCGATCTGCTCGGAATCGCCAAGGGCTTTGTGCCGTCGTCGAAAATCATTACCGATCCCGGCATGCTTTACATCGCCATCGGCATCCTCGGCGCGACGGTCATGCCGCATAATCTTTATCTCCATTCCTCGATCGTGCAGACGCGTCGTTACGAATTGAATTCGGCCGGCAAACGCGAAGCAATCAAGTTCGCCACGATCGATTCGACCCTGGCTCTGATGTTCGCGCTCTTCATCAATGCCGCGATCCTGATTGTTTCGGCCGCGACCTTCTACACGCGCGGCCGCAACGACGTCGCCGAAATCCAGGACGCCTACAAACTTCTCTCGCCTCTGCTCGGGGTCACGGGCGCGAGCACTCTTTTCGCGCTGGCCCTGCTCGCGTCGGGACAAAACTCAACCCTGACCGGGACCCTGGCCGGGCAGATCGTGATGGAAGGGTTCCTCAATATTCGGATTCGGCCGTGGCTGCGGCGTTTGATCACGCGTGCGATCGCCATCATTCCGGCGATCATCGTCACGATCATCTCGGGAGAGCAAGGGACCACGAATCTGCTCGTGCTCAGCCAGGTAGTGCTGAGTTTGCAACTGAGTTTTGCGGTCTTTCCGCTGGTCATGTTTACGAGCGACAAACTGAAGATGGGCGAATTTGCGAATGGGCTAATGGTGAAATGTCTCGCATGGTTCGTCGCGATAGTGATCGCTACTCTCAACGCCTGGCTGCTGGTGCAAACGCTTCGGGGTTGGTTCGCCTAAACGCCCATGTATAAAACGATCCTCGTTCCAGTCGAAAATCGCGAGACGGACAAAACCATTCTCAAGCACATCCGCGAGCTGGCGGCGTTGACGCAGGCCAAATTAATTCTGGTCCACGTCGCCGATGGCTGGGCGGCGCGGAACTTCGAGCGCTTTCAGCTTCAGGAAAGCGAGGAGATGAAACAGGACCGCGCCTATCTCGCCGCGCTCTCGGAGGAATTGCGCACGGAAGGTTTCGCCGTGACGGCAGTGCTCGCGATGGGCGAGCCCGCGAACGAAATCATCAAGCTGGCCCGCCGCGAAACCGTGGACCTGATCGCGATGACAACGCATGGCCACCGCCTGATTAGTGATCTGCTTTATGGCAGCACCGCCGACAAGGTTCGGCACGAGGTCGATGTGCCCGTGCTGCTGCTCAAGGCGCAAAAGTGAAATCTGCGTGCGCTTCCATGCGCCCGCGTTTAAGAAAGCATCGTGAAGACACTCTTCCTCACGAACGAATATCCGCCCTACGTTTATGGCGGCGCGGGCGTGCACGTCGAGTATCTGTCGCGCGAGCTTGCCAAAACGATGCCGATCGAAGTGCGATGTTTTGGTGACCAACAAGAGACGAAAGGGAATCTCGCGGTCCGCGGTTTCGAGCTGGATGCCTCAACCTTCACTTGCCCCAAGCCGCTCCGCTCCGTCTTTGGCGCGATCCGGCGCTGCACTGATTTCAACGCCACCAACATCGATGCCGACCTCGTCCATTGCCACACGTGGTACAGCCATTTCGGCGGCATTCTCGCGAAAATAAATTACGGCATCCCGCTCGTCATCACGGTCCATTCCCTCGAACCGCTTCGCCCATGGAAACGGGAACAGCTCGGCGGCGGTTATGACTTCAGCGTTTGGATCGAGAAGACCGCGCTGGAAATGGCCGATGCCGTGATTGCGGTTTCCGCCCAGACCAAGGCCGATGTCGAGCGGCTCTTCAAGGTCGAGTCGGACCGTTTGCACATCGTCTATAACGGAATTGATCTGGAGGAATATCGGAAAACAAATTCCGCCGCCGCGCTGACGCGATACGGAATCGATCCCGCCAAGCCGTTCCTCCTTTTCGTCGGACGAATCACGCGCCAGAAAGGCATCGTCCATCTCGTCCGCGCGATCGAATACATGGACGCCGGTTTTCAGGTCGTGCTTTGCGCCGGCGCGCCGGACACGCCGGAGATCGGCGCTGAAATGAAAGCAGCGGTCGAGAGGTTGAAGGCCAAACGGCCCGGCATCGTTTGGATCGACGAGATGGTGGATAAGGAAACCGTGCGCGAACTCTATTCGCATGCCGCCGTTTTTTGCTGCCCTTCAATCTACGAGCCCTTTGGAATCATTAATCTTGAAGCGATGGCCTGCGAAACCGCGGTGGTGGCGACAGCCGTGGGCGGGATAAAGGAAGTCGTGGTGGACAACGAGACTGGATTTCTGATTCCGATCGATCAGATGGAGCAGAGCCCATTCGAGCCACGCGATCTGGAGAAGTTTGCGCGCGACCTGGCGGCGCGGATCAATCAGTTGATGGCCGACCCCGGCCTTTGCGAAAAGTTCGGCCGGGCCGGACGCAAGCGAGCGGAAGAAAAATTCAGTTGGTCGGCAATCGCCGCACAAACTAAAGCGCTCTACGAACAACTCCTGGCCAAGCGTTGAGTAATTTGGAGATGGCCTGCCCACAGGCCATCGCGCAGGCGTGACGCCACGCGCCACTAACCGGCGCGAGGGCGCGCCGCTCCAGTTACGCGGCTCGGGATGACAAGCGCGTAGCATAGTGGCACCTTGGCACCGGCATTTCCGCGCGAAGCGCCCCCATATGTTTGTCGATCGCATCAAAGTTTTTGCCCAGGCCGGTGACGGCGGACGCGGCTGCGTAAGTTTCCGCCGGGAAAAATTCGTCCCACGCGGCGGGCCGGACGGTGGAGATGGCGGCCGCGGCGGCGACATCATTCTGCGCGCCGATGTTCACACCGATAATCTCTCGAATCTTTTTTACGAGCCGATCATCAAGGCGAAAAGCGGCGTTCATGGGCAAGGCAAGAAGAAGCACGGCCGGGCCGCGCTTCCGAAGATCGTCAAGGTCCCGGTCGGCACCATCGTCTATCCCGCACCCGCGCCGGTGCCGCGGAATGAAGATGATTTTGATGAGACTCCACCGGCTCCCGAAATCGTGAAGTCAAACAACGATGCGAAGACGGAGGTGGCGCGTCCGATCGCCGATCTCGCGCACGACGGTGAGGAATTTGTTCTGTGCAAAGGCGGAGGGGGCGGGAAGGGGAATGTTCACTTCAAGAGTTCGCGCAATCGCGCCCCGGTCCAATACACGGAAGGGGAGGAGGGCGAGCAGGGGCATTTCCTGCTCGAGCTGCGGACCATCGCCGACGCCGCCTTGGTCGGCTACCCCAACGCGGGGAAGTCGACGCTGCTCGGCAAAATCTCCGCCGCGCATCCGAAAGTCGCGTCGTATCCTTTCACGACGCTTCATCCCGTTGTCGGTGTGATCGACTTCGATGGCTATCGCCGTGCGGCAATCGCAGACATTCCCGGCCTGATCGAGGGAGCGCATCGCAACGTCGGGCTCGGTCACGATTTCCTGCGGCACATTACGCGCTGCCGAATTCTGCTTTTCATTCTGGATATCGCGGGAAGCGAAGGCCGGTCGCCCATCGCGGATCTGCAAAACCTGCGGCGCGAGATTGACCTCTACGACCCGCGGCTTTCCGCGCGGCCGTGGTATGTGGTCGCGAACAAAATGGATCTGCCCGATGCGACCGAAAATCTTCGGGCCCTGAAGCAACGCTTCCCTGGCCTGGAGGTTCTTCCGATCTCCGCTGAGCAATCGGAGGGTCTCACGGAATTGAAGGATGCGCTCGAGCGCTGGTTTTTTGCCGGGCAACCGGCGGAATTTCGGGAACAAGCAGCGCAAACAGCCGCCGCGGCGCGTTGTGAATAACAGATGGACAACTTACGTAACCTCACTGAGAATCGCCACTCCTCCATGGGCAAACGAGTTGTAGCCAGTTATTGCACGACGTTCCTCAAACCAGAGATGTTGCACATCTACCGGCAGGTTCGGTCGCTCCACGAGTACGAAACCTTCGTCATGACGAAGGCGCTCCAGAACGGCGAGCTGTTCCCGTTCCGCGATATCGAGATCATTCCCAAACCGCCGAGCAATCCGCTCCGACACTGCTGGCTCAAGTGGGTGAAACAAAAGCCGCCCATCGTTTATCGAGGCGAATACAAAATGCTCTCGAACCTCCTGGAGCGGCGTGGCGCCGACCTGATGCATATTTATTTTGGACATACCGGCGTCCATTTGCTGCCGTTTATCGAGCGTTGGCACAAACCGTGTGTCGTTTCCTTTCACGGCGCCGACGTCGCGCAGAAAAACGATATCCGCGATTACGGGCCGAAGCTGCGCAACTTGTTCGATGCGGTCCCGCTCGTGTTGGCGCGTTCCCGGTCGCTGGCCGAGCGGCTTTTGACGCTGGGCTGCCCCCCGGAGCGATTGCGCATCAATCGCACCGGCGTTCCGCTCCACGAATTTCCGTTCGTTCGCCGCGATGCGCCCTCGGAAGGCCGCTGGCGTTTCATGCAGGCCTGCCGGCTCATTCCCAAAAAAGGCGTAGCCACGTCCCTGTGCGCGTTTGCCATTTTCCAAAAGGAATTTCCCAACGCGCGGCTGGTCATTGCCGGCAAGGGTCCGTTGCAATCGCACTTGGAAGAGCTGGCCGAGGAGCTTGGCATTTCCGCCAAGGTCCATTTCCGCGGTTTTCTTTCACAAGCCGAGCTCCTGGACCTTTACGCCAAGTCACATTTTTTCCTTCATCCGAGCGAAACTCCGCCCGATCAAAATCAGGAAGGGATTCCGAATTCCATCCTCGAAGCGATGTCGACTGGCCTGGCGGTTCTCGCGACTAAGCACGGCGGAATTCCCGAAGCGGTCGAGCACGGCCGCTCCGGTTTGCTCGTGGAGGAACGCGATTTCGAAGCGCTCGCCACCGCCATGAAAAACATAGTGCACTCACCTCTCGCGTTTCGCGAAATGGGCGCGCTGGCCAGCGAATCGGTGGCGGCGAATTTCGAGCAGCGCGAGCAAATCCGGCAGCTCGAAGCGCACTACGATGAAGCGGTCGCCCTGGCCGCCGCGGAAGAGCGAGTTTCCCAGCAGGAAGTGCCTTTGGTCGAGGAGAGATTTCCCGAGCGGGTGCAGGTCAAGTAACGTCGTCCCACATGTCGTTAGGGCGAGCGGACAAATTTCCCGAAAGTTTCTTGCCCTCGCCACAAAACACGCTTTGGTATGCGCGACGCAAGCGCCCCTTGTGTTGTGTGCATCGCTCCGCGGCGCCGCACCGACGGGAAAAAATCGGGCTGCTGCTTCTCCAAGAATAAATTTTCATGGCCCGGCGTTTTTCCACCTTCATCCTCGTCGCGCTGGTTCTTTGCCTGTTTGGTAGCGTGACTACTTCTGCCTTCGCCGAGACGGCGGAGCACGCAGTGAAGGAAGAGCACGGGATCCCGCTCAAGCCGGATGTTTTGTTTCACGTCGGGCCACTCGCAGTGACCAACTCAATGGTGGTGACGTGGATCGTGGCGGCGGCAATTCTTGTCTGCGCGCAATTGGCCACGAGAAAAATCAAGCCGGTCCCGACTGGCCTTCAAAATTTCTGGGAGTGGCTGGTCGAGAGTCTCCACAATTTTCTCGAGAGCATTATCGGCCGCGATCTGGTGCGAAAGACGTTTTGGTTCTTCGCCACGATTTTCATTTTCATTTTGTTCGTGAACTGGTTCGGCCTCATTCCCGGAGTAGGTACCGTCGGCTGGGGACATCGTCTCGCGAACGGCACGTTTCACGTCGATCGGCCGTTACTGCGCGGCGGCAACGCCGACCTGAACATGACGACGGCAATGGCAATGATCTTTTTCGTTTGCTGGACGATCTGGGCGATTCAAGCCAACGGCGTCGGCGGTTTTCTCATGCACATTTTTGGCCCGAAGGGCGATAGCAAAGGGATCATGAAGATTGCCATGGTCGGGATTTTCTTTGTCGTTGGACTACTCGAAATCGTATCGATCTTGTTCCGGCCCATTTCGCTGAGTTTCCGCCTTTACGGCAATGTTTACGCGGGCGAAACGATTCTCGAATCAATGTCTACGATGGTGCCCGCACTTTCGTGGCTGATTCCGATTCCATTTTATTTCATGGAGCTGCTCGTCGGTCTGGTGCAGGCGATGGTCTTCATGCTTTTAACTGCGGTCTTTACCTTGTTGATCGCGCAACACGAGCCAGGACATGAGGCTCACCATTAAAAATTTGGCGGCTATGACCGTGGTTCCCGCGGAGGCTGCTGAGAAACACTAAACAAGAAAGACAAATATATGTTGTTACCAATACTCGCGGAACTCACTGGCAGCCTTCACGTAGGACTCGCGGCGCTCGGCGCGGCCATCGGCGTCGGTCTCATCGGCATGGGTGCTGCGTCCGCCGTCGGTCGCAATCCAGGCGCCGCTACTCCGATCCTCGTGCAGGCGATTCTCGCGATCGCATTCGCGGAAGCGATTGTGTTCTACGCGCTCTACCTCGCGCCGAAATAATCGATGATCGCGATGTTCTTCGCAGTTAGTGCGCTGGATTCAGCGAAGGAGACACTCGAAACCTTCGGGTGGAATCCCTGGCTTTTCTTGTCGCAGGTTATCAGCTTCATGATCGTGGCGCTGTTGCTGCGGAAGTATGCCTACAAACCGATTCTCGGCGTGCTCGAAGAGCGGCGTCAGCAGATCTCGGAAGCACAATCGAATGCGGAGAAGATCAAGCAGCAACTCGCAGAGGCGGAGCAGCGCTATCAGGAGATTCTCTCGAAGGCAAACGTGCAGGCGCAGAAGATGATTGACGACGCGCGGGAGAGCGCCGCGCACGTGGCCGAGCGCAAGCAACAGGAAGCGATCGTGGCCGCGGAACAAATCGTGACGAAAGCGCGCGAAGCGAGCGCGATCGAGCACGAAAAGACAATGGCCGAACTCAAACGCGAGCTCGGCCGGCTCGTGGTGAATACGACTGCGAAAGTCACCGGCAAAGTCCTGACTGCCGAAGATCAACGTCGTTTGCAGGACGAAGCGTCCCGGCAAATGGCCTCCTAAAAATACAGCGCGATGAAGATCAACAAAGAGACTCGGCAGCTTTCGAAGGAACTCCTGCGCGCGAGTTTCACGGACGGCCAGCTCGACAGCGGCCGGGTCGCGTCGCTGGTGAAATCGTTGATCGAAAAGAAGCCGCGCAATTACATCAAAGTGCTCGAGGCTTACAAACGCCTCCTGCGCCTCGAAGTGGAAAAGCGAAGCGCAACCATCGAGACGGCGACAAATCTTTCGGCGGATGCGAGCGCGCAAATCGTGGCCAACCTCAAACGCAAATACGGCAGCGATCTCGCGGCCCGCTTTGTCGTGAACGAAGAGCTGCTCGGCGGAATGCGCATTCGCGTTGGCAGCGACGTCTGGGACAGCACCGTGCGCAACCGCCTCCATCGCCTCCAGCAACAACTTTAACCAAACAATCCTATGAGCAGTATCCTCGAAGAGATCGAAACGCAGATCGCCGGCCTCAAAACCACCACAAGCAAAAGCAACGTCGGCGTGGTCCGCGAAACCGGTGATGGGGTCGCGCGCATCGAGGGGCTCAGCGACGTCATGTTGAACGAGATGATCGAATTCTCGAGCGGCGTCTTTGGGCTCGCCCTCAATCTCGAGGAGACCGAAGTCGGCGCGATCCTGCTCGGCGACACGACCCAGGTCATGGAAGGCGACGAAGCCAAGACGACGGGCAAACTTTTGCAGGTGCCGGTGGGAAAAGCGTTGCTCGGCCGCGTAGTCAACACGCTCGGTCAGCCGCTCGATGGCAAAGGTCCGATCAAATCGGACGTGTCGTATCCGCTGGAAAAAATTGCGCCCGGCGTCATTAAGCGCAAAAGCGTCAGCCAACCGGTGCAGACCGGCATCATGGCGATCGATGCGATGATCCCGATTGGCCGCGGGCAGCGTGAGCTGATCATCGGCGATCGCGCCACCGGAAAATCGACGATCGCGATCGACACGATCATCAGCCAGGCGCGCTTGAACAAGGCGGCCGAGGAAGGCCGGCTTAAGGACCATCGTCCGCTCTATTGCATTTACGTTGCGATTGGTCAGAAGAATTCCAACGTCGCCCGCGCGCTCGCCATTCTGGAAAAGGAAGGCGCGATGCCATACACGACGATCATCTCGGCGCCCGCCTCCGACACCGCGACAAACCAGTATCTCGCGCCATTCGCCGGCGCAGCGATGGGCGAGTGGTTCATGGATCACGGGATGGACGCTCTTATTATATATGACGACTTGTCGAAGCATGCGGTGGCGTACCGCCAGGTTTCGCTGGTGCTCAAGCGCCCGTCCGGACGTGAAGCGTATCCGGGCGACGTTTTTTATCTTCACTCGCGGTTGCTCGAACGAAGCGCGCGCGTAACCGAAGAAGCGGGCGGCGGATCATTGACGGCGTTGCCGATCATCGAGACGCAGGCCGGCGACGTTTCGGCGTACATTCCGACGAACGTCATTTCGATTACCGACGGCCAGATTTATCTCGAGACCGATCTGTTTTATCAAGGCGTGCGCCCCGCGATCTCGGTCGGTCTCTCGGTCAGCCGCGTCGGTTCCGCCGCGCAGATCAAGGCGATCAAACAGGTGGCAGGCAAAATCAAACTGGACCTGGCGCAGTTCCGCGAGCTGGCGGCTTTCGCGCAGTTCGGTTCCGATCTGGATGCGGCGACCAAAGCGCGTCTCGATCGCGGTCAGCGCATTGTCGAGCTCTTCAAGCAAGTCCAATACAATCCGATTCCGGTTGAGGAACAGGTCGCAGTCCTGTGGGCAATGCAGAACGGCTATCTCGATTCCGTCCCCGTCGACAAGGTGAAGGAGTTCCAGCTCAAGCTGCAGGAGTATCTCAGCACGCGCAAAGAAAGCCTCCTTGCCGGCATCGTTTCCAAAGGGGCGCTCGACAAGGATCTAGAAGCGGAACTCGCCGCCGCCCTGGACGAATTCAAAGCGACCAATCCCGTCTAGAGCCGCAGCTCTCAACTAAACACTCTCAACTTTTTCAGTGGCAAACACCAAAGACATCCGGCGTCGGATCAAGTCGATCCGCAACATTGGCCAGCTGACCAAGGCGATGCAGATGGTCGCCGCCTCGAAGATGCGCAAGGCCCAGAACGTCGCGCTCGCGGGCCGGCCCTATGCCACTCTGATGAATCGCGTTCTGGTTTCGCTGCAGCAGCGGACCGATTCGAAGCTTCATCCTCTCCTGCAAGTCCGCGAAGTGAAGAAAGAGCTCGTCGTGGTCATTAGCACGGACAAGGGACTCGCGGGAGCGTTGAACACCAATCTTCTCCGCGAGGCCGCGAGCTTTGATTTAGCGAAAACGAGTTACGTCGTTTCCGGTCGCAAGGCTCGCCAGTTTATTGCCCGGACGCGCCGGGATATGATGGCGGACTTCGAGTTGAAAGACGCGCCTTCGTTTCCGGAAACAAAAGAGCTCGCCAAGTTCTGCGTCGAGAAATTTCTGAGCGGCGAAGTCGATAAGGTTTCCGTGCTCTACACGCGTTTCATTAACACGGTCAACCAGAAGCCGGTCGTGCGCACACTGCTGCCCATTTCCAGTTTCGAGTTGCCCCAGGCCCCGGCGGAAGGCGCCACTCCACAGGAGAACGCGGACCCGATGATCGGCTACCTCTTTGAGCCTACCCCGGAAGGAGTCCTCGACGTGATGTTGCCCTATTACCTCCATTATCAGGTTTTCCAGATGATCCTCGACGCGCGTGCGTCGGAGCACAGCGCGCGCATGGTGGCGATGAAGAACGCGACCGACAACGCGCAGCAATTCATCAAGGATCTCACTCTCGAATACAACAAGATGCGGCAAGCCAGCATCACGACAGAACTGCTCGAAATTTCGACCGCACAGATGGCCGTCGGCGCCTAAACAAATTTATGAATAAAGGAAAGATCGTTCAGGTCATCGGTCCCGTGGTGGACGTGGAATTCAGAAGCACGGCCGAATTGCCCCGAATCTATAATGCGCTCGAACTCGAATACGAGGTCAACGGCAGCCCGACCAAGCTCACCCTCGAAGTCCAGCAGCATCTCGGCGAAAACTGGGTCCGTTCCATCGCCATGTCCTCAACCGAAGGCTTGAAGCGCGGCATGCCCGTTAACGACACCGGCGGTCCGATCACCGTTCCGGTGGGCGAGGGGACGCTCGGCCGCGTCTTCAATGTCACCGGTGATCCCGTCGACGATCGCGGCCCCGTCACTTACACGAAGCGTTACCCGATCCATCGCAAGGCTCCTGAACTCACCGAACAGGACACCGGCTCCACCATTTTAGAGACCGGCATCAAGGTGATCGACTTGATCTGTCCCTTCACGAAGGGCGGCAAGGTCGGGGCGTTCGGCGGTGCGGGCGTGGGCAAGACCGTCGTCATTCTCGAGCTGATCAACAACATCGCGAAAGGCCACGGCGGGTTCTCCGTCTTCGCCGGTGTCGGCGAGCGGACCCGTGAGGGCAACGATCTTTACACCGAGATGAGCGAGGCTGGCGTCATCGATCAAAAGGATCTGAGCAAATCGAAAGTTGCGCTGGTTTACGGACAGATGAACGAGCCGCCGGGCGCGCGCCTCCGGGTCGCGCTCTCCGCGCTGGCGATGACGGAATATTTCCGCGACGAGCGCAACCAGGACGTCTTGTTGTTCATTGACAACATTTTCCGTTTCTCGCAAGCGGGGTCAGAAGTGTCGGCGCTTCTTGGACGAACCCCGTCGGCCGTCGGTTACCAGCCGACCCTTGCGGCGGAGATGGGCGATCTTCAGGAGCGCATTACTTCCACGAAAAAAGGCTCGATCACGTCGGTCCAGGCGGTTTACGTCCCGGCAGACGATCTGACCGATCCAGCTCCGGCGAATACCTTCGCGCACTTGGACTCCACCATCGTGCTCGAACGCTCCATTGCCGAGCTCGGCATTTATCCCGCGGTCGATCCGCTGGCCTCTACGTCGAAGTCGCTCGCGCCCGACGTCGTCGGCGAAGAGCACTATGCCGTTGCCCGCGGAGTGCAAAAAGTGTTGCAACGTTATCGCGATCTTCAGGACATCATCGCCATTCTCGGCATGGATGAACTGAGTCCGGAGGACAAACTCTCCGTCTTGCGCGCACGCAAAATTCAGCGCTTCCTAAGCCAGCCGTTCCACGTCGCCGAAGTCTTCACCGGCACGAAGGGCGAATACGTTTCGATCGCCGAGACGGTCCGCGGCTTCAAAGAAATCCTCGATGGCAAACATGATGAAGTTCCCGAACAGAACTTCTACATGAAGGGCGGCATCGATATGATTCAGGAAGGTTGAAGCGTTTAGCGTTCAACCGTTACAAAGAAAATCATGGCCGCGACCTTGAAACTTGAAATCGTGACGCCGGAAGCGACGGCCTATTCCGAGGACGTGGAGATGGTCACTTTGCCAGGCGCCGAGGGGGAACTCGGCGTTTATCCGAATCACGTTCCGCTGCTGACGACGTTGAATCCGGGGGAGCTGCGCGTGCTCAAAGGCGGCAAGGAAACTTTCCTGGCCATCGGAGAAGGCTTTGTCGAGATCACGGGTAGTTCCGTTTCGGTGCTCACCGACATGGCGCTCGAGCCTTCTGTCATCGACGAAAGCGCGGCCGAGGCAGCCGTGGCCCGCGCGCAAGCCGCGATGAAAGAAGATCACGGCTCCGAAGAGGTCGCGGCAATCCAGGCTTCGCTGCAAAAGGCACTGGCGCAATTGCACGTCAAGCGCCGTCGCCGCAGTTAAGCGCAGCGGCGCTTGTGTCCACTGGCGCTCCATCGTTAGTCTCGCTTCGTGGAAATTCCAGACGCGCTCGGGATCATTGCCGGCAACGGAGTTTATCCGCGGCTTCTCGCTGATGCCGCGCGGCTTGCGGGAGTGAAACGCATTGTTGCCGCCGCGTTCACGGATGAAACCGACGATCGTCTTGCCGCCAAAGTCGATGAGATCGCCTGGATGCGAGTCGGGCAATTGGGGAAACTGATCGCCTGTTTCCGGAGCGCTGGAGTCACCAATGCGATTATGGCGGGACAGATCGCGCCCAAGAACCTCTTCGATTTGCGGCCGGACTGGAGAACACTTCTCTTGCTGGCGCGATTGAAGCGGCGCAACGCCGAATCCATCTTCGCCGCGATCGGCGATGAGTTGGCGCGTTCGGACATCGCGCTGTTGCCGGCGACTTCCTTTCTCGAGCATTGCCTTGCGCCCGCGGGACTGATCGCCGGCCGGAAGCTGACTCGGCGCGAAGAGGACGACGTCACTTTTGGTTTAGAAGTCGCGAGAGAAATCAGTCGGCTCGATATTGGCCAAACCGTCATCGTGAAAAATGGGACCGTGCTGGCCGTAGAAGGTTTCGACGGCACCAATGAAACGATTAAGCGCGGCGGCGCGCTGGGGGGCAAGAACGCGATCATGGTCAAGGTCGCGAAGCCAAGCCAGGACATGCGCTTCGATGTGCCGGTCATCGGTGTCGGGACGGTGGGCATTGCCGCCGAAGTTCATATCCGGGTCATCGCTGTAGAAACCGAACGAACCCTTCTGCTCGAAAAGGAAGCGCTAATCGAATTAGCGGACCGCTCGAATATCTCAATCGTGGCGCGTTGACCGCGCCATTAATCTCCGCATAACGAGCACCTTCACTTCCGGCGCATAGCCCGGACAATACCGCACGGGCCGGGCACCGTTCGTTAGGCGCGACGTCACCATCAGATTGCCCGCCTGATCCATTCTCGCATACCGCTTCTCGACCGAGAGCAAGTCCGGCCTCGTCACCGGCATCATCGCCAGCGCATCGAAGATTGGCCCGCCATTTGTTCCGACGTAATGCGTCCAGAACCAGAGCCAGACTCTGCTCCGGCGTGAAAGATAATTTCCCGCAGGTCCGCTCCTTTCGAGTTCGCGAAAGTCCGATTCATTGAGCAAAAGCTTCGCGCCGGTCGCGATCGGGACCAGCGTCAGGGAAATATTCGACCGCAGCACCGCTTCGGTCGCCGCCGGATCCTTGAACACATTCGCGTCGTGAATGTGAAAAGATTGATTCGGCCCGAAGACGAGGCTGGCGCCCTGCGTTTGGCCGCCGACGCAGATGACGCGCTCAATCTGTTGCGCCGCCTCCGGATGGAGGCGCAGGAGGGTAGCGAGATTTGTGAGCGGTCCCATCGCGACATACGTGATTGTTTCTTTCCCCAACACCGCCGCCAGCGCATCGCTTGCCGCGCTTCGCCGGCCAAGATCAGACGCCGATCCGGCGCCGGAGAAAACATGATCGACCGTCAGGCCTCCGCTCTGACCAAATTTTTGCACCAAATCGCGCGCGACCCGGGTGGTCTGGCCGAGCGATGCATTTCCGTAGGTCGTGCTCAGGCCGGCGATCCGAATCTCGGGCGAATGAAAGGCGAGAACGAGCGCGAAGGCATCGTCCACTTCCCGAATGGGCGAGCCGATGGAAATGTCGGTATCGATCCAAACGGTCCGGGCGGAAGCGATATGAACCGCGCAAAAGGCCGCGACGAGAAGGGCGGCCTTGCGCATTCCACCTGGGAATCTCTTACCGAAGCCGGTTCACCGCCCACGAAACCGGCACTCGCACTCGGACGAACACACCCGGCTTGAATCGCCAGGTCAGGAATGTTTTGCGCGCAGCTTGGTCGAGCACCGGACTGCCACTGCTCTTTACGATTGCGACGCCCGTGGTCTTGCCGGACTTGTCTATTTGAAGTTCATAAACGCCGCTGCCCGTGAGTTTCAACCGCTGAGCCTCTTCGGGATACCCCGGTCCCGGCGACGAGATCGCATAGCGCATCAATTCCTCGTCGGCGAGCGCGGACGTATGACCATCGCTCCAAACCGCGGTTGTCTTTTCGGCGGCGAGCGCGGCGAACGGACAGAGCGTTACTGCGATCGCGACGATCAGGCAAAATCGCAGAGCGAACATGCCTTCAATGGTATGTGCGCGCACGGTCATTGCAACTCGGAGGTGGCGACGTTTCCCGAAGTTACCCGTTGCAAATCGCGAGGTGGCATCCGAAAATCAAGATTCTTCCGGGGTCTTAGCTCAGTTGGTAGAGCACCGCAATGGCATTGCGGGGGTCAGGGGTTCGAATCCCCTAGGCTCCAGGCCCTACGGGCGGCTAACCCTGAAAGCGGTAGCTCGAGTTCTCTTGCGACGGTGAAGTGGCCCTGAGCTGCTAAACTATCTCAACGCCGCATCGCAATTCGCAATGTCCCGCGCGACTTCGTCCGGCTTGTCGACCTCAACGCGACTAAGCGTTCCTTTGCTTTTCAGGTTTCGCCAGATGTCGAAGCTTTTGTGATACCAATTTTTCGCTTCGTGCCAGCGCTCCTCTTGCTGGATGACGAAGGTTCCTGGTTTGCTTGCCAACATCGCGCTGTATTTGCCGAGTTGAAGATAAGAGAGTGCCAAGATGGTACTGGCGCCGTTGTTATCAGGGCCGATTGCGACAAGCGCTTCTCCGATTCTGACCGCTTCAAGAGCCTTTTCAATCGACCCAGGGATGTCGCCGATGTTGGACAAGAATGTACTGAATTTCAGACAAGTTTGAGCCTGCTGGTAACTAACAAAAGCATTCATCGGATCTTTGGCGGACAGTTCCTGAAAAATTTGCAAAGCCTTCTCGAAATTCGCGCGCGCCCCGGCAGGATCATCGTTCTTGGCGAGTGAAGTGGCGAGAACGCAGTATCCAACGGCAGAATCCCTATGAACGTACGCGTCGGCTGGATCGGTGGCGACTAGTGCTTCCCAAATAACAACGGCTTTGCGGCAATACTCAAGAGCTTCCTTCAAATCATTGCTCGCAATTAACGCGTCGCCGATGTTTCCATATTGCACGGCGAGTTGACGCCGGTAGAGAGTGTTCACGGGATTTTCTTTCACCAAGTCTTCGTCGAGAGCTAATGCTTTTCGGTTGCTCGCCAAAGACTCTGCTTGATTGCCGTCTGCTGCTTGCACCTGAGCAATGTTGCTGTAGTCCGCGCCCAACACTTGCCGAAATGTCGGCGTTGCTGGATTTTCGGCGGCCAACGCCTCATTCCCATCGATCGCTTTCTGAAGATTCTCCAAAGCGTCGCGCGTATCGCCAAGGTTTGGGATGGTTGGCACGCCCATGACGCGGCCAATCGCGAAATAAACGCTGTAGAACTTTGTTCGCATGGACTTGCTTGATGCATCGGCCGCAAGCAATTTCTCGGCAATCGGTAACGCGCTGCGGTAATAGTCAATGGCCTCGCGCGGCTTACCCAGCGTGACGCTGAGCTCGCCGAGTCGTACTATATTCGTTGCGTAATCCTCCTGAATATCCCTGTTGGACGGTTCCAGTTTTGCCAATCTTTCCCTCACCCCTAGCGCTTTTCGCAAACTCTCCAGCGCTCCCTGGGTGTCACCAAGATTCGAAAATGTTAAGGTGCCACCGCTTCGAGAAATCATGTTGACTCCCTGGATCTCGCCGATTCGCTGATAAGCGCTTCCGATCTCGCGTAGTAGAGAACGGTCGTTACTCGCCTCATGAGCTAAACTATCCAGATATTTGAGAGAATCGTTTACCAGCCTCTGGCGCACTTTGGTCGATCCGGGAAGACTGGCTATCTCGTCGTGATAATCGAACATCAATGCGTGGGCCAGCTTCCGCACCTCGTTGAACCGCCGCTCGGCCTTTGCCTTTTCAAGGCGTGCTTGATGTGCTTCCCATGCGGTGGTGATGCTACCAGCGATCAGTGCGAGCGCGACGAGCATTGCAGCGGAAACGCCGAGTTTGTGACGCTGGATGAACTTTGAGGCGCGATACGCCGATGTGACCTTGCGTGCGCGGACCGGCAAGCCTTCAAGGCGTCGGCGAATGTCTTCCGAGAATTGATCGACAGACGTATAACGGCGCTGCGGCTCCTTGCGTAGCGCCTTCAAGACAATGTTATCCAAGTCGCCACGCAATTGTCGTCGGATTTTCTCAGCTCCGTCAGTCCGCTCAATATCGCGCGTGATTGCCGTGCTAGGTCGCTCTGGTTCTTGCTCGCAGATGGCCTTACTAATCTCATCTGCGCTGCGGCGCTTGAGCTTGTAAGGTCGCTCGTTTGTGAGTAGCTCATAAAGAAATACCCCCAGCGAGTAAACATCGCTTACGGTGGTGACTGCTTCGCCCTTCACTTGCTCCGGGCTGGCGTACTCCGGCGTCATCACGCGCTGAATCGTGATAGTTACACTTTGCTGTTCGGAATCAGCTTCCTGAAGAAGTTTGGCAATGCCAAAGTCAAGCAGTCTTACTTCACCCTCCTTGGTTACAAGCACGTTACTTGGCTTGATGTCGCGATGGATCACGAGATTCTGGTGGGCATAGCTTACTGCCCCACAAACCACTCGAAACAATTTCAGCCGCTCCGCGACCGATAATTCGTGTTCCCGAGCGAACTGAGTGATCGGTACTCCATCGACATATTCCATGACAAAGTAAGGCAAGCCGTCGTCGCTTGTCCCTCCATCGAGCAGTCGTGCGATGTTTGGATGATCCAATCGCGCCAGAATCTGCCGTTCCGCGTTAAACCGGCGAAGAATCTCGTCGGTGTCGGTGCCGCGCTTCAGGATTTTGATCGCGACTTGTTTTTCAAATACGCCGTCGGCCCGCTGCGCGAGATAAACCGCGCCCATTCCCCCGCGTCCCAGCTCACGCACGATCGCATAGGCGCCGAGGCGGAGGCCCGGAGCTAACGTGGATATCTCGCGCCGCACCGACTCAGGGGCGTTCTGCGCGAAAGTTTCGAGCGAGCCGGTGGTTTGTTCGAGAAGCGATTCGACTTCGCGCAAAAGCTCCGCGTCCCTACCGCAACGATCCGCGACGAGAGCAGCGCGCGCCGTCGATGATTTTTCTTCAAGCGCGTCGCCCACAATGGCCTTGGCTTGCTGCCAGCGCTCAGCGGTGAGCTGCTCTGTCTTCTGCGATTTCAATTACTCAGCGGATCGTGATAGCTCTCGTTGCAGCCAGCGTTTGGCAATTGCCCATTCGCGACTGACGGTTGCAGGAGAAATTGACAGAGCTTCGGCGATCTCATCGATGGTTAATCCGCCAAAAAAGCGCATCTCGACGACCTTGGCTTGGGTCGGGTCGAGTTGCTCGAGGTTGCGCAACGCCTCATCAACTTCAAGCAGATTGATTTCCTGGTGGCTGTAGATTTCAAGATCGTCATCGAGAGTGATTCGGACCGCGTCTTTGCCACCGCGTTTTGCGGCGAAGCGGGCGCTGGCGTGATCGATCAAAATGCGCCGCATCATGCGAGCGAAGACGCCAAGCAAATGAGCGCGATTTTGCCAGGTCGATTGCCGTTGGTCTGCCAAGCGGAGATAAGCTTCGTGCACGAGCGCGGTGGGCTGGAGCGTGTGGTCCGGCCGTTCGTCATGCATGAATCCGGCCGCCACGCGGCGTAATTCATCGTAAACAGCCGGCAACATCCTGCGCAGTGTCACCGCGTCGGCTTCAGACATCGTCGATGTCAGATCATCGATGAGCGCCGGGGTGAGAATTGAGGGCGCTGCCATTCCAGGATTTTACGCCTTTTCAAAGAAGCCGTCGAGCACGAAAGGTTTCTCAAGTTTTCTGAGGAGTTTCATCCGCTTTTGCCGCGTTGGTCAGTAAAGCCCAATATTATGAAGCTCAAATCCTCCTCGTTATCAGTTCTCTGTTCGACACTCAGCGCGCTACTCGTCACCACGAGCATTTCGGCTGCCGGCGGAGCGACAGTAACGCTCTACAATACCGGAGTAAATAATGCTGGAGTTGCCCTGCCCGCCCTCTCTTCCGATCCGCATTGGACGGTCGTCACGCCGAGCGGGCAAGGGCCCGGACCCTTTGTGAACAATTTCGGCGGATGGATCGCACCGCCGGCATCGGCGAACTGGATTTCGCCATTTACCAATCAGTTCGCCGATGGCCCAGAGGGAAATTACGTTTATTCGACGACGTTCAATGTGGCTAATGCCGACCTCGGAAATGTGACGATCACCGGTCAGGTCGCGGTCGACAATATCGGCAGCATCCAGTTAAACGGCTCTTCGAATGGAATTACACTTTCGGACCAGCCTAACTTCGCGCATTACGCCACATTCACCATTAGTCCCACGGCGAACTTTGTGGCGGGCCCGAACACGTTCAGCGCGCTAGTCACAAATACCGCGGGCAGTGGCGCCAATCCCACTGGCGCGATTGTGGTGTTTACATCGGGTGTCAACACCAACAGTCCACCGCCGCATGGCGGCCTCTCGGCCACTATTTTCACGGTCAACGGTAGCTCCTCGCCAAGCAGTAACGTAGCTGACACGGTCCTGCGTTTCGCGGCGCAACAGAGCGGCACGCCGGCCGACTTGATCGTGCGTGTGCAGGCGACAACTACACCTGGCACTGAGAGCAGTTGGGCAGACCTAACGAATGGAAACAACGGACGAATGACACTGGACCCAGCGGCGTTCCAATTTGTCCTTAACTCCAGCGACTACCCTTTGCAGAACGGCGTTTCCTTCCGCGCCATCTCCACTGCGTCGGGTTATCCAGACAGCATCTCGAATGTGGTCGGGCCGTTCAACCTCATCAGTGCTAAGTCTCATCTGGGCACAACGGCATTGTCTATCACGGCTAACGGGACTATCGCCGATCTCTACTTTCGAGCTACCGAATCCACAGTCCCGGCCGGTATTTCCGTGCGCATCCAATCGACGACCACGCCGGCAGACCAAGCGAGCTGGGCTGATCTAAATGACGGCAACTCCGGGTATATGCAACAGAGCACCAACCCGAATCAGTTCCTTCTCCTGCTAAACAAGTACCCGGCCGGCCAGGGCCTTTATTTCCGGGCCGTCGCCAGTCTTTCCGGCTTCGTGGACAGCATCTCCAATCCGAGCGGACCCTTCAACCTGGTAGCCGACACGCCTCCTGTGGTGACGGTTCAACCGCCGACTGGGTTGGCTGGCAGCGGCGACGGGCACGATCTCGATCACCCCATCCTGGTGCAAGAAGGGTTTTTCACTTTCGGAGCTAGCGCCCAGAGCGACCGATCCATCAAGAGTCTCGCGCTGCAAATGGACGGTGAAACTCTCCGTAGTTTCCTAAATGGTGAGACAAATGGATCAGTAGTTACGATAAACGTCATTGGCGATCACGTCCTGGAGGCGATCGCGGTGGACGATCTAGGCGCTACCGCAAGGGCAGGGACTGGTGCCATCTACCTCCGTGTTATTCCAGCAAACAGCGCTCTTAAAGCAGAACGCGCAGGATCGGACAGAAGCGCTGCGGCTCAATCATCGCCCAAAGTTTACAATGCCGTCAGCGATGGCTCATGGACTGATCCAACCACGTGGATAGATCAACATGGCAACAACGGTGTGCCGACAGCGGACGACTTCGTTACTATCGGCTCACATACGATATACTTTGCCGGCATCAATGATGCCTTTGCTAAGTCCCTCACAATAAGTGGCGGGAAGTTATTCGCCCTTGATGGGGTCCTTCTTCACATCTCTGGCGAACTGACCATCAATGCGTGTACAGTCGTCGCGAACCTGGCCTTCGTGGTTGAGAACGGTGCTTTTTGTAATTTCCTGAACGCCTCAGACATCCAGTTCACGTCCGATTCCGACCCTCACAACCAGGGAACGGGATTCATAGTTAACAAAGGCACCCTGAATATTCACGGGAGCGGGGGCGTCCTTGGGGCAAGCCAGCTTGTCAATCTTGGTACGATCAACTGGCTCCCGCCATTGCAGATTCCTCCGAATGCAGCAGTAGATCCCGCTGCCGCCGTCCGCCTAATCGATGCGATCTCAGTGTCAAACTTCGGGCTGACAACAGGGATTACCAGCTCACTCCTTACTAGTGACGGCGCGAGCCTTATTACAAGCGACGGCGCGAGCGTCATTTCGCAAGGAGGCGGTAATGTTATCTCACAGGGTGGTGGCAACGTTATATCTCAAGGAGGTGGCAACGTTATATCACAGGGTGGTGGAAACATCCTCTCCCACGATGGCGCCACTGTTATCGCAACGGGTGGCGGAAACCTGATCGGCATAAAGGGGGGCAGCGCTGCCGGAGCCACTAGCGCGCACGCGGCGACAGCTCCCTCGGGTTACATCCAAACTGGCGGTGAGACGAATCTGACTTCGTTCAATATCGTCGGCCCGGTGACTCTCAATGGCGGCGTGCTGACCGGCTCTGGTCTTATTCAAGGCGACCTGACGAACAACGGCGGTTACATTTCCCCTGGCCATTCCCCGGGGCTCCTCGGTGTAACCGGCAATTTCACGCAGGGTGCGAACGGCACATTGGTGCTTGAGAAGGGCGGTAAATTCCCATCGCAGTTCGATCAGCTGCAAGTCGGTGGCGCGGCGAATCTGGGTGGCAAGCTCGATCTCAAAATGATCAACGGCTACACTCCGGACGCGGCGGATACATTCAGCCCGCTTGCTTATCGCTCCGCGAGCGGCTCCTTTTCGTCCGTCAGCTCGAACGCACAGGTCACAGTGAATGCAACAGGTTTGCTGACCACTGTTAATCCCAATGTGGCCTCACCTAAGAGCGGCCAACCGCTCAACATCGCAACGCGACTCGCCATTCAAAGCGGAGACAACGTGCTCATTGCCGGCTTCATCGTCACTGGACCAAGCGGTTCGACCAAGAAGGTGCTGATTCGCGGCCTGGGTCCCTCTCTCGCCGGCCTTGGCGTGCCGGGCACGATTTCAGATCCTCTGCTCGAGTTGCATAACCCGGATGGGAGTGTTGTCATCAACGATAACTGGCAGCAAGGCGATACCAGCCAAATACCGGCCGGCTTCGCGCCGAGTGATCCGCGAGAGTCAGTCGTTGTGGCCACCCTCGGGCCGGGGAATTACACCGCCATCTTGAAAGGTGCTCACGGAGAGACCGGCGTAGGTCTCGCAGAGGTTTATGATCTCGATTCCGCGTCAGCAGCGCAGTTGGGCAACATCGCCACGCGCGGCTTTGTCAATACCGGCGACAACGTCTTGATCGGTGGTTTTATTATCGGCGGCACGGAACCGGCGAAAGTGGTCGTGCGCGCGATCGCTCCCTCGCTCGCCTCCATCTTGCCCGGCGTATTAAAGGCGACCACCTTAGAATTGCATGACGCTAACGGCAGCGTGATCAGCAACGAAGGCTGGCGCAATACCCAGGAGAGCGAAATCCTCGCGACGCAGCTTCAACCAGCCAACGATAACGAAGCCGCGATCCTCGCCACACTCGTGCCGGGTAATTACACGGCTATAGTGCGCGGAAAAGACGACACGACGGGCATCGCGGTGGTGGAAGCTTATAATTTGCAGTAGGGAGGGGCGGCGACGTGCCGAATCCAGCGTAAACGGCGGCCCCGAAAAAGGGCCATTTAACAGGATTTCCTGCCAGATAACAAAAGGTGCCGGAGGGGGATCCGACTTGGAGAAGTCAACGTTTCGCGAGCTCGTTTCTTCGACAAATTAGGCGAATCACAAAAGAGTGCCGGAAGGGGATCCGACCCTAGAGAAATCAGCACTTTCGGAGCGGTTTTCTTGGCCAAATTAGGCGAATATCACAAAAGGGGAACGGAACCCCTAGGCTCCAGGCCTTCGCTATTGCGCCGTAAACCATGTGTGCTGGTCAGGCACTGCCGCGCTCGCTAAGATTAAAGAGTTATGATTGGAAAATCGCGATTACTGATTTCGTTTCTTTTCCTCGCGTTCGTCGCGCCTGCATTCGCCGACGAAGCCGCTCAGGAATCGCGCTTTCTCACCAATACGCGGCAATTGATCTTTGAAGGGCGCCGAAGTGGCGAAGGTTATTTCTCGCCCGATGGGGGCAAGATCATTTTCCAGAGCGAGCGCGAAGAGGGAAATCCGTTTTATCAGATTTACGCCGTCGATCTGAACAGCGGCGACACCACGCGCATCTCGCCCGGAACAGGCAAGACGACCTGCGCGTTTTTCCAGCCGGGCAGCGATCGCGTGCTCTTCGCTTCGACCCACGCTGATCCGGACGCGCGCGCGAAACAAAAAGCCGAGCTGGATTTTCGCGCCAGCGGCAAGCAACGCCGCTACTCGTGGGATTACGATGAGGCGTTCGACATCTATTCGGTCCGGCAAGATGGGAGCGACCCGGTCAACCTCACTCATTCGCCCGGCTACGATGCCGAGGGATCATTCTCGCCGGATGGCAACCAGATCGTTTTCTGTTCGCTTCGCGCCGCTTTTCCGCTCGAAAAACTTTCGCCGGAATTACGCGCCGCCTACGACAAGGATCCCTCGTTCTTCGGCGATATCTACCTGATGAACGCGGATGGCTCGAATGTGCGCCGCCTTACCGACGCGCCCGGTTACGACGGCGGCCCCTTTTTCTCGCCGGATGGTCAGCGAATCATTTGGCGGCACTTCGAAGAAAACGGAATGATCGCCGATGTCTGGACGATGAAGCTGGACGGCTCCGACAAGCAGCGCCTCACCGATTTCAAATCGATGTCCTGGGCGCCGTTTCTTCACCCAAGCGGCAAGTATGTCATCTTCACCTCGAACAAACTCGGGTTCGAAAACTTCGAACTCTTCCTGGTCGACGCTCAGGGCGAACGCGAACCGGTGCGCGTGACTTTCACGCCCGGCTTCGATGGTTTGCCGGTGTTTTCTCCCGACGGGAAAAAGCTTTGCTGGACCTCGGGGCGCACGAGCGACGGGAAATCGCAGCTCTTCCTCGCTGATTGGAATGACGAAGCGGCGCGGGCGGCGTTGGCCGCAGCACCGAAACGATCGAAAGCGACGAGCGGAAACGCGAATTTCGCGCCGGAGATTACCGACGCCGATCTGCGACGCGAAGTGGAATGGCTGGCCGATCCGGCCCGCGACGGACGAATGACAGGCACGCCGGGCGCGCAGGCCTCCGCGAGTTGGCTCGCCGAATATTTTCGGCAGAACGGACTGCAATCGTTCACCGAGAATTTTTCGATGCCGTTCCAGTTCAACGCCGGCGAAAAAGTTCTGCCCGAGAAAAGGCGCCTTGAGATCGCGACCGGCGATTCGAAATCACAAAGCGTGACGGCGAAGCTCGATCAGGATTTCCGGCCGCTGCCGTTTAGCCAGGCCGGCGAAGCGAGCGGCGAAGTGGTGTTTGCCGGCTACGGGCTCGTCGCGCCCGGCGATGCCGGCGTGCGCTACGATTCCTATGCGGGGCTCAATGTGAAAGACAAAGTCGTTCTCATCCTTCGCTACGTCCCGGAGAAGGTGGAGCCGGCGCGGCGCGCGCAACTCAATCGTTACGCCGGGCTGCGCTATAAGGCGATGCTGGCGCGGGAGCGCGGCGCGAAAGCTGTGCTCATCGTCACAGGACCGAACTCGCCGAATGCCGGCGAACTCGTTCCGTTGACCAACGACTTCAGCAACGCAGAGAGCGGCGTCGTTTCCGCATCGATCAGTGGGAAAATGGTGGACGCGCTCCTCGCGCCGGGCGGAAAAAATCTGAAGGAATTGCAAAGCGCGCTCGACAATGAAAACCCGCACGCGGAAACCGGCTTCACTCTGCCGAAAGCGAAAGTGACGCTCGCCTGCGCCGTCGAGCATTTGAAAAAAAGCGATTCCGATATCGTCGGCTATCTTCCGCCCGCGCAAAAATCGGCGAGTGCTGAATACGTTGTCGTCGGCGCGCATTACGATCATCTCGGCCACGGTGGCACCAGCTCGCTCGACCGGTCGGGGGAGGAAAACAAAATTCATCCGGGCGCCGACGATAACGCATCGGGCACGGCGTGGGTCATGGAGCTGGCCGCGTCGCTCGCGAAAGAGCGCGCCGAACATCCAGAGAAATTCCGGCGCGGCGTGATCTTCGCCTGCTGGTCGGGCGAAGAGATTGGGATCATCGGGTCGGCCGCGTTCTGCGAGCACCCGCCCGTTCCGCTCGATAAGATTGTCGCTTACGTCAACGCCGACATGATCGGCCGCATGCGCGAGAACAAGCTCACGCTCCAGGGAGTCGGCTCGTCACATGCCTGGCGGCGCCTGATCGAAAAGCGAAATGTCAGTGCTGGATTCAACCTCTCGCTCCAGGACGATCCGTATCTTCCGACGGACGTGACCAGTTTCTACACCAGGAATGTTCCGGTCTTGAATCTGTTCACTGGCGCTCACGACGATTATCACCGGCCGACCGATACCGCCGACAAACTCAACTACAAGGACCTCGAACGGATCACGAAGTTCTCGCGTGAGATCGTTCTCGATCTGGCCCAAGCCGCCGAGCGTCCCGATCTCGCGAAGGTGGAAAGAAGCAGTCAGGGCAGCAGCGCGCGCGAGACCTTGCGCAGTTATCTCGGCACGATCCCGGATTACACCACCGAAGTGAAAGGTGTGAAACTAAGCGGCGTACGCGGCGACAGTCCCGCGGAAAAGGGCGGCCTCAAAGGCGGCGATGTGATCGTGGAATTGGGCGGCCAGAAAATTACGAACATCTACGATTACACCTACGCGCTCGATGCCGCGAAAATCGGCGAGCCCACTCGCATCATCGTGGAACGCGACAGCCAGCGCGTTATGCTCACCGTTACGCCCGAAGCGCGAAAGTAATCGGACATCAGACTCGGGTCTGCACTTGCTTTTCGGAGTCTTGCTCCTTTGGGAACGCAGCACGATACTCGGTGCATGGAAATTGTTTTTACCGTGACGCAGGACGCCGATGGCGGTTTCGTGGCCGAATGCCTCTCGCACGACATTTTCACCCAAGGCGAGACTTGGGAGCAATTGCGGGCAAACGTGCGCGAGGCAGTGACGGGTTACTTTTTTGATCAGCCAAAACCGTCCGCGGTCCGCTTGCACCTCGTTCGCGATGAAGTGCTGGCCGTCGGATGAAGTTGCCGCGCGATCTCAACGGCGCGGAGTTGATCAAGCTGCTCTGCAAGCATTACGGCTATGTCCGCGTTAATCAGGAAGGTAGCCACGTCATTCTCGAAACGAACAGTCCGCGACCGCACCGCATTTCCATTCCCGATCATTCGCCGCTTAGAATCGGAACGCTCAACGCGATCCTGAGGGCAATCGGAAAGGTGCAGGGCGTGGAAAGGGAAGAGATTTTGAGGCGCTTGTGAGTTTCGAAATCAGGCACGTTTTTTCTCTCTTGGGCTGAGCATTTCAAGCCATGAACATTTGCTTCACCGAAACCGAAACCGAATCGCAGGAGTTTCTGGCGCGGCATCTCAGCGATCACAAACTCAGTTTTGTCTCCGATCTGGAAAGCGTCCCGCCGGAGGTCGAAGTTCTTTCGATCTTCATTAATACGCGGATCGACCGCGCCCTTCTCGCGGCCCATCCGCGGCTCCGCTTCATCGCGACTCGGTCGACGGGACTGGACCACATCGATCTGGAAGCGTGTGCGGAGCGGCAGGTCACGGTGAGCTTTGTTCCCAATTACGGGGAGAACACGGTCGCGGAGCATACCTTCGCGCTGCTCCTGGCGGTCTCGCGCCGGCTGCGGCAGGCGATGAGCGCAAAACGCGACGGCAAATTTTCGTTCGAGGAATTGCGCGGCTTCGATCTGAAAGGAAAGACGATCGGCGTAGTCGGCGCGGGACGCATCGGGCTGCACGTCATTCGCATTGCCAAGGCCTTCGGCATGGAAGTAATCGCGACCGACATCAGCCGAACCGACACGCTTTCCGAAGTGCTCGGCTTCGAATATGTTTCGTTCGACGAACTTTTGGAGCGCAGCGACATCATCTCTCTCCATGTTCCGCTCACGCCGGTGACGGTTCATTTGCTGAATCGCGAGACATTCGCGAAATGCCGGCGCGGCATCGTCGTCATCAATACTTCGCGCGGCGGTCTCATCGAGACCGACGCGCTCCTGGAGGCGCTCCGCTCTGGGGCTGTCATCGGCGCCGGTCTCGATGTCCTTGAAGACGAGCGATTGTTTCGGTCCCAGGCTCCGCGGCTGATGACCGAGGAAATCGTCAAGCACCTCCAGCAAATTTCGTCGCCCGAAGAACTACACTTGCGTCATCCGGAACGGCTGGCCGAGATTCAGCAGCTTAGTGCGAACGAAGCCCTGCTCGCGCAACCCAACGTAATCTTCACCCCGCACATCGCGTTCAACAGCGTGGAGGCCGTGGAGCGGATCAACCAAGTGACAGTGGAAAACATTCTCGCGTTCGCTCGGGGCGAGCCGGTGAACGTGGTCCCGCTGTAGAAGAGCAGAAGGAACTACACCCTGAGCGAGCCGCGGAATCCCCGACCGCTGTAGTAAGACTCCGCGCCGTTGTACCCGACGAAGACGCGCCCGTAGCGTTTATCGCAGTAGAGCGCGCCACCGAGCTTTCTGATCTCAGCCGGCGTCTTTACCCAGCTCGATCTTTTCGTATCGAATTCTTCCACCTTCTGCCGTGCAAAATATTCTTGTTCGGTCGGAAGCGGGCATTGTCTCTTCAGCGCGGTGTCCACACTGTGGGCAAGTAATGATCGATTGCAACAGTGGCGAGTTGTGATGACGGCGGCGCGAACAGAGGTGATTCCAAACCGTGGCAGCCAGTAAGCCGAACAACCCACCGTATAACGTAACCACCTGAAATGAGCGGTAAAACGTGTAGGCCAAGAGCGCGACGCTCACGAAGCCGAGGACGAGGGGACCGACGCGCCGATGCTGGCGGAAAGCGAGTGCGAGACCAAGAAGAGAAAGCAACGCGAAGGCCTGAAAGAGGTAGAGGACGACGGTCTCGTAACGACCAAGCGCGCCCAAACCCAACGCCGCCGCTACGGCGGCGAAGAGCGGAAAGCAGCATGGCGCTGCGACAGCCGCCACCAACGCACCGATCGCGCCAACGCGATCAAGTAAGGTTAAATCGCGTCTCATGATACAATGTGCACTGCGATAAGGATGGTTTCTGCTCCCGCGCGAATGACATCTAACAGAATATAGACGCCAAAATGGCGTCTATAAAGGCGTCATTTGGGCGTCTATCTCCGAACATCTCGGCGGAGCGATATCCCAAGGGTCATTGGCCGACGGTAGCCGGCGCGCGCTTTCGGTTCGAAACTGCGTGCACTTGCCAGCGCGGCTGACTCCGCAACATCGATTCCGCCCGAGGATTCCTTAACCGAGCCCGCGGATGGATTCACAGTCGCGCCGGATTTTCCAGCGCTGTCCGGCTAACGCGCATCCGCATCCGGCGAGATCGCGCTTCAATCACACCATACCGCCATCAAATCCTGCGATATGACTGTTCCAGCCCGTGACAATGCGAACGCATCCCGGCCGAGTGCGCGCAAATCCGGCGATAATGCGACCGATTCCAGAAATCAGCGCTCATTCCCGGAATAATGGGCTATTCCTGACGGTTTCGGCGTGTTTCGATCCCATGTGTTCAACAATGTGGCAACGCACGTTACCTTCACCAATCCAAGCCATCGACATGAAAAGTCATAACCCGCGACCCGTCTTGGAAGAAGTCTGCCTCTATCACCACTTTCTTGGAATGTTTCAGCTGATTCACGAACTTCTCGTAAGGCTCGACAAAAACAACGTTGGGCTTGAAGTTGGCAGCCTCAGCGCCGCTGAAGTTCTGAATAGCGCCGTTATCGAAACGGACTGAAACTTTGCAACCGTTAAAACTGGAGCAGCTAAACTGTCCTCGTTCAATCGCGAGCATGACTCCCTTCCCATACTTGGGCGATTTTTGGAGACGCAAAGATGCGTGCTGCTCGCCGGAGTATGGGAAAGCAAAACTAAGCAGGTTGTCTGATTCGACAGTAGCAAATTTGGAGATCCCTCGACCCATTTCATCGGGCTGTTCAGTGTACATCCACCGGGATGCCGCTCGTTTCGCAGCGCTCTGCTCCTCTTTCTGAGCTGCATCAAGGTAAGCTTCGATTTGAGGCATCAATTGCTGAATCTCTGCATAACGACGACTGCTCGCTGGAACGTTTAGTAGTTCTGCTCTTATCTTCTTCAATTCATCCGAGCTTACCAACCACATCACTTTTCCCTTTGCCTTCATTAGGTCTTTCGCCTTGTCGATAAGAGAGTCCACTGAGACGGCAGTCGGAGCAGGCGATGGTTCGGACGAGGAAGGCGAGGCTGTTGGACGCACTGCTGGCGGTGACGGTAGCGGTGTCGGGCTCCGAAATGAAACTTGGGGGGAAACAGTCGCCATCCTTGCCAAAAACGCTACCGGCGGAATGATGATACACGCTAAAAGCAAGCTGACGCCTCCTGCGACGCGGCGCTGCGACATCGACACGATGCTCAGAACGAATGCTGCAATGAGCAGCGGCACGGCAACCGCTAGGGCACAACCCGACAGCAGAATGAAGAGCATCCCGACTCCAAAGCACACCCATCCGCCAATCAGTGCGCCTTGTTTTACGTTTGTCTCGATCTGCGGGGCCACGAGAAGTCAGGCTAAATATGGGCGGCAGGATTGTCCAGTGTGAGGAAGACAGCGCTTCGGATCAGACTTCATCCCTCAATCACTGGAAACATCTCATACTCGTCCGCGATTTTCGCTAACCTTTGAAGGTGCATGTCCTGTCGATGTGAAAATACGAATTCATCACACGAAGCAAACACCATCGCGTTAAAGTAATCTTCGATCGCTATTTCAAACTGCGGTCGCTCTTGGCGCGCTGAAAACCACAATAGAATCTTCGGAGATACAGCAAAACAACGCAGATAGTCAGTTCCCTCAAGAGGATGCAACTCTACCACGGGGTGATCGGACGTGATGAAAAAGCGATCTGTGTTCGACTCATACCTATCCACGATGGGGTAACGTTGCCGCGATAGTTTCAATTCCTTATCGAATTCTGACACGAATCTTTTATTGTAATCTTCGTTTGACCCAAAGAACTCACGTCTGCTCTTCCTATTTCGGATAAGATGCAAAACGGCCCATTCGGTGATGGCGATGTATTCTCTTTCATCCCACCTCCCTAACTTCTTAAAAGCTGGCGCGGCCCGCGTTTCAATCTTCTGCTGAAAGGATTCTAAGGCAGGCGTTTGAAAATCCGATTCCGTGGTGATCTTGCTGGCAGGAAGCGGAAACGGCTTATCGCCGCCTCTTGGGTGAAGCCAGATCTTTCGGAGGTGCGGATCTTCAAACAGCTTCAGCCGCGCCTCTTGGTAGTTGTGTAGCTCCATCAAGTGATTGCCTCTAACCGATATCGGTTTTGCTCAAGAACAAACTCATAGCATCTGGTCTCACTCCTCGCGCGTGAGTTTGGATGGATCAACGGCAAGCGCGAGCAGGGCTGGAAGGACGGACGCGGCAAGGCCCAGCAGCGCCATCGTTAGCACCGCTCCGCCCACGACCACGGGATCCCGCGGTTTCGCCCCGCCGCTGTCTACAGCTTGCCGGTCACCAGCAGGATGATCAGGATGACAACGAGCAATCCACCCGGGCCGTAGTAGTAGCCGCCGCCGGCGTATCCGCCGCCACCGAGGGCAAGGATCAAAAGAACGATCAGGATGATTCCGAGAGTGCTGATTCCGAGTGTGCGACGTGCGAGCTTCATGCCTCGTCATTTCTCAGAAGGGCGTGGCCGTGTCAATCCCTTCCCGGCGGCGATTGCCGGCGGCGAATCGCACCTTGATCCCAGACTGGCCGACAGATTAAGGAATCTTCATTCCGAGGCTCTTGACCAGGAAGGCCCACTGATCGGTCGTTTCTTCGATGACTTTGCTGGTCGGCTTGCCCGCGCCATGGCCCGCGCGCGTTTCAATCCGGATCAGGATCGGCGCCGGTCCGGCCTGCGCGGCTTGCAGGGTGGCGGCGAACTTGAAACTGTGACCCGGGAAAACGCGATCGTCGTGATCGGCGGTGACCACCAGGGTTGGGGGATATTTGGTTCCTGGCTTGATGTTGTGCAGCGGCGAATACTTATAGAGGGCCGCGAACTCATCGGCGTTTTCGGATGAGCCGTAATCGGAGGTCCAAGCCCAGCCGATGGTGAACTTCTG
>QHBM01000012.1 GCA_003244145.1 Chthoniobacterales bacterium
CACCTGTTCTTCGTCGACGGCGGTGCGCTCGCGGTCGAGAACGCACTCAAGGTGGCCTTCGACTGGAAGAGCCGGTGGAACGAGGCGCACGGTATCGACCCCGCGCTCGGCACAAGGGTGCTGCACCTGGAGCAGGCCTTCCATGGCCGCAGCGGCTACACCATGAGCCTGACGAATACCGATCCGCGCAAGACCGATCTTTTCGCCAAGTTCAACTGGCCGCGCGTGAGCAATCCCTGCCTCGATTTCTCGCTGCCGAAATCCGAGCGCGAAGCAGACGTGGTCGAGCGCGAGAAAAGGTCCGAGCAGGAGATCATGAAAGTTGTCGCCGAACGCGGGATCGACCTCGCGGCGATCATCATTGAGCCGATCCAGGGCGAAGGAGGGGACAATCATTTTCGGGGCGAATGGCTCCGGACTCTTCGACGCATTTGCGATGAGAACGAGATGCTCCTCATCTTTGACGAAGTGCAAACCGGCATGGGGACCACTGGCCGCAACTGGTGCTGCGAACATTTCGACGTCAAACCCGACTTGATGGCGTTCGGGAAAAAGGTGCAGGTCTGCGGCGTCATGGCCGGGCCGCGGTTCGATGAAGTTGAGGACAACGCTTTCCGTTTGCCCAGCCGCCTCAACTCGACCTGGGGTGGAAATTTCACCGACATGGTGCGGTCGACGCACTATCTGCGGGTGATCGAGAAAGAAAACCTGGTGGAGAACGCAGCCAAGATGGGCGCGCACTTTTTGAAATCGCTGCAGGAATTGCAAAGCGACGAATCAATTGTGACGGCGGTCCGCGGTCGCGGGCTCTTTCTCGCCTTCAATCTTCCCGATCCGAAAATGCGCGACGAATTCTGGAAAGGCTTGTTCGACCGCGGCGCCCTGGTGTTGAAATCGGGTGAGCGCGCGATTCGCTTTCGGCCGGCGCTCGATATTTCTGCGCAAGTGGTCGACGAAGCGATGGCATTGCTGCGCGAGCAATGCCGGCAGACGCGCAAATTGTAGCCGGGATCGGCGATCCCGGCCACAGAACCATGCACTCCATTCTCAACAAACTCGGCCTCGCCGACGAAAACCCCGGCGCCTTCTGCGGCGAATGGATCGGCGGCGGTCCCGTGATTGAGAAATTCTCGCCGATCGACGGCAAGCTGCTCGCGCACGTTCGCACGGCCAGCGATGACGATTACGAAAAGACAATTACCCGCGCGCAGGCAGCGTTCGAGAATTGGCGCACCACGCCTGGCCCCGTCCGCGGCGAAACCGTCCGCCAACTCGGCAATGCCCTGCGCGAATTGAAATCCGAGCTGGCGCAGCTCGTCACCCTCGAGTCGGGCAAAATCATCGCGGAAGGCGAAGGCGAAGTGCAGGAGATGATCGACATCTGCGATTTCGCGGTCGGCCAGTCGCGGATGCTCTACGGCCTAACGATTCAATCGGAACGCCCGAACCATCGTTTGATGGAACAATGGCATCCGCTCGGATTGGTCGGAGTGATTTCCGCGTTCAACTTTCCGGTCGCCGTTTGGTCTTGGAACGCCGCGCTCGCGGCGATTTGCGGCGACGCCACGATCTGGAAACCATCGGAGAAAACGCCGCTCACTGCGCTCGCGGTGATTAAGATCGCCGAGCGCGTTTCCCGCGAGACCGGCGCGGACCCCGCCATCTTTTGTCTGCTCATTGGCGATGGCCCGTCCATCGGAAAGAAGCTCGCCACCGATCGCCGGATTCCGCTGATCTCGGCGACCGGTTCGACCCGAATGGGTTTTGATGTGGCGAAGGAAGTCCATGGCCGGCTCGGCCGGACCGTGATGGAACTCGGCGGGAACAACGCGCTCATCGTCACGCCGACGGCAGATCTCGACATGGCGACGAATTCGATTTTCTTCGGGGCGGTCGGCACGGCGGGCCAGCGCTGCACCTCCACTCGTCGCGTGATCGTTCACGAATCGATCGCCGATGAAGTGCGCAAGCGACTTCTGGCCGCCTACAAATCCGTTCCGATCGGCAATCCGCTCGATCGCAAAACGCTGATGGGTCCGCTCATCGACCAGGCCTCGGTCGAAAATGTGCAGCGCTCGATCGAAAAGGTGAAAAGCGAAGGCGGCGAAATCCTTTACGGGGGTGAGAAACTCGACGGCGCAGATTTCCCCGGCGGTTGCTACATGAAACCATGCCTGGCTACGGCGCGCCCCGATTTCGAAATCGTGCAGGAAGAGACATTCGGGCCGCTCGCCTATCTCATGACATATCGAGACTTTGATGAAGCGATCGCGATTCATAACAGCGTCACCCAGGGACTAAGCTCGTCGATTTTTACGAACGACATGCGCGAGGCGGAGAAATTTTTGAGCGCGGCCGGGAGCGATTGCGGCATCGCCAACGTCAACACCGGCACGAGCGGCGCGGAGATTGGCGGCGCATTCGGCGGCGAGAAAAATACCGGCGGCGGCCGCGAGAGCGGAAGCGACGCGTGGAAGAATTACATGCGCCGGCAGACTAACACGATCAACTTTTCCACGGAACTTCCGCTGGCGCAGGGGATCCAGTTTGGAACCGACGACGCGGGAAGCGCTACGGCGTAATTGCTGTAGCCACGGCGCTCTGTCGCCGTGTCCCGGCCAGCTCCGCGCCCCGACAGAGCGGGGCGGCGACAGCGCTCGCCGACTGAACGGCACTTACCCGACTGTCGTCAGCTCAAACAGCCCGCCAAGGTTCTTCGCGGTTTCCATACTCATAATGTAGCTCTGCAATTTCTTGCACTGCTCCTTGCCGACCACATCGCCGCCCAGCGCCGTGAACTTCACCGCGATCTCTTCTTCGGTCATCGGATCGCGCGGATCGCCTTTCGGAACATCCACCCGAGTGGAGTGCTCTTTGCCATCATTCGTTGTGATGGTCACGCGGCTCGGCTGGAACTTCGGAAACAACGACTCGAACTCCCGATTCGCGACCACCTTGACCTTGTCCATGATCGGAATGAGCGCCTTATCCAGCACGCGCTCCTCCTTGAATTGCAACGGCGTGACCATGCCGTCGACCAAACCGGCGGCCATGCAATACGGCAGCGAATGATCGGCGGTTTCCTTGGAGTCCGGCCGATACTTGTGCGGATCGCCCAGAATGTCAGCAGCACGGGCGATCACTTCTACTTTGATTTCCTTCACATCTCCGGCTTTGATTTTGTGTTCCTTCACCGTCTTCATCATGGCGGTAAGAGGCGAATGACTGAGCGCTTCGATAGGGAAACTCTTCATGCCGCAATCGAGAATGCGGTAGTGCGACTCCGTTGAGTTGGGCAGGTCCGCCACCAATGCCTCTGCATCGAACGTGGCCGGTTTGCCCTCGTACTGCACGTGCTTGAACACGGCAAAGAGTCCTTCCTTGCCATCGATGATGTGCTCTGGACCGGAAAATCCGCCGCGCGCGAGCAGCGCGCTCTCCGCGCCCATGCGCCCGGCCCACGGATCGACCGTGTTCTTCATGTTGGTCAACTTGCCCGCCGTCACCGCGCCCGGACAGAACGTGCGCGACGCGCTGATGCCCATTGCCGACACCATCTGCGCTGGCGTGAGATTTAACACGCGTCCCGCCGCGATCGGCGCGGCGAACGCGCTCAAGGTGGCGTGATGCCAGCCGTATTCGCGCACTCCTGGCCGGCCCACTTCGCAGAGACGCATTTCGATTTCGTAGGCGATGATGGTGGCGAGAATCAAATCCTGGCCGCTCAGTCCTTCGCTTTCACAAAGGGCCAGCGGCGCCGCGATCAGATCGCTCGGATGACAGGGATCGGCCTTCCAATAAATGTCGTTGTAATCCATCGCGCGAATCATGTGGCCATTCAGGAACGACGCATCCACTGGATTGGTTTTGAAACCGGAGACAAACGCGGTGGCGCGACCGTCGCCACCGGACGAGCCCGACCCATTGTCGGGCTTGCCGCCGGACATCGCCTGGTAGTGCTTCAGCAAGATCTTCGCATCATCCTGCTGACTGCCGCCGAGCGCGCAGCCGATGGAGTCGAACCAAAATAATTTCGCCGCCTGGATCGCCGCTGGGGAAAGATCCTCGTATTTCAGCGCGCTGGCCCATTCGGCGATGGTGTGTGACAGCAGACGTTTCGATTCGGTTGGTTGTTGTGCCATGATGATTTTTGATTCGGGTCTCTGAGCTTGATCAGGCCGCGCAGATTTTCAAGCCGGTTCCGCCTGTCTGTTCGCGCAATTTAAGCAACGCCAGCCTTGCTCATAAGTTGACGGTGTGGCACAAGCAACGCCATGAATCCGAGGGGTTTCTTCGGGGAGGTGAACGGCGCAACACCAGCCTGCGCGGTGATCCGCGTTTCGCGGGGCTGATGATGAAGATGGGGTTCTTGCAGTGAGGTCATGACTTTCTTCACCGAACTCAAACGCCGCAACGTCGTCCGCATGGCCGGACTGTACCTCGTCGGTGCATGGCTGCTAGTGCAGGTTGCAGGAACGGTGCTGCCAATGTTCGGCGCGCCCGACTGGCTGCCGCGCAGTATCGTCATCTTGCTGGCGATCGGTTTCATTCCGGCGCTCGTCTTTAGCTGGGTCTTTGAGCTGACGCCGGAAGGCTTGAAGCGGGACGAGGAGGTTGCGCCCGAGCAATCAATCGCGCCGCAAACCGCGCGACGGATGGATCGGATGATCATCGTCGTGCTCGCACTCGCCCTGGGGTACTTTGCTTTTGATAAGTTTGTGCTGGCGCGACGGAGCGAAGCTGCGGCACCTCCCAAGCCTCCTAACGAAAACAAGTCGATCGCCATCCCAGAGAAATCCATCGCCGTTCTGCCTTTCGACAATCTGAGCCGCGATCCCGACAACGCGTTCTTTGCCGAAGGCGTGCAGGATGAAATTCTGACCCGGCTCGCGAAGGTCGCCGACCTGAAAGTGATCTCACGGACATCGACGCAGCGATTCAAAAGCGCGCCCGATAATCTGCCGCAGATCGCCAGGCAACTCGGCGTGATGCACATCCTGGAAGGCAGTGTGCAGAAATCGGGCGACGCCGTGCGCGTCAACGTGCAGCTCATTAATGCGGCCACCGATGCGCATCTCTGGGCGGAAATTTACGATCGGAAGTTAACCGACATTTTTGCGGTCGAGAGCGACATCGCGAAGACGATTGCCGATACCTTGCAGGCAAAGCTCACTGGAGCGGAGAAGAGCGCGATGTCCAATACGCCGACGGAAGATCCCGTCGCGCACGAGCTCTATTTGAAAGGACGCCACTTCTGGGGATTACGCGGCGACAATTTGCCGCGCGCGATCGAATTCTACAATCAGGCGATGGAGCGTGATCCTAACTACGCGCTGGCCTATGCTGGCTTAAGCGAGACCTATATCTTGCTTCCCTACTACACGGGCGCTGATCCAAAAGATGTCCGTCCCAAAGCCAGGGCGGCCGCGCTCAAAGCCCTAGAACTCAACCCGAATCTCGCGGAGGCGCACAATGCCATCGGGAAGATCGCTTATAACGTTGACATAGACATCCAAAAGTCGATCCGCGAACATCAGCGTGCGATCGAGTTAAGTCCTAACTATGCCGGCGCGCACCACTGGCTAACTGGTCCGCTCAAAGCGCTAAAGCGTTTGGACGAAGCTATCGCGGAAAGCAGGCGCTCAACGGAGCTTGATCCGCTCTCCGCGGTAAACATGGTTGATTTGGCGCAGGCCTACCTATTTGCGCGACGTTTCAAAGAGGCAGACGCGACGATCAAAAGAGCACTGGAGATCGATCCGGGGTTTGCTTATGCGCACTGGACTTACGGCATCATGCTACAAGTCAGCGGTGACCTGGAAGGGGCGCGCGCGGAGTACGCGACGGCGCGGGTAAGGGAAAATGATCCGCAAGCCATCGCCATGCGGGGGCAGCTTGGGGCAATAATGGGGCGGCGCGAGGAAGCGGTGAAGGCCCTCGCTGCGTTGGAGGAACTCGGCAAGCACCGCTACGTAGAAGCCTACTACCGCGCCCTTCTCTACCTCAGCCTCGGCCAGAAGGATGAGGCGCTGTCGGCGCTGGAGCAAAGCTATGCCGAACGGGATGGCGACAACATCGCGTTCGTCCAGGTAGATCCCTTGCTTGATTCGTTACACGGCGATCCGCGCTTCGAAGCGCTGGCGCAGAAAGTGGTCGGACCGAAAGCAGAGAGTTTACCGTGAACCCGCGAAACTTCTTCGCCGAGCTTAAGCGGCGCAAAGTGTTTAAGGTCGGCGCGGCCTATCTGGTGGTCGCGTGGCTCGTGGTGCAGGCGGCGTCGATCGGTTTTCCGGCCTTCGATGCGCCGCCGTGGGTCTTGCGCGTTTTTATCCTCGTTTCCCTCCTGGGATTTCCAATCGCGGTGGTGATGGCGTGGAAGTTCGATCTCACGCCCGAGGGTGTGAAACTCGATGCCTCGACTTCCGGCAGCAAGCGTCTCTTCGCGGGTGCGGCGCTGCTCATCGTGCTGGCGTTGGGCTGGTATTTTTACGGCCAGCCATCGTTCCGCAAGGGCGACATGGCTACGCCGACGACGGTCGAGAAAAACTCGATCGCCGTCTTGCCTTTCGCCAACATGAGCGGCAAGGCGGACGAGGATTATTTTTCCGACGGCATGACCGAAGAGCTCTTAAACGTGCTCGCCAAGGTTCCGCAGCTCAAGGTGGTGGCGCGCACCTCGGTCTTTCAATTCAAGGGCAAAGGTGGCGATATCCGCGAGATTGGTCGCAAGCTCGGCGTCACGAACATCGTCGAGGGCAGCGTGCGTCGCGACGGCCCGGAGGTGCGGATCACCGCGCAGTTAGTGCGGGTCGCGGACGGTTTTCATATCTGGTCGGAGACTTACGATCGCAAACTGAAGGGCGTCTTCGCGCTCCAGGACGACATTGCGCGGAAGATTGGCGACGCGCTCAAGCTCTCGTTAGGCGTCTCTGTGCCGGTTACTGTGCGCGCCCCGATCGATCCCGAAGCCTACGACGAATACCTTAAGGGCCGCGCACTGATGCGCCAACGCCGCGACCTGCCATCCGCCATCGTGCATTTGAAGGCGGCCGTGGCAAAGGCGCCGGAGTTTGCGGCGGGTTGGTCGTCGCTTTCGCTGACCTATGAGGTGAGTTTCTGGTACGCGGCGCACATGACTCCGGCCTTTGAAGCGGAGTTGTTGAAGGGGCAGGCGGACGCGGCGGATCGTGCCGCCGCGCTCGAACCCGACGCCGCCACAACCGAACATGCCTTGGGTAATGTCGCGCGTGCGCGATTCCATTACGCCGAAGCCGAGCGGCATTACCTGCGTGGGATGGAACTCGACCCGAGCTACTCTGACATTCGCGAAGACTATTCGGAAGTGCTCTACGAAGTCGCGCGTTTGGAGGATTCGATGAAAGCGGGACGCCAGTTGGTCGAGCTCGATCCTTACTTCGGGATCGGTTGGAACCGCATCCTGCGTGCAGCGATGGCGCTCGATCGCCACGCCGAGGTGGAGGAAGCGGTCCGCCAGTTGCGCTCCATATCCACCTACAATTACATCGGCAAATTCGGATTACTCGACTATGCGGTCGCATACGGCCGGGCCGATGAAGCGCGGGCGGCGCTCGCGGAAATCGCGGCGCACTGGCCTAACGATGCAACTTTTGCGCAACAATTACTCCCATGGGCCCTCGGGGAGGCGGATCTCGAGCCCGACACGCTGCGCGCCGCGGTCGCGCAGGCGCCGGCGGGCGAAGCAGCATACTACTTCATCACCCGCCACGACGTAGACGGTTACAACTCCTACGTCGAGTCGCTCAGTGCGATACCTCAGCAGTATTACTTCATCGATCTCTATGGCAGCAAGCCGATGGGCCAGGCGATGCTGCGCGATCCGCGGGTCAAAGCGATGCTGGTGCGCTTCGGCCTGCCGGCCTACTGGCGAGAAAAAGGCTGGCCCGTCGGATGCCGGGCCCTGAGCGAATCGGACTTCGAATGCGGGACCGACGCCTCAGCCGCACATTAGAGATGTCATTATTTGCCGAACTCAAACGCCGGAACGTGCTGCGCGCTGCTGCCTTTTACGCGGCGAGCGCGTGGTTGCTGGTGCAGGTGGCCACCCAGGTCTTTCCGTTCTTCCACATCGCGGAATGGGTCGTGCGTTGGATCGTGGTGGCGGCGTGTGTTGGTTTTCCCTTTGCGATGCTCTTTTCCTGGTACTACGAATGGACGCCGCAAGGCCTTCAACTGGAGAGCGAGATTCCACCTAACGAATCTATCACTCGCCGGACCGGCCAGAAACTTGATCGCTGGATTATCGCCATCCTGGCGCTGGCGGTTGTGCTGTTGCTCACCAATCAGTTCGTTCTCCACAAGGACGCGGATGTCACTTCCGGCAGGATCGCCCCTGCCATTCCCGACAAATCCATCGCGGTCCTTCCTTTCGATAACTTGAGCCACGACCCGGAGAACGCCTACTTCAGCGAAGGTATCCAGGACGAAATTCTGACCCGGCTCGCAAAGACGGCGGAGTTGAAAGTAGTCTCCCGCACTTCCACCCAGCGCTTCAAGAGCGCGCCGGGGGACCTAAGGCAGATCGCGCAGCAACTGGGAGTAACCTACATCCTGGAAGGCAGTGTGCAGAAGGCGAACGATCAGGTGCGGGTCAACGTGCAGCTCATTAACGCACTCACGGACGCGCATCTATGGGCTGATACCTACGATCGAAAGCTGACCGATATCTTCGCGGTCGAGAGCGATATTTCCAAGACCATCGCTGAAAAGCTGCAGGCCAAGCTTTCTGGCGGCGCCGAGAAAGTCCTCGCTTCGCGACCGACGGAAAATCCCGAGGCGCACCAGCTTTACCTGAAGGGCCGCTACTTCTGGAATCGACGGACTGCTGAGAACCTGAAGAAAGCAGGCGGATATTTCCAGCAAGCCATCGCGGAGGATCCCACTTATGCGCTCGCCTATGCGGGGCTAGCCGACGTCCATACCCTGCTCCCTATCTATGCGGCGACCGCGCCCCGGGACGAGATTCCGAAAGCGCTGGTGGCAGCGCGTAAAGCAGTCGAGCTCGATGATACTCTCGCTGAAGCGCACACTTCGCTGGCGAATGCCCTGGCCGAAAACGTGCAGTTCTCGCCGGCAGAGCGAGAATTCCGCCGCGCCCTGGAGTTGAACCCAGGCTATGCCACGGCGCATCAGTGGTTCGGAGAAACGCTCTTGGGCTTGGGACGATTTCAGGAGGCGCTCGGTGAACTCAAGCGTGCGCAGGAACTCGATCCGCTCTCACTCATCATCAACGCCGCGCTGGGCGAGACGCTAGGCTCAGCCGGCAGGACTAAGGAGGCGATGGAGCAATTACAAAAGGTGCTCGACATGGATTCCACGTTTTATCCTGCACAGTTCATCCTCGGCCTGGTCCTGGAAGCAAAGGGTGACCTGGAAGGCGCCCGAGCGCAGTATGAAAAGATGAGTCCGGAGAATCGGACCCCCGCCCATCTCGCCATTCTCGCGCGTATTCACATTGTTTCGGGACGTCGGGACGAAGGCCGCAGGATTTTAACCCAGCTAACCGAACGGGCGCGGCAAAGTTACGTTCCCTCTTACCCACTGGCGGTGATTCACCTTGCCCTCGGCGAGAAAAAGGAAGCCTTAACCTTGCTCGAAAACAGCTCCGATGAGCGCGGCATCTTCCAAGGGAGCTTCGGCAGCATCAAAACCGACAAACGGCTTGATGCGTTGCGCGGCGATCCGCGCTTCGAGAAACTGGTGGCAAATTTCCTCGCGGGGAAACCCGAATGAACCCACGCAACTTCTTCGCCGAGCTTAAGCGGCGCAATGTTTACAAGGTTGCGGTAGCGTATGCAGTTGTCGCGTGGCTATTACTTCAGGCGGCATCGATTTTCTTCCCGGCGTTCGACGCGCCGCCCTGGGTGATGAGGATATTTATTATCGTCATCCTCCTCGGCTTTCCGGTTGCACTCGTTTTGTCATGGGCCTTCGAAATCACTCCGGAAGGAATCAAGCTTGAGTCGGACGTAGAACCTAACAAGTCGATCGCGCGGCGAACGGGCCGCAAAATTGTCGGAGTCACCGTCGGACTCGCCGTGATTGCCGCCGGTCTCATGATTTTCCAATTGGTTCGCCCCAAGTCAGCGTCTCAAGTCAGCGAGACCGCCGCGGCTGAACCGGTCTCCGCGAAAAGCATCGCCGTTCTTCCTTTCGACAATCTCAGTCGCGATCCCGACAATGCTTACTTTTGTGAAGGCGTGCAGGACGAAATCCTCACCCGCCTCGCGAAGGTAGCGGACTTGAAAGTCATCTCGCGCACTTCGACGCAGCACTTCAAGAGCGCTCCCGACAATTTGCCGCAGATCGCCAGGCAACTCGGTGTCGCCCACATTTTAGAGGGAAGCGTGCAGAAAGCGAACGATCAGGTGCGCGTCAACGTGCAGCTTATTAATGCGCTGACCGATGCGCATCTCTGGGCGGACACTTACGATCGCAAACTGACCGACATCTTCGCGGTCGAGAGCGAGATTGCGAAAACCATCGCGGAAACGTTGCGAGCAAGGCTCACCGGCTCGGAGAAAAGCTCGATCGCGAAAACACTGATGGTGAATCCGGAAGCTTACGAGCTTTACCTCAAGGGCAGATTCTTTTCCGAGAAACGGACCGGCGCGGACCTGCGCACCTCGATCGGCTATTTCGATCGAGCGATCACAAAGGATCCTAACTATCCGCTTTCCTACGTGGGCCTGGCTGATTCTCATCTGCTTCTGTCTGCCTACGGCGCCGTTTCTCCGAAAGAGTCATATACTCCCGCCAGAGCCGCTCTAAAGAAGGCGCTCGATCTGGATGATTCGCTGGCGCAGGCCCACGCATCTTCGGGGTTGCTTGCCACCCTCGAACTTGACGTCAACCGCGCGATTAGCGAATTGGAGCGCGCCATTCAGTTAAATCCGAATTATGCGACGGCGCACCATTGGCTGGCACTTCCGCTAATGACTGTCGGCCAGTCTGATCGCGCCATTACCGAAGGAAAACGCGCGATCGAGCTCGATCCCCTCTCCTTGATCTGCAATGCGGATCTTAGTTGGGTCTACGTTAATGCGCGCCGCTACGACGAAGCGGAGGCGCAGGCCCGCAAGACCTTGGAAATGGATTCGCGTTTTTATGTGGCGCATTACTATCTCGGGGAAGCCTTTCAATTTAAAGGGAAACTGAACGACGCGATCGCTGAATATCAAAAATCAGCCGAGCTAAACAACGATCCGTTCTCGCTTGCCATGTTGGGCCAAGCGTATGCCCGCCAGGGAAAAACGGACGAGGCGCGGAAGATTCACGCTCGCCTGAGGGAACAGGCAAAATCGCAATACGTCTCGCCCTACGCTTTTGCGGTGGTTCTGACAGCGTTAGGTGATAAGGCGCACGCCATCGACGAATTGCAACGTGGCTACGATGACTCCGGATTCTACATTTCTCTCATCAAAGTAGATCCACTGTTCGATCCATTACGCGGCGATCCGCGTTTCGAAGCGTTGGTGCAAAAGGTGGTCGGGCCGAAACAGTCAAGATCGACAACTGCTAAATAGCGATTCCCATGACCGCATTTGAACATGTCACCGCGCTGTTCTCGTTTGTTTACGCTTTGGCGCTGACGCACCTGCTGGCGCGCATCGCCGAGCTTGTCGTCGCGCGGGATCGCGTCCGCTTTTCCGGATTGCTCGCGTTGGGAATGGTCAATGCCATTCTCCTGGTCTTCTGCAATTGGTTGTCGATTTGGGATCTTCATGTGATTACGACTTGGACTCTTGGCTCCATCACCATTCAGTTCCTTTTCGCGATCAACGTCTTTCTGATTTGCGTGCTGGTCGGACCCAAAGCTCACGATGAAGGGCCCATCGACTTGGAAGATTTCTACTGGCGCCAGCGGCCGTATTTCTATGGTGCTCTCGTGGCCTGCGCCGTTTTGTCGTTAATCGCTAACCTCGATTATCTGAAGACAGCGAGTGCCGCGCTCTTCTTGAGGGAGAATTTAACCGTCCTGCCGATGTTCATCCCGACTGTGCTCGCGCTGGTGTTTCGCAAGCGCTGGGTCCAGTGGGCAGCCGGCCTTTGCTATCTGGCCATGGTGCTTGCATACACGATCCTGTTCTGCAGCACGCTTAGTTGAGGCGCAGCGGTTGGTTGGTTTTAAGGTTGACGTGAACTGGAAATCCAGACTCGATTGGCGCATGAAAACACACGCCACTATTGTCCTGTTTCTGTTTTCGTTCACGATGTCGATCTTCGCCGGCGATCCAAAGATCGAGCAAGCCGTGCGCGATGCGGACGATCAATGGTCGAAAGCCGCCGCCGCGAAAGATGTCGAGAAAACGATTTCGTTTTATTCCAACGACGCAATCGTGCTCCCGCCGAATGCGCCGGCCGTCACGACGAAGGAGGGCATTCGCGAGCTGTGGAAAAACTTTCTCGACAGCTTGAGCACGATCAGTTGGAAAACGACGCGCGTCGAGGCCGCGAAGTCGGGCGACATAGCATACTTAACCGGCACATACGAGATGATGGGCAAAGACGGCACGAAGGATCGCGGCAAATACCTCGAGGTTTTCAAAAAACAGGCGGACGGAAGTTGGAAGTGCGGAGCCGATATGTTCAGCTCCGATCTTCCAGCCGCGCCTGCTGAGAAAAAATAAAGCAGAGTGACGAGTGACGAGCTAAAGACATTCGCGCGGCGTTATGCGAAGGCGTGGTCCAGTCAGAATCCTGAAAGCGTCGCCGCGTTCTTTGCCGAGACCGGTTCACTAAGCGTGAACGACGGACCGCCTGCGGTCGGACGCACGGCGATTACTGACGTGGCGCAAGGATTCATGAGAACATTTCCGGACATGGTCGTGATGTTCGACAAACTGGAGCCCCAATCAGACGCGACCGCGTTTCATTGGACGTTGCTCGGTGCCAACACTGGTCCGGGCGGCAGCGGCAAACGCGTTCGCATCAGCGGCTACGAACTCTGGAAGATCGACAACGACGGACTCATCGCAGAATCGAAAGGCCATTTTGACGGCGCGGAGTACGAACGTCAGCTATAACACGATGTCCCCAACAAATTCTCTTTCACTTAGACGAATCTGCGTTGGGCTCCGCACCACCGAGTCTTTCGAATTCGTTGGTTCGCGCATTAAAGAAAATTTGCGCTTCACCGCTGTCTGGCCACGTAATGCCGATCTCCAATCGGCTCGAATCAGAACTCCAGCCTTCGGCGGACAATATCCAATGTCGCGTCTCCGGCTTGATGTTTTTGTCCACATAGTCATAAAGCTTTGATTTGAACCATCCCTTTTTCTTGAATGCGACAAAGTTCAGCGCGTCGATTTTCTGAAAAAGCTCTTCACGCATCACGAGCCATTTTTCGTCGGGAGAGGCAACACAATCTTCCGAACTGATGTAATCGGCGGGTTCAGTTGATAATGCCCTCCGTTGGCTGGGATTTTTCGCCGACACCACCCATACCGAATGATCGTTAGGCCCCTTCTCGAGTCGATAACTGCCCTTCGGGCTTTCATATAGAACAACGTCCGATTTGGCTGTTGGCGATTCCTTCGTGTCCTGACCTTGCAACGCGGCCGAGATTAAATGAACCCTGCAACGCCCATGAATCTTCGCGGGTTCATAAGATGTAGATTAGAGCGCCTTCCATCCCACCTCAATTGTCACCTGCAGGCTGATCACATGTTCAGCTGTTACGCAAACTTCCGTCTGACTAATCAGCTGGCGTAATCGGCGATGGCTTTGGCAACCTCGAGGGTTGAGTCCTTGCCGCCCATATCATAGGTACGGACTTTCCCTTCCGCGATCACGCGAGCGACGGCGGCTTCGAGACGTGTGGCCATTTCGTTTTCCTTGAGCCAGTCGAGCATCAACTTGGCTGTCAATAGCATGGCAATCGGATTCACTTTGTATTGGCCGGCGTACTTCGGCGCTGATCCGTGGGTCGGTTCGAAGACGGCGTATCGGTCTCCGAGGTTTGCGCTGGGCGCGAAGCCCAGTCCGCCGACGAGACCGGCGCACAAATCGCTGACGATGTCGCCAAACATATTTTCCGCCACGAGCACGGAGTAATCCTGCGGATTCTTGAACATCCACATGCAGATGGCGTCGATGTTCGCGTCGTCCGCGCGAATGTCCGGATAGCCTTTGGCCACGTCCTTGAAGCAACGCATCATCAGGCCGCCGGTTTCGCGCAGCACATTGGGTTTCTCGATCAGCGTGACGCGCTTGCGTCCGGTTTTTTTGGCGAACTCGAAGGCTTGTTTACAAATGTTGGTGCAACCTTGCACGCTGACGATGCGAGTGGAGAGCGCAATATTTTCCAGGCCCGCTTTGTCCTTCCACGGTTTCATCTTCGGGTTGGCGCAGAGCGCGGTGTAAACCGGCTCGGGCAGCGGGAAGAATTCGACGCCGCCGTACATGCCTTCGGTGTTTTCACGGAACACGACCTGGTCGATCGCGATGTCCTCGCCACTTGGGTTGGCGATCCTGGTGCCGCGGTAATTCAGCGGGTTGCCGGGATAGCTTTTGCACGGGCGCATGTTGGTGTGGAGGTTGAACATCTGGCGCAACTTCACGATGGGGGAAAAGTAAACCAGGCCCTTGTCTTTCAGCTCCGGGATCAATTCCTCCTTGGCTTCACTTTGCGGCTTGCTGGTGATGGCGCCGAAAAGTCCGCAGGTAGTTTCTTTGAGCGCCTTCACGGTGCGATCGGGAAGCGCGTTACCTTCCTTGCACCAAAAGTCCCAGCCGATGTCGCAGGGCACGTACTCGGCGTCGAGCTTCATTCGATCCAGCACGATGCGCGCCGCCTCCATGACATCGTTTCCAACTCCGTCACCGGGCATCCAAGCGATTTTGTATTTAGCCATATCGATATGTTTAGAGGTTCAAATTTGAAGCAGCCAATGTTACGCGGTCTGCTTCGCGCGCAACCGCGAGGCCACCAGATTTTCGGCGCCGCCGGCCACGATCAATTCCTGGGCGGCCGGACTCAGCGGCGGAAAGGCAAATGATTTCCCGTCGATGCTCAGCATGGACTTCCCGTAATCAATCGTGATCTCCGAGGCGACCGTGGTGGGCGCGCGATTGGCGAGGGTCGCGCGCAAATGGGCTACTAATTCGGGGCATTCGAACACGACGAACCCATTGTTGAACGCGTTGCGCTTGTAGGTTTCGGAAAAGCTCGCGGCGATAACGCAAGGAATCCCTTTGAATTTCAGCGCTGTCGCTGCCTGCTCCCGACTCGATCCGCTTCCAAAGTTGAGGCCACCCACCACGACGTCGCCATTTTGATAGAGCACGTTGAAGTTCGGATCGTAATTTTCAAATGTGACCGCCGCCATCTCCTCGGGGGTCATGTCGTCGCGGTAAGTGTGTTTGCTACCGTAAATGCCGTCGGTGTTTAGATTGTCTTTGTCGATGAAGAGAACGCGACCGCGCACGCTGGGTGGAAAACCGTCGATGATTTCCACCGAAACATCCGACGGCGGTTTGCTCTTCGCGCGCCGGACCGAAGTGCCGGCCGCGCGTTCCGAAAATGTCTGCGGCGCGCAAATAAATCCAGCCAGCGCGCTCGCAGCTACGACGGCGGGCGAGCCCAGATACACCAGCGCATCGGGATCACCCATGCGTCCTTTGAAATTACGATTCGTGGCGCTGATGGCTGTCTCGCCTTTGCCCACCAGACCGCGACCGAGGCCGATGCATGTCCCGCAACCGGGGGGCAGGGGAATGGCGCCCGCATCCACCAAAGTATTCCAGTCGCCGTTGGATTCCGACTTCGCCTGCACTTCCGCGCTCGCCGCAGCCAGATAAAACTCAACGCCCTCGGCTACGCGTCCGCCGCGAGCGCGCACGACTTGCGCGGCATCATGCAAGTCCTCGAAGCGCGCGTTCACGCACGACATCAAATACGCCTTCTGAATGGGCACATGTTTCCGCTCCATTTCCGTCAGCGACACCATGGTCTTCACTTCATTGGGACCTGAGACGTGCGGAACCACAGTGGCCAGATCGAGTTCGAGTTCGATGGCGTACTCCGCGTCCGCGTCAGCGCTCAAGTTCCCGCGATCGTTCCACCACGCATCGATGTCGACGTTGGTGTAGCCGGAACGACTCTTCGGGCCGCGCTTTCCCGGGCGGCTGGGACTCGTGAATTCGCCCACCCGCGAGCGCAAATAATTCACCGTCACTTCATCAAATGGAAACACGCCCGCGAGTGCGCCCCATTCGGTGGTCATGTTGGCGATGGTCATGCGCGCCCCCATGGAAAGGTTCGCCACGCCATCGCCCATGAATTCAACGGCGTGATTGAGCACTTCGTCTTTATTAAAGAGTCCGCACAAAGCGATAATGACATCCTTGCCGGTGACGCCTGCTGAAAGATTTCCCTTGAGCACCGTCTTCGCCACTTTGGGCACCTGCCACCATGTAACTCCCGTGGCCCAAATACTCGCGGCGTCGGTTCTCACCACAGGTGTTCCAAGCGCGGCCACGGCGCCGTACAAATTGGAGTGGGAATCGCTCGCCACCACCAAAGCGCCGGGAACAACGTAGCCCTGCTCCACCATCACCTGGTGCGAAATGCCCGTGCCGGCCGGGTAAAAATCGATGCCATGATCCTTCGCGAACGCTTCGATCTTGGCGTACTTCTCCAGGTTTTTCGGCGTGACATTTTGGATGTCGTGGTCGATCGCGAAGACCGGCTGCGCCGAATCCGCAATCGCCGTCGCGCCGATCTGCTTAAACTTCGGAATCACCGCGCCGGTGTTGTCATGCGTCATAACATGACGCGGCCGAATCGAAACGAAATCACCGGCGCGCACGATGGCCCCGGCGGGTAATCCATCGGCATGTCGCGCGGCAATCTTCTCGACGAGCGTTAGACCCATATCAGTTCCAATTCCCTACTTCTTCGCGGCGCGTTTGCCGAGCAACTTCGCGATATCGAAGTCCACGAAGTCGGCATGATGGAAGATGATCGACTCGATCGAGCGCTCCATCTTGTCGCCTTCATGGCTGTGCGTCGCGATCATGTGCATCACCTCGCCGGGAATGCCGTGTTTGTAGGCGAGTGCGACGCCGGTGAAGGGATGGCGCACTTGCTGACCGAATGTTCCTTGAATCACTTTGCCCGACGCGTCCTTATCGAACTCCAGCGGCTTGCCCACGTCCGCCAGAAGGGCGCCGGCAATGAGATGATCTCGTTGAATTGGAATGTCGCAGCGAAATGAAGCCTCGAGGACATCGGCGATGGCGAGGCATTGCAGTGCGCAGGAATTGAGATGCTCCACGAACTTCATGTCGATGTCGCCCGCGAGCAGGGTGAACTTGACGGCACGAAGTTCATCGAAGGTCCAACCCTTGCCGCCGCAGCCTGTGGTGATCGCTTCATTCCAAACTGCCGCCACCTTTTCGCGCAGCGATTGGTCGCCGATCTTCAACAAGCTGGGAAAGAGTTCCGCGATTTCATTTACGCCGTAGGCGCCGCGTTGAGTTGTCGTCATGTTGTTTATTTCGAACGGTATTTCGGGGGTTTTTCAGAACTTCTTTGGATAATTTTTCGCGCTTCTAAATCGAGTTTAACGGTTTCTCCATACCAACTGATGTTCCCGGTAAACTTGCCCTTCAAGCTTTTGTTGAGCTGGGTGAACAGATCGGTGTGAGTGAGTTCCTTCTTTTGCAAAGCGGAGAGGAGGGCTTTCTTGACCGTCTCGTATTTCTGCTTGTCGATGTTCTTCCCGCTCTTTCCCAAGGGATGCTTGGTCAGTATTTTTGCTTCAGCCATTTTCGTTCTTCTTTTCTCGTTGTTACTCGTTCGGCAAGCTTCTTGGACCGGGACCGTCATACCCATGTTTAACCGGATCAATCCGGCGCATCGGTTTCTCCCGCGCTTGCTCTTCGATCACGTGTGCCACGAGTCCGGGAGTTCGCGCGATCATGAAAATGCCGTTGAAGACCGCGGGATTCATTCCTAAATCGGCCAGGATAGCTCCGATGGCGCCATCCACATTAATGGGCAGCGGCTTCCCGGCGTCGGCGAAAGATTTTTCGACGGCCCGCGCCGCTTTCATGTGCGCTCCGTCCACCCCGGCTTCTTGCGCCAGCTCGAACAGCCGCGCGGTGCGCGGATCCTTGGTGTGATAACGATGGCCAAATCCCGGCATGCGCTCGCCTGTTTCCTTCATGGCCGCGAGCGTGCGGGTGGCCGCTTCGTCCATTGAAATGGATTCGCTCGTGGCGCGATCCGCGATTTTTTTCAATTGCCTGGCGCAATCTTCGATTGCGCCGCCGTGATGGCGATTGATCGACATGATGCCAGCGGCGACCGATGCGCTCAACGAGGCGCCGGAGGACGCAACAGTTCGCGCGGCCAATGCGCTGGGCGGGGTGGCGCCGTGATCGATCGACGCCACCAGGATCGCATCCATCAGACTCCCGACGGCAGGCGACGGTAATTCGCCCGTCAAAATTAAATGCACCGCGGCGCCAAAAGAGGCGCGCCCCATTAGATCGGCGATGTCATATCCGCGCACCGCCACCCGGTTGGGTTCGATGCGCGTCACGGCGGAGTTCCAAACTGCGTTCTTGTCCGCTTCGCTCATGAGGCTTTTTCCATCTATGCGTTTGAGAATATCAACGACTGCGCTCGGAAGCTCGCCAAATGCATCGACCACTGTCGCGCCGGCCTCGCGCAGCGCCTTCACTTTGCCAGCATGCGTGCCGCGACCGCCCTCGATAATCGCTCCCGCATGACTGAAGCGCGTGCCTTCGCGCGCTGCCTTGCCGCCGATGTAGGCGATCACCGGCTTCGTGATTTTTCCATCGCGAATAAACTGCGCTAGTTCCTCTTCCTGGGACGAGCCGATCTCGCCAAAGATCACGATCGCTTCGGTGAGCGGATCGGCTTCAAACATCAGTGCCGCGTCGGGAATGCGAATCCCGAGGACCGCGTCGCCGCCAATGTGCGCGATGGTGGAAATGCGGACCCCCGCCTGTCCGAGATAGTAGCCCGTGCTCGACGCCATCCCGCCGGAGCGGCTTATCACTCCCACACCGGTTGGGATGCCGGGCTTGAACCACTGCCGCGCACTTTCAGCGCGACCGCCAATCATGCCGACGACGCCTTTACCCGGACTCAGGACTCCAAGCGTGTTGGGTCCGACAAACATGGCGCCATTCGCTTTGGCCGCCGCTGCGATTTCCATCGCGTCCCAAACCGGCACACGATCGGGCACAAGCACCGTGAGTTTAATTCCCGCCTCAATCGCGGAGACGGCCGCGTCTTTTACGCCGGCCGCAGGCACAAAGAGAACTGAAATATCGATATTGCCCAAGGCTTTCACCGCGTCTTGCGGCGTGTTGAAGACGGGAACGCCCAGGACCGCTTGTCCGCCTTTACCCGGCGTCACACCTGCGACCACATTGGTTCCGTACTCGCGCATCAGACGCGTGCGCGCCTGACCCTCGCGGCCAGTGATGCCTTGCACGAGAACGCGTTTTGTTTCGTCGATTAAGATTGCCATTTAGCGCGCGCCTCCGATCAATTCATCCAGACCGGGAATATCGAGTTCCAAATACAAGCCTTCGACGCCTGCGAGTCGACACTCCACGTCGCACGCAAGCAACTCGGAATCTCTGTTGGCGAACTCTTCGCTCGCCAGCGCGGCGGCCGGTTTTCCCGCGCGATCCACGATTAATCCGCCTGAATGCGTTTCAACGGCGCGGCGAATCTTCGGCCACTGTGCGGGGTCGATCCAGACGCGACCACTTTTCACCGGAAGCATGGCGGCCGATGGATTCTTGATGAACTCCGGCACGCGCGGGACGCGTGGTTTCCATTTTGCGCCTTTCGCGGCCGCAACAAGTTGCGCGAAGCGCTCTGCGATCATGGCCGGCGCGTCGGTCTTGCGGTAGCCCTCGACTGGCGCGCGGAGCAGTCCGGAGATGCGCTGCAAAATATCCACCGCGCGATCTTCGGTGTTACCGCCCAAACGAATCACCGCTGGAATATCGAGATCAAGTTCCCAAAAGGCTTTGGCCAATCCATAGGCGGACCAATATTGTTCCTGGCTGGCGACGCCGGAACCCGAACCGAAATATCCAATCAGATCGGGCTGGGCCAAAATAATCCGGCTGGCGCGATAGACCTTCGACGCGGATGGATTGCCGCTGGTGTCGGTGAAATTGGCGATGGTGAATCCCGCATTTACGATGGCATCCATCGACATCATCGATCCGCCGCCGCCGGCGCCGTGAAATCCAACCATGCCTTTGGAATCTTTAGCGGCGGCCGTCGCGAGCTGCGCGAAATAAAATGTGCCGCGATGATCGCTCTGTTCGACGGCGTAGGCCACGCGTTCCAGAGCCGTGGGCGGATGATCGAACTCGCGAGCGATTTCGATATTCAATTCAGGGTGTCGCGCCACGGCGTAGTCATCAATCGTGATGCGGCAATCGGCGGCGACGAACTGGCCATCTTTGGTCAGCACCAGCGGATTGATTTCAAGCGACCGGGCTTCCACGCTCCGCGCAGCGGCAAATAATTTTTGAATCGACTCCGCGAGTTGTGCCGCGTGCGCAGGCGAAAGTCCGCACGACCCGGCGGCTTCGCTCACGGCCGAATCCAGTGGCCCGCGCGTCACATCGCAGGCGATGCGTCGCGTCGAAGCAGCGCGCTCTTCAATTCCGCTACCGCCGCCAGCGGCAAAAATTATTACTGGAGCGCGGGCAGCATCATCAATCGCGAACGAAAGAAAAAACTCCCGCTCAATCGCAATTTTCTCTTCCACCAAGACGGCTTCGACTGGGAACTGTCCCACTTTCATCTCCAGCATGCGCGCGGCGTGCCCGCGCACGTCATCCGGCCTTTTGGCGAACGCCACGCCGCCCATGCCGGCCCGTCCGGTGGTCCAGGCTTGAATTTTGATCACCACTTCGACGCCCTTTCTGCCAGCGGCAAGATTCTTAGCTACGGCCACGGCATCGTCAGCCGTGGTAGCGGCGCGGCCGCGCGGAATCTGAAATCCGTTGGCAGCGAGAATGGCTTTTCCTTGATGTTCGTGCAGTCGCGCCATGGCTCGCTGCTATTTCCATGATCCTATCCCACTTTCAAAGTCGTTTTGTCGGATCGACGAGGAGAGATTGTCATCGCATCTCGTGACCGCTAAGGTGGCAATGTGGCCGTTTAACCCCAGAGAGGAATGGTAACTCCGATAAAATATCAATCAGTTCAGGAGGGCGATGATGTGTTGCTTCGTCTCCGCGAGGATTACGAACAGGCCGTGCTTGAATTGTTTGCTGAGGACCCGGAGGCCCAAAAGGTTCATCCCCGTCTCAGTGCCGTCGGTCATACCTCCAACTTTCTCAATAATATGCGACTGCCGGTTCACCGGTGGTTTCGTTACAGCGCGGGTTTTTCGGCGGAGTGGGTAAAGTGGTTACTGGCTGAACGTGACGGTAGCGACCTTCGGGTGGTCGATCCGTTTGTCGGCTCGGGAACGACCTGTCTTGCGTGCGATGAAATGGCCGTCCCGTCCTTTGGCATCGAAGCACATCCGTTCGTGTATCGGGTTGCGGAGGCCAAGCTCAGTTATGCTACTCATCCAGAGCTGTTCATTTCGAAAGCCGAGAAAGCGTTCGCGTTTGCGCGGAAGGCGACAGCACGGACGGAGCATTACCCCGAAATCATCGGGAAGTGTTACGGGGTTGAGACACTGGATTATCTGGACCGCTTTCGTCAGGCCGTCGAGGCTGAGCAGGACGGTTCATCGGAAGCCAGATTGCTCTGGATGGCCCTCGTGTCGTCGTTACGCGTGGTCTCCGAAGCGGGCACAGCGCCGTGGCAATACGTGTTGCCGGGGCGACGAAAGACCGTGCCGCCTTCGCCGGAAATCACGTTGCACAAGGCAACGCAAATGATTGCCGCTGACATTCGCTTCATGGCGCGCCGGGCCACGCCGCTAGCAAAGTTGCACGTTGATGACGCGCGCAAGTGCGTGACCGTCCCGGACGGCTGGGCCACGCTCGTGATCACCTCGCCGCCCTATGCGAACAATTACGACTACGCGGATGCCACGCGATTGGAGATGGCGTTCATGGGCGAGATTCGCGGGTGGGGCGACCTTCAGGAAACCGTGAGGCGGCATTTGGTTCGGGCCTGCTCCCAGCACGTTCCGCCCAAATCCGTAAATCTCGATGAGGTGCTCGCTTCGCCGGAGCTCGCACCCATCCGTGACGAGATTGTGCCTGTCTGCCGTGAGCTGTCTTCTGTCCGGTTAGAACGCGGTGGCAAGAAGACCTACAACAACATGATCGCTTGCTACTTCTTCGACCTGGCGCAGACATGGAAGGCGCTTCGGCGAGTTTGCGCGTCGCCTTCGGAGGTCTGCTTCGTCATCGGCGATTCCGCGCCCTATGGCGTTTACGTTCCGGTCATCGAATGGTTTGGCAAACTCGCGCTCGCCGCCGGTTTTGAATCTTGGACGTTCGAAAAACTTCGCGACCGCAACATCAAGTGGAAGAACCGCAAGCACCGCGTGCCGCTTTGCGAGGGCCACCTTTGGGTTCGCGGGTAACGCACGGAAACGTATGGCTGAAGCTCTTGGTCATCGTTGGGGACAAATCATCGGAGACCTCTTCGAGCACTTTGTTCGCGACCTACTCAAGAGTGTCGCGGAGAAACATGAGCTTTACCTCGATTACAAGAAGCCACGACGAGCGAGAGCGAAACTGGGTGGCAAAGATCTGTCGAAAGTGACATGGCAGGATGGTTACGGCAATCGACATGATCTCGATTATGTGCTCGAACGTGGCGGCACCGAGAATGCATTCGGTGTTCCCATTGCTTTCATAGAATCAGCGTGGCGGAGATACACGAAACACTCCAAGAACAAAGTCCAAGAGATCGAAGCAGCGGTTCTGCCCATCGCCTTAACATTCTCGCGGCATCAACCATTCTGCGGCGCAGTGCTAGCTGGCGAGTTCACGCGAACTGCCTTGTCTCAGTTGGAATCGAAAGGATTCTCCATTCTCCACATACCTTACGCATCCATTATCGAGGCGTTTCAAGAAGTCGGCATCGATGCATCATCCGTTGACGGGATTACGACAGAAAAGGAATTCCGACGAAAAATCGAGCAGTGGGAGCGGCTGCCGCAGCCTGCAACGATAGAACGTTTCCTAAAGGGTTGTATCGGCTTCACGCGGCGGAAGTCGCGGAGTTCCAGACGCGACTTGAAGCTTCACTGCTCCGAGGCGTCGTCTCGGTCCGGCTCACCGTTCTGCGCGGTCACGCCGTCGAGTGTCCAGACGTCGCGAGCGCGATTGCTTACCTTATCGAGGAGGAGCGAAGTTCTCGGGTCCGCGAGGACGCGGAGGAGAGAGAGATGTTCGAGATTCAAATCCGATTCAACAACGGTGCGAAGATCGACGCCACGTTTCCGATGCGAGCGGAAGCCATCACTTTTCTCCGAACATTCGAAAAAGCGTGACCGCATTTGTGCGCAATCCCTGAATCGAACCATATGAACTCGCTCGATTACTACGGCATCGAAGAACTCCTCACGGATGATGAGCGCGCCGCGCGTGATCGAGCGCGGCGGTTTGTGCAGGAGGAAGTCATGCCCGAGATCGTGGCTTGCCATCGCGCGGGTGAATTTCCGGAGCACCTCACCGCGCGCATGGGTGCGCTTCGTTTTTACGCTCCGCATTTGAAGGAACACGGCTGCGCGGGGCTGAGCGAGACAGCGTATGGACTCATCATGCTGGAGCTAGAACGGGCCGATTCGGGCCTGCGTTCGCTCGCGTCGGTGCAGGGTTCGCTCGCGCTCTACGCGATTCATTCCTTTGGCTCGCCGGAGCAGCACGCGCGCTGGCTGCCGGGGTTGGTCTCGGGCGAACTCGTCGGTTGTTTCGCGCTGACGGAACACGGACACGGCTCCGACCCCGGTGGTATGGAGACCCGCGCCACACGCGACGGCGATCATTATGTCGTGAACGGCAGCAAGTGCTGGATCGGCAATGCCTCCATCGCGGACGTGAAAGTGGTTTGGGCGAAGGATGACGACGGAAAGGTCGGCGGATTCGTAGTGGAGAAGGACGCGCCCGGATTTCGCGCGCAGGACATCGAAGGAAAATTCAGCCTGCGCATGTCGCGCACGTCGGAATGCTGGTTCGAAAATTGCCGGATCCCAGCGGAGAACCGTTTGCCAAAGGCGTCAGGGTTGCGCGCCCCGTTGTCGTGTCTTTCGCAGGCGCGCGTGGGCATTGCGTGGGGTGTGATTGGCGCGGCGATCGATTGTTACGAAACGGCGCTCGCCTACGCGAAATCGCGCGAGCAATTCGGCCGCCCCATCGCCGGCTTCCAACTCGTGCAGGAGAAACTGGTTTGGATGGTGCAGGAAATTACGAAGGCACAACTCCTCGCGCTACGCCTCACCCGCATAATGGAAGCGGGCGAGGTGCGTTCCGCGCAAATTTCGCTGGCGAAACGCAACAACGTTTGGATAGCCCGCGAATGCGCGCGCATGGCGCGAGATATTTTGGGCGCGGCCGGAATCACGGATCGTTATTCCGTAATTCGGCACTTCATGAATCTCGAGAGCGTCTATACCTACGAAGGCACGCACGACATCCATACCCTGATCGTCGGGAACGATATTACCGGGATAAATGCCTTCGGTGGGTGAGAGCTGTAGCGTGGCTACAGCGACTGCTCGGCTACTTGCGCTTGTATTTCTCGCGATACTTGTCGCGCAATCGCGTCTGTCGAGTCGTTAGGTCGATCTTGCGGCCGTCGATGTAAGCGGCTTCGACTTGCGTGGGGAAATCGAGGGGATCGCCATTTGTCACGATCAATGTCGCAGCCTTTCCGGTTTCGAGAGATCCCAGGCGATCGGCCAAGCCGAGAATTTGCGCGGGATAAAGGGTGACGGCCTTCAGCGCTTCATCTTTCGGTAAACCGAGGGACGCCGCCAGCGCCGCTTCGTAACCGACGTTCCGTTCGTTCGTCTCGGCCCCGCGGCCGTTCGAGGCGATGCAGAAACGCACGCCGGCCTCGTGCAACTTCGCGGCATTGCTCAAGGCGCTGTCATAAGCGTCGTCACGCCGCGGCGGCAAACTCGTCGATGGACCCACGATCACCGCCGTGTCGCTTTCCTTGAGTTGCGAAGCGACGCGCCAGGCATCGTTGCCGCCCACCAGCACAATCTTCAATCGCGCTTCCTTCGCCCACGCGAGCGCGGCCTCGATTTGGGCGAGCGTGCCGGCATGAACGAAGAGCGGCAGCTTTCCCTCGAAGATCGGCATCATCGCGTCCCATCTCAGGTCTGACTTGAAATCGGGAGACGGATTCTTGCGCGCCTGCCAATAGGCCCGCGCATTTTGAAAAGCGTCGCGGATTTGTTTCTGCGCTTTGTCGATTTCCTTCTGCTGGTCCTTTATCGATTTCCTCGCGTGCGGGTTTCGATCGATGGTCAGGTTCGGCCAACGCAAATGCATCGCGGCGGGTGAGCGAATTGTCATTTCTTCCGGCGTCCAACCATCGAGGCGCAGGACTGCGGATTGTCCTGAGAGAAGTCCGCCCTCCGGCACGGAGAGCGCCGTGAGGACGCCGCTGTTGCGCGCGACCGGGATCAACTCGCTGTCGGGATTGATGCTCGTGGCGCTGCGGACATTCGGATTGATTCCACCCGATTCCTCGACGTCGACCGTTGCGCGTACGGCACCGATTTCGACCAGGCCGAGAACGGTGTTGGCGTTGATCAACCCCGGGTAAACATGTTTGCCGGTGGCATCGATTACCTCGGCGCCCGCGGGCACCGGCACATCAGC
>QHBM01000058.1 GCA_003244145.1 Chthoniobacterales bacterium
AGGAATTGCTCGGCCACGCCGACGTCTCGACGACGCAGATCTACACGCACGTCACGGTGGAACGTTTGAAGAAAGCCTATTCCGCCGCGCATCCGCGCGCGTAGTTAACTCGCGCTGGCCGCGGTGCTGCTGTGCGGCTCGGTCACGTGGAAACCGAGCTTGTCGTCGCCAGCCACCGTCACTTCGACGACGTCACCGGCTTTCACCGTTCCCTTGAGCAGTTCTTCGGCGAGCGGATCTTCAAGGTAACGCTCGACCGCGCGCCGCATCGGACGCGCGCCGTAGGTCGGATCGTATCCCTTGTTGATGACGAACTCATGCGCCGGAGCATCGAGCACGATCTCGATTTCCTTCAGCTTCAACCGCCGCTTCACCTTATCCACTTCGAGGTCCACGATCTTCAACAGGTCGGGCTTGCTCAGGGTATGGAAGACGATGATCTCATCGAGCCGATTCAAAAATTCCGGCTTAAAGACGCGCTTGGTCTCCTCGAGAATCTTGTCGCGCATGGTGTCGTAATCCTGCGAATCTTTCGGCGCACCGAAGCCCATCGTCGTCTGCCGGCGGATCAGATCGGCGCCGACATTCGAGGTCATGATGATGATCGTATTGCGGAAATCGATCTTCCGGCCTAACGAGTCGGTGACCTTGCCGTCCTCCAGAATCTGGAGAAGCAAATGCATCACGTCGGGGTGCGCTTTTTCGATCTCGTCAAAAAGAACCACGGAATAAGGCCGGCGCCGCACCGCTTCGGAGAGCTGGCCACCCTCCTCGTAACCGACATACCCCGGGGGCGAACCGATCAACCGCGACGCGGTGAATTTTTCCATGTACTCCGACATGTCGATTTGGATGAGCGCATCCGAATCGCCGAACATGAATTCCGCGAGCGTGCGGGCGAGGAATGTTTTGCCCACGCCGGTGGGCCCCAGGAACACAAACGAGCCAATCGGCCGTCTCGGGTCTTTCAGATCGGCGCGCGAGCGCCGCAGCGCCTTGCTGATCGCCGTCACCGCTTCGTCCTGGCCGATGACGCGCTGCTTCATGTCCGCTTCCATCGCCAGGAGTTTTTGCGTTTCCTTCTGCTCCATGCGCTGGAGCGGAACACCGGTCACTTTCGAGATGATGTGCATCATGTCCTCCGCGGTCACGAGCACTTCCTTTTCTTCCCGCTCCTCGCGCCAGCGCGTCAGAATGCCGTCGAGTTTTTCCTTCGCCTGCTTTTCCTTGTCACGAAGCGCGGCGGCTTTTTCGAAATCCTGGGCCTTGATCGCCGCTTCCTTCTCGACGCGAATCTCTTCGATCTCTTTTTCGATCACCTTCACGTCCGGCGGCCGCGTCATCGCGTTGATCCGCGCGCGGGCACCGGCCTCGTCCATGACGTCGATCGCCTTGTCCGGCAGGAATCGGCCCGTGATATAACGGTCGGAAAGTTTCACCGCCGCCGCCAGCGCTTCATCCGTCAGCTTCGCCTTGTGATGCGCTTCGTATTTCGGACGCAGTCCCTTCAAAATCAGAATGGTCTCCTCCACCGTCGGGGCCTCGACCTTCACCGTCTGGAAACGGCGTTCCAGCGCAGCATCCTTTTCGATGTACTTGCGATATTCGTTCAAGGTCGTGGCGCCGACGCATTGCAGCTCGCCGCGGCTCAGGGCCGGCTTGATAATATTTGAGGCATCCATCGCGCCTTCCGCCGAACCGGCGCCGACGATCGTATGCAGCTCGTCGATGAAAAGAATAACGTTCTTGGAGCGGCGGATTTCGTCCATCACCGCCTTGATTCGCTCTTCGAACTGGCCTCGATATTTCGTGCCGGCCACCATCAAGGCGAGATCGAGCGTGACGACCTTTTTGTCGCGCAATAGTTCCGGCACGTTACCGCTCGCGATTTCCTGCGCCAAGCCTTCCGCGATCGCGGTCTTCCCGACGCCGGCTTCACCGAGCAGGACCGGATTGTTCTTGGTGCGCCGGCAAAGCACCTGAATGACGCGCTCGATTTCGTTGTGCCGCCCGATGACGGGATCGAGCTCGCCCTTCTTCGCCAGCTCGGTGAGATCGCGGCCAAACGCACGCAACGCCGGCGTCTTCACATCTTTCTTACCCGAGCCCGACGGCTCGCCGCCGCCTTCCTGTTCCGATTCCGGCGGGGTAAAATTGGGATCGAGCTCTTTCAAGATTTCGTTGCGGGTGCGCTCGATATCCACTTCCAAGCTCTTGAGGACGCGCGCGGCGACGCCTTCGCCTTCGCGCAAGAGGCCCAGCAAAATGTGTTCGGTGCCGACGTAGGAATGATTGAGCGCTTTCGCCTCCTTGCCCGCGAGCGCGAGCACCTTCTTCACTCGCGGCGTGTAGGGAATATTGCCGACCATTTTCGTCTCCGGTCCGGAGCCGACTTGTTTCTCGACTTCCATCCGCACGGTTTCGAGATCGAGACCCATCTTCTGGAGAACGTTGACAGCAACGCCCTGTCCAAGCTTGATCAGGCCGAGCAACAGGTGCTCGGTTCCGACGTAGTTGTGGTTGAAGCGGTCGGCTTCTTTTCGAGCGAGAGCCAGGACTTGCTGGGCTCGCGGCGTGAAATTATTCATTGGTTTGCGGCTCGGGACTCGATCCGTTCTCCGATTCCCTCGCCACTTTACTAATATCAGGTTTAGGGAACACCCGCAAACGGTCGCGAATAATCTGGGCGCGCAAATGGTCGCGTTCCTCCGCGTTCAACTTCTGTTGCGAGCTCTTTTGTAAATGGGCCGGCTGGGTATCGATGAACAGTTCGTCGATGGGCAAACGCCGGTCCTCAGGAAACGCGCCGAGATCGACGCCGAGCTTGATGATCGAGAGAAGATTGAGCGCTTCCTTCGAAGTCATGGCGTGCGCGAAAGTGAGAACGCCATAAGCGCGGCCGATCTGGTCCCAAAGCGTGTTCGATTTTTTCTGGATCAACATCTGACGCGCGTCGTGTTCCTTTTCGATGATGGTCTCGATCACTTTGCTGAGGCGATTAACGATCTCGTCCTCCTTCTCGCCCAGCGTGGTTTGATTGGAAATTTGGAAGAGATTGCCCATCGCCTCGGTGCCTTCACCGTAGAGTCCGCGAACGGCCAGCCCGATTTTGTTCACGGCCTGGATGACTTGATTGATCATCTCGCTCAAGACCAGGCCGGGGAGATGGAGCATCGCGGAGGCGCGCATGCCTGTGCCGACGTTGGTCGGACACGCGGTCAGATAACCGAGCCGCGCGTCGTAGGCGAAATCGAGTTTCGATTCGAGCGTGCTGTCCACTTTATCGACCAGTTTGAACGCGCTCTTGAGTTGCAGGCCGGAACGAATCGATTGCATCCGCAGGTGGTCCTCTTCGTTGACCATGATGCTCAACGTCTGGCGGCGATTCATGATCACGGCGCTGCCGACACTTTTGGCGGCATGCTCGCGGCTAATGAGATGGCGCTCAACCAGCACCTGCTTTTCCAGCGCGGAAAGGTCCTGCAACAATTCCGAAAAGGAATCCTGCATCTCGGGCAGTTCTTCGACGCGCGGCTTGATCAGCTCGAGAATTTGGGTGCGTTCGGCTTTCTTAGCCCACCCGGGAAAAGCGCGTTGCTTGAGATTTCGCGCCAGCCGCACCCGGCTGCTGATCACGATCTGGTGGTGCGGCCCTTCACCGCGCAGCCATTCGCCGCCGGTGGACATAATATTGGCGAATTTCATTTCTAGATTACCTTCTCGTGTTCGAGTTGTTTGATCTTGTCGCGCAAAGCCGCCGCGTTCTCGTAATTTTCTTCCGCGACCGCTTTCTCGAGATCCTGGGCCAAAGCGCGCATGCGATCGCCCAACTCGATTTCCCGGTAGGCGCGCTGCGGGAGTTTGCCGATATGCTCCGTCCCTTTGTGCATCGCCTTGAGCAAACTGCCGAGCCCTTCCGCAAACGTGACATAGCAGACGCTGCAACCGAGCCGGCCCGTTTTCTTAAAATCAGCCTGGGTGAAACCGCACACCGGACACTTTTGCGATGGCGCGCCTTTCTCGATCTCTTCTGCCGCGCCGATGCCCAGGAGCAAATCGGCCAGAGCGAAACCGGTCGGGTCCTGCACGCCTTTTTCCTTCGAACAGGCATCGCAGAGATTCACCTTCTGCATTTTGCCTTCCAGGATTTGGGTCAGGAAGACTGTCGCATCATTGCATTTGCAAACGTCGCACAACATCTCTGTAGATTAGACCTCCAAACGCAGGAAACATTCAACTCCCGACATCCTTAGCACCTTCTGCGCCGACTGCGCATTCGCTGAGTTAAACAAAGATCGGTGTGCCGGTTTCGCGTGTCAGTTCCCGGAAGCGCCCGATCATTCTCATCGTGATCGAGCCCGGCTTGCCGTTTCCGATCATGCGGCCATCCGCTTTGACCACGGGAATCACTTCCGCCGCGGTACCGCTGAGGAAACATTCATCGGAGACAAAAACATCGTGGCGGGTGATGTCCGTCTCGGTGATTTTGAGGCCAAGTTCGGCCGCGATCTCGAACACGACCGAGCGCGTGATCCCACGCAATGCTCCGGCTGCAATCGGCGGCGTAAAGATCTGGCCGCGCTTGATGATGAAAACATTATCGGCCGTGCACTCGGCGACGTTGCCCGCCTCGTTCAACATGAGCGCTTCGTCCGCGCCGGCGAGGTTCGCTTCGATTCGCGCCATTACGTTGTTCAAATAATTGAGCGACTTCACCGCCGGATTAAGCGCGGCCGGGCTGGTCCGCCGCGTCGCACAGGTCACGACCGTCAGACCCTTCTCGCAAACCTCTTTCGGATAAAGCGCGATCGTGGTGGCGATGATGATTACACTCGGGCGCTTACATTGCACCGGATTCAATCCGAGATTGCCGACGCCGCGCGTGACGATCTGGCGAATGTATCCTTCCTGTAATCCGTTTTGGCGGATTGTCTCCAACAGCGCTTCGGTCATCTCCGCCCGGCTGATGGGAATCTCGAGGCAGATGGAACGGGCCGAATCCCACAACCGATCGAGATGATCGTCCAACCGGAAAACGCGGCCGTTGTAGAAACGAATTCCTTCGAAAATTCCGTCGCCGTAGAGCAGGCCGTGGTCGAAGACGGAAACCTTCGCGTCGCCCTCGGCGAAAAATTCGCCATCAATATAGATGCGCACTTCCTTCGCCTTGGGCCCGGAGGTTTTCGAACTCGTTTCGTCGGCTGGCTTAACCGCAGCCTTCGGAGCTGCGCCGCTCCGTTTCGGTTGATCGAGGACTAATGCACCAGCGTCAGCTGTCGAAGTTTTTGTAAGCACGGAAAAACGTTCGGCGGTTCGGCAGGGCAATTCAAGAGGAAAGCTCTACTGGTCGGCGGGCTTCTCCTCGCGCTCCCGGGTTAGAGGAACGAACCGGACCGGACTCACCGCGGTTTGTTTGATCTGACCGCCGCGTTTCTCCAGCAAATAGAGATCCTGCGCGGTGGATTCGCCGACCGGGATGATCATGCGCCCGCCTTCCTTCAATTGCTCAACCAGTGGCGCGGGCACGTGATCGGGCGCGGCGGTGACGATGATCGCATCGAACGGCGCGTGTTCCGGCCAGCCGTGGTAACCATCGCCCGCTTTCACGTGGACGTTCCCATATCCCAGCTCGCTCAGTAACGCTTCGGCTCGTTGCGCAAGCGGCCTCACGATCTCGATCGAGTAAACCTCCGCGACTAATTCCGAAAGGACCGCGGCTTGATAACCGGAGCCGGTGCCGATTTCGAGAACGCGATCCGTGGCCTTGGGTCGCAATTGTTCCGTCATGAAATCGACCAGGAACGGTTGCGAGATTGTCTGGCCGTAGCCGATTGGCAGAGGCCGATCTTCGTAGGCACTGCTTCGCAATTCCGCCGGGACGAATTTTTCGCGCGGCACTTTTGTCATGACTCGGAAAGGCCGGGGCGAATCGCCCCTTCCTCATTGGAGCACGCCATCCACCATCCGCAATTGTCTGTCGCCCAGTTCGGCGAGCCGGGAGTCGTGCGTCACCACCAGCAACGTTTTCTTGCGGCTTCGCGCCAAGTCGAGGAGCAGGTCGATGATGACGTCGCCCGTCTTCGAATCCAGATTCCCGGTCGGTTCGTCCGCAAAAATAATGTCCGGATCGTTCGTGAGCGCGCGGGCGATCGCCACGCGCTGTTGCTCTCCGCCGGAGAGTTCGGCCGGTAGATGGTGCATTCGTTCCGCAAGCCCAACGTCGCTCAGGCTCGCTTCGCCCACCGCCCGCTTTCCATTTCCGCCGATCAATCCCGGCAACATGACATTTTCCAGCGCGGTCAATTCCGGCAGCAGAAAATACCCCTGAAAAACGAACCCCATTTTTCGGTTCCGCAATTCGGCCTGCGAAGAAGCGCTGCCGGTATAAAGACGACGGCCTTCAAATTCCACCGTGCCCGATTCCGGACGTTCGAGGCCCGCAAGCGTGTAGAGCAGCGTTGTCTTGCCCGCGCCGGACGCTCCGCAAAGGAAAACCGCTTCGCCCTGGGTCACCTCCATCGAGATGCCACGCAGCACTTCGATCCGCCGCGAGCCAATGCGAAAAGAGCGGCGCAGATCGCGGGCCACGAGTTGCGGTTCAGTCATTGGGCCATCAGCATTGGCCGAATCGATCGTGCGCGCAATCCGCCAAGGCAGAAAAAAGCCGCACGACGGTCATCCCATCGTGCGGCTTTCAGAAGAGGAATGTAATCCGGTTAACCCAGACCGAGCGACTGGAGCGTCCGCCGATCAATCGCTGCTGTGATCGAGAGGCCATTGTCGCGCTGGAAATTTGCCAGCGCCGCGCGGGTCCCGGGCCCCATCAGGCCATCCACGGCGTAGCGGTAATATCCGAGCCGTTGGAGCTCAGTCTGAACGCTCGCGATCACCTGCCCTGGGTCCTGATCGTTGTAGCTGTAGATCGGTTCGTCGTAGGAATAGGTGCTGTAGTACGGATCGTATCCGTAAGCCGGGTACCAGTAGTTATTGTTCCAGTAATAATATCCACCCCCGAAAAGGACGAACCGGCTGTAGCGGCTTCTCCACCAACCGCGATCATGATGATGGCGGTCGCGGCGGCGCGCATCGTCCCGGTCGAAATTAGGCGTTGTCTGGTTCTGGAAATTGTTAGTCGTTGTCCGGTTCTGCCAATTTCTATCTGTTCTCCGATTCAAATTTTCCCGGTTGAACCGATTCGGCGTAACTACGTTCGATTGCACCGTGGTGTTTGTTTGCGGGATCGTGACCGCTGGCGGTGTCGTCACGACTCTCGGATTGGTTCGAATACGAGGAGCGAACTCCGAATCCCGGTTCAACCGCCGGACCGAATCCTGGTTCGTAAACGTTCGCGTTCTGAAGTTCTGATTCGTGTTCGCGTTGATCTGCGGTGTCCGATAAACGGGCGTGTGTTGACGCACCGTCGCATTTTGCTGGATCCGCGGCGCCTGTATCACCGCCGGCTGTCGGGCCGGCGCCTTTGCGGGCTTGTTCGGATGTTTGATCTGGTCCAAATCCTCCGCGCGGGCGACCTGCGCCAGGGCGGTGGTCAGAGAAAGAGCTAAGAGAAGGAATGTTTTCATAATTGTGTTCGAAAGGTTAGACCGCGCCCGGGCCCGTTTATTCAAGCCCTTCACTTATTAATTCGTGGCTCGCGGGCGTTTGGTTGCTCCCAGCCTTTTCCCAGCAGGGCCGTCAATGCTGCTGGCGCATCGCCTCGAACAAAACGATCCCGACTGCGGTCGCCAGATTCAGGCTGCGCGTCCCTCGCATCGGGATCGTGAGTAACTGTGCGGCGTGGCGCGCGAGCAGAGGCTCCGGCAGTCCCTTGGTCTCGCGTCCGAAAACCAGAAAATCCCCCGGCAGAAAACGAATGTCGAAGTAAGCGCGATCCGATTTCGTGGTCAGAAAATAGAAGCGCGACTCCGGTGGGTGCGCTTGCTGCAAGTGTTCGAACGAATCCCAGAGGCGAACATCGACCTCCTTCCAGTAATCGAGGCCGGCGCGTTTTAGTTCCCGGTCGTCAATCGAAAATCCCAGCGGCTTGACCAGATGCAGGGTCGAACCGGTGGCGAGACAGAGCCGCCCGATGTTCCCCGTATTGGGCGGAATCTCCGGCTCGATCAGGACGACGTTGAACATCCCTGAAACGCTGAAATTCCGAAAAGCTGAAAATCTGAAACCTACTTAATCTTGCTCGCGACGAATTTCTCCAGCTTCACGATGTCGGCCGAGAACTTCCGGATGCCTTCAGACGTCTTTTCCGTCGCCATCGCGTTGTCATTGAACAGATATCGGAATTTCTTTTCGTCGAGCTCGAGCCGTTCCACGTTCGCGCTCTTCGCCTTTTCCGGGTCCAGCTTGCGTTCCACCGGGCCGTCGGATTCCGCCAATTTTTCTAGGAGATCGGGGCTGATCGTGAGCAAATCGCAACCGGCCAGCTCGAGGATCTGTCCGATATTGCGGAAGCTCGCGCCCATCACTTCGGTTTTGTGGCCGAACTTTTTGTAATAGGTGTAGATCTCCTGGACTGATTGCACACCGGGATCTTCCGCGCCGGTGTATTCCTTCTTGTTCGCCGCCTTAAACCAATCGTAGATGCGCCCGACAAATGGCGAGATCAGCTCGATGCCTCCCTCCGCGCAGAGCACTGCCTGCGGCAGCGAAAACATCAGGGTGAGATTGCAATTAATCCCTTCCTTCTCCAGCACTTCGCCCGCCTTGATCCCTTCAAACGTGGACGCGATTTTGATCAGTACCCGCTGCCGGTTGATCCCCTTTTCTTCATAGAGTTTGATGAGCTGACGGCCTTTGTTGATCGAGCCTTCCGTGTCGAACGAGAGCCGCGCGTCGGTTTCGGTTGAGACCCGGCCCGGGACAATCTTCAAAATCTCGCAGCCAAATTTTACCAGCAGATTATCAATGACGTCCTCGATCTGGGCCGCACCCGAGAGCCCCGAGTTCTTGCGGTCCGCCAGCACTTCATCGAGCAAATGGAAATATTGTTCCTTTTGGGTCGCCGCATAAATCAGGCTCGGATTCGTTGTCGCATCGCGCGGCTTGAACTCCTTGATGCTCTGGAAGTCGCCCGTATCGGCCACGACCACGGTGAATTTCTTCAGCTGCTCGAGCTGGCTGAGTTTCATTCCAGTTTTCGCTTGTTCGGCGGTGGCGGTGGTCATGGCATTGGCTCCTCAGATTTGACCGAAGCAGAATTGTCTTCGGTTCGCTTTCAGCGTAACGCCGGCCGCAAAACTGGACAATAACAAACTCCCGCGGCTGCAATCTCCGCCCACAAATCGGAGGTAAAACGCGCTTCTCCTCGGACACACAGGGTTTCAAACCCGGTAAACATTCCAAACGTGGCATCGAAGGCGAGCATTTGATTGCTAGTTCGGGACGCCACTGACTTCATCTCGAAATACCCGCCCGGGCCACGCAAAACGGGCCGTCTCGTTACGCTGAAATCGGCTGGCGACCGCTCGCTGGGCGCTTTGATCCGAGGGCGTGCCGGACAAAATTTTGTCCGATCTCCCACATCGGTCCCGGAAATTTCCGGCATTCCGTCAGGACATCGTCGAGCGCGTTGACGAACATCTCGACTTCGCGTTCGCCGATGATGAGCGGCGGCAAAATCTTCACGACGTCCATGGCGTGGCCGGCGACCTGCGTGAGGATGCGATGCTTGCTCAGCATCTGGGTCACGACCATTTGGGCGAAGAGGACCTTGTCCACTTTGTGCAAAAGTTTCCAACCCATCTTGAGTTTGAACTCCGTCGGCTCATGGAACTCGATCGCGATGATGAGCCCCTTGCCACGGACTTCCTTGATGAAGGAATGCCTCGCGCGCAACGCATCGATCCGCTCCATGAGCAACGCGCCCATTTTCGCGGAGTTCTCGACCAGCTTTTCATCGTCGATCACTTCGAGCGACGCGAGCCCGCACGCCATCGCGAGATTGTTGCGGCCGAATGTGGTCGAATGCACCACGCAACGGTCCATCCGACTGAAGGTCTTTTGATAAATCTCGCGCCGGGTCACGATCGCGCCGCAGGGGACATAGCCGCCGCTCAGACTTTTCGCGAGCGTGATGATGTCCGGCTCGAGATTCCAATGTTCGAACCCAAACATCTTGCCGGTGCGGCCGAGGCCAGTCTGAATTTCGTCGCAGAGAAATATCGTGCCGTGCTTCCGGCAAAGCTCCTGCGCGCGCTGGAAAAAATCGGTCTTCGGTGATTTGCAGCCTTTGCCTTGGATCGGCTCGATTACGAAAGCGGCGACATCGCCCTTCGCCAATTCACGCTCGAGCGATTCGATATCGTCGAGCGCCACCCGCGTTTCGAATCCTTCCATGAGCGGGCCGAAGCCTTCCGTGAAACTTTCGCAACCCATGAGTGAGAGCGAACCGAGACTGAGCCCGTGAAAAGCGCTCTCCAGCGAGATGACCCGTTTTCGCTGCGTGGCCGCCCGCGCGAATTTCAGGGCGCCCTCCATCGCTTCGGTGCCGGAGTTGCAAAAGAAAACCGCGTCGAGATGAGGCGGCGTGCGCTTCGTGACCGCTTCCGCCAGGAGCCCGCTCAAGAGCGAGCAATCCATCTGGACCATGTTCGGCAAATCGAGATCGAGGATGTCGCGAATTGCCTTTTTCACCACCGGATGATTCCGGCCGATATTGAAAACGCTGTAGCCGCTCAGAAAATCGAGGTAAGCGGCGTTATCCATGTCGTAGAGATACGCGCCCTCGGCCCGCGCATAGACCTTGTCGAAACCGATCACGCGCTGCGCGGCGACGAGCGTGCGGTTGAGGTGGCGCTCGTGGAGCTGATAATTTTCCCCGAGGCGAGCCGCGACGATTTCCTTTAGGTCAAAAGCCATCGCGCAATGCTCTGCGATTTGGGCTGGAAACGCAACTCTACGGCTTCCAGTCGCGATGGGCATCGAAGGCCCCGAGCCGCAAACTGGTCTTGCTCTTTCCATGCTTCTCCACCTGCAAGTAAAGCCACTGAAACCATTCCCAGCCCTTCTGGGATCCGCTCCGGGCGCGGTCGTGCATTACGTATCTTTCCATTTTCCGCCAGCTCACTCGCACGATGCCTCCCATCATGTCATCCACCATGCCGAGTGGAACTATTCTTGCGTAAACCGCATACCCGACTGCCTCGAGGATTAACCCAATCGAATGCGCGGCATCGAGCATTCTGGCATCGGCTTCCAATACTTCCGGCGCGACGTTGTCCGGCACGGTATCAATCAGGACGGCCGAGCGCAGCCATTCGCTCGTCAACATGGTGTGGAGCAACTCGAACGCCGCTCGCTCCTCCCGCTCTCGGCGGAAATGGCGCACCTCGAACCAGCCAAAGAGCGCGCCGGTAATGACGGTGATCGCCGTGGCCACGTTCGCGATCGTGCTAATGTCCATGCCGGCAATCTCGCGTCTCGCGCTGAAAATGAAAAGCCGCAGATTCACGCGGAATCTGCGACTCTCCAGTTGATTGTTGGCTATTGCTTAATCGTCGACAACCACGCGGGTCACCGTGCGTGTTTCCCCGGCGCCGTCATAATACACGTGCACGTTCGCGCCCGGTTTGATCATCGAAGCTTCGATTTCTTTTCCGGCTTTGTTCACGTAATGAACGGTCTTGCCCAGGATATAGCTAATCGGATCCGTCACGCCGACGCGGCGGACTACGATGGTCTTGCCGGGTTCAAATGTCGTCACCGTGCCATCCGTCGAAGTGGTCGTGGTGGTAGTTTCAGTCGTGCTGGCGACAGGATTCTTCTTCGTCGTCGTCGACTCAGTGGTGGTCGTGCTTGTTTGAGCGAACGCGAAAGGCGCGATCGCGGCACAAGCGAGAATCAGAATAGATTTCTTCATGATATTTCCTCCAAGGTTGATTGTTTAACAGTTGCTTTGGATTCGTTTCCAAGCCAACTCCCGGACGCCCGAGAAGGGACGCTGCCGGTTCAAGATTGGACGGCTCCGGCATGTCCCGTATTCACGGCGCCGGGGAAATTTTCGCGGGTTGAGCGACGGGGCGCATCAGCTAACGTGCGCAGCAGATGTCCGTCGCCACCGATCCGCTCGTCACACCCGAACTCGTCGCCAAGCACGGCCTGATGCCGGAGGAGTATGAGCGGATCAAAAAAATTCTCGGCCGCGAGCCGAACTTTACCGAGCTGGGCATTTTTTCCGTGATGTGGAGCGAGCATTGTTCCTACAAAAATTCGCGGCGCGAATTGAAGAAATTTCCCACGAGCGGGCCGAACATTCTGGTCAAGGCCGGTGAAGAAAATGCCGGCGTGGTCGATATCGGGGATGGCTGGGCGGTCGCATTCAAAATCGAAAGCCACAACCACCCCAGTGCAATCGAACCGTTTCAAGGCGCGGCCACCGGGGTGGGCGGAATTATCCGCGATATTTTCACCATGGGGGCGCGCCCGGAATTTCTGCTGAATTCACTGCGCTTCGGTCCGATCACGGGGAGCGGGCCGAACGTCAAAATGAATCGCCGGCTCTTTACCGGGGTCGTCGCCGGCATCGCGCACTATGGCAATTGCATCGGTATTCCGACCATCGGCGGCGAAATTTATTTCGACGAAAGTTTCGAGGGAAATCCGCTCGTGAATGTTTTTTGCCTCGGCGTTCTGCGGCACGAACAACTCGCGCGCGGCGCGGCCAGCGGCGTCGGCAATCCCGTTTTTTATGTTGGGGCCGAGACCGGCCGTGACGGACTCGCGGGCGCGGCCTTCGCTTCGCGCGAGCTCACGGAGGAGTCTCGGGAGGATCGGCCCGCGGTGCAGGTGGGCGATCCATTCAAAGAGAAGCTGCTGCTCGAGGCGTGTCTGGAATTGCTGGCGACGGATGCGGTCGCGGGCATTCAGGATATGGGCGCGGCCGGGTTGACCTGTTCTACCTGCGAAACGGCAAGCCGTGGCGGCACTGGCGTCGAGATCGATCTGGCGAAGGTTCCAAAACGCGAGCCAGGCATGACGCCGTATGAAATCCTGCTCAGTGAATCGCAGGAACGAATGCTCATCATCGCCAAGCACGGCCACGAAAAAGTCGTGCGCGACGTTTTTGAAAAATGGGACGTGCCCTGCGCCGAAATCGGCCGTGTCACTGATGATGGAATGATGCGCGTGCGCAACAACGGAACTTTGGCCGCCGAGATTCCCGCGAAGCCGCTGGCGGATGAAGCGCCGCTTTATTCCCGGGAAGCAAGGAAGCCAACTGCGGATGGCGCGGATTACACGGATGAAGAACTGCGGCAAAAAATATCCGAGTCATCCGCGCCATCCGCGGTGGAATCTCTCCGTCTCCTGCTGCGCGATCCGACCATCGCTTCGAAGAACTGGGTCTATCGGCAATACGATCACATGGTGCGCACCGGCACGGTAGTTTGGCCTGGCTCCGATGCGGCGGTTTTCCGCGTCCGGGAGGCGAACAAGATTTTGGCCGCGACCACGGATTGCAATTCGCTCTATTGCCGGCTCGATCCGCGGGAAGGCGGCCGCATCGCCGTGGCCGAAGCGGCCCGCAATCTCACTTGTTCCGGCGCGACGCCGCTGGCCGTGACTGACAACCTAAACTTCGGAAATCCCTATAAGCCGGAAAATTTCTGGCAGCTGCGCGAAGCAGTGGAGGGGGTGGCCGAAACCTGCCGCGCCTTCGGCACCCCGGTGGTCGGTGGAAATGTCTCTCTTTATAATGAGAGCCCGGCCGGCGTGGTCGATCCGACACCCACCGTCGCGATGGTCGGCTTGATCGACGACGAAGCGCATATCACGACCCAGTTTTTCAAAGCCGAGGGCGATGTGATTATTCTGGTCGGCGAAGTGGGATCTGAAATCGGGGCGAGCCATTTCCTCAAGGTCTGTTATGGCCGCAAAGAAGGGCGGCCGCCGCGACTCGATCTCGAGCGCGAATTGGCCGTGCAACATTCCGTCCGCGAACTGATTCGTGCCGGTTTCGTTCGAAGCGCGCACGATTGTTCGGAGGGCGGCCTGGCTGTGACGCTGGCCGAATCGTGCTTCAACCCCAGCGGACCGCTCGGCGCCGAGATCGATCTGGCGATTTCGCCGCAAGCTCTTTTCAACGAAGCGCAGTCGCGCATTGTGATCTCGTGCGCGCCGGAGCACGCGGAGAAAGCCCTGTCCGTGCTCGAGAAAAAAAAGATTCCCCATCGCCGGCTTGGCCACGTCATCACGAAGACGCTGCGGTTAAAAGACGCGGGCGCGGAATTAGCCTGGCCCATCGACGATCTTTACGACGATTGGTTTCACGCCATTCGCCGCGCGGTCGACACGGAAACGGACTCGATGCCGAGCTTGTGAGCAATTGTCGCAATTGATTCGCGGATCGATTGGCGCATGCTTCACGAAGATGTCGCTTGGATCGAACATTGAGACCGAACATCCGGCGCACGCGTACCCACAGCACGAGTGCGGCATCTTCGCGGTCTTCGGTCATCCGAACGCCGCCGTGCTCACCTACTACGGTCTGTTCGCGCTCCAGCATCGCGGCCAGGAAAGCGCGGGCATCGTCACCAGCGACGGCCCCAGCTCCACCTTTCAGCTTCATCGCGATATGGGTCTGGTCTCGCAGGTTTTCGGCGCGGATGAACTCGAGCGCCTGAAGGGCACGCGCGCGGTCGGGCACGCGCGCTATTCCACGACGGGCTCGAGCACGTTGAAAAACGCGCAGCCGTTCGTGGTCGATTGTTTTCGCGGCCAGATTGCCGTCGCGCACAATGGGAATTTGATCAACGCCGCCGTTCTCCGCGACGAGCTCGAGCGGAAAGGCTCGATTTTCCAAACGACCGCCGACAGTGAAATCATTCCGCATCTCCTCGCGCAGCCGTCAAAAAATGGCGGCACGCCGCTCAGCGTCCTGCGCCGGCTAGAGGGCGCCTTCAGCCTTATTATTATGAGCGAACGCGAGATCATCGGCGTGCGCGATCCGTTTGGCTTTCGTCCGCTCGTCCTCGGCAAACTGGATGGCGCCTACATTCTCGCTTCGGAAACGTGCGCGTTCGATCTGGTGCACGCGGAGTTCATCCGGGAAGTCGAACCGGGCGAAGTGGTGATCATCAGCGAAGACGGAGTCCGCTCCGAATGGCCTTTCCCGGAGGAGGAGCAGGCTTTTTGCATGTTCGAGTACGTTTACTTCGCGCGGCCGGACAGCATCATGGGTGGCGTGAACGTGGCCAAGGTTCGCACCGAGATGGGTCGTGAACTGGCGAGAAGGTTTCCGGTCGATGCGGACATCGTGGTTCCCGTGCCCGACTCGGGAAACTACGCCGCACTCGGTTTCGCCCACGAATTGAAACTGCCGTACGAACACGCCTTTGTCCGCAATCACTACATCGGCCGCACCTTTCTTCAGCCCAGCCAGCTCATCCGCGATTTCGATGTCCGGGTGAAATTGAACCTGATCAAGGAAGCCGTGGAAGGAAAACGCGTCGTGGTGGTGGACGATTCCATCGTGCGCGGAACGACCGCGCGCGCGCGGGTGGTGAACCTGCGCGAAGCCGGCGCGAAAGAAGTGCACATGCGGGTAAGTTGTCCGCCGCATCGCTACGCCTGCCATTACGGGATCGATTTTCCCGATCCGGAAAAATTGATCGCGAACCAGATGCCGATGGATGAGATCTGCAAATATCTTGGAGTGGACAGCCTCGGTTATCTGGACGTGGAAGGAATGGTCCGCGCGACGGGGAAACCGGTGAATCAGTTCTGTCTTGCGTGCTTTACCGGCAACTATCCACTTCCCGTCGATCCGGAGCTCGACAAATACATCATGGAGAAACGCGAAGGACGCTCCAAAGCGCTCGCGGCCGAGGAAGCGCATCCGACCTTGTTTGCGAACTTGAAGTAGGCGGTCGTCGCTTGTCATTCCGGGCTCGACATGACAAAGAAGAAAAAAGCCTACGCGCAAGCGGGCGTTGACGTTGATCTGGGGAACCTGGTCAAGCGGCGCATTCAGGCTCGCGTAAAGGGCACGCATGGTCCCGAGGTACTCGGAGAAGTCGGCGGGTTCGGCGGGCTCTTTGCTCCGAATTTTTCCGGAATGCGCGAGCCGGTCCTCGTCGCGAGCGTCGATGGCGTCGGCACGAAATTGAAGATCGCGTTCGCGCTCGATCGGCACGACACGGTCGGCGCCGATCTCGTCAATCATTGCGTGAACGACATTGCCGTGCTCGGAGCGCGCCCACTTTTTTTCCTCGATTACATCGGAGCCGAGAAGCTGGAACCACGAGTCTTCGATCAGGTTCTCTCCGGTTTCACGCGGGCTTGTCGCGCCGCGGGTTGCGCCCTTATTGGCGGAGAAACCGCGCAGATGCCCGGCATGTATCGCAAAGGCGAATACGATCTCGCCGGCTGCATCGTCGGCGTGGTCGATCGATCGAAAATGATCGACGGCAGCAGGATCAAACCGGGGGACGTCATCCTCGGCCTGCCGTCGAATGGCCTGCATACGAACGGTTACTCGCTCGCGCGCAAGATTCTTTTCGGAAAGATGCGGCTTAGGCCGGACTCGAAGATCGAGGGGCTCAAGCATTCGTTAGGCGCCGAGCTATTGCGGGTGCACAAGAACTATCAGCCCTCGCTCGCGAAAATTCCCCAAGGAAAGATTCACGGCCTCGCTCACATCACCGGCGGGGGCCTGGTCGATAACCTGCCGCGGGTGTTGCGCAATAATTGCGACGCTATCATTGAGACTAAAAGCTGGCGCGTCCCAGCACTCTTTGAGTTGTTGCAACACCGCGGAAAAGTCCCACGAGCCGAAATGTATCAGGTTTTCAACATGGGCATCGGCATGGTCGCAATCGTTTCGGCGAAGAACGCGAAGAACCTGGCGCGTCAGCTAAGAGCAAAAGAGATTGGACGGATTGGAGCGGGCTCCGGGAAAACCCGGCTGCGTTTCTAATGGGTTAGATGACAAAGCGGTAGCGCCAGTTACTTTCACTCCGATGGAAAAGCGCCAGCTCGGCAATACGGACATGCATGTCTCCGTCCTTGGCTTCGGCGGAGCCGAAATCGGTTTTGAAGGCGCGACGGAAGAGACGGTCAAACAGCTGCTCGAAAGCGCGCTTGATGCCGGTTTGAATGTTATCGATACCGGCGAGTGCTATGAAGGCAGCGAGGAAATCATCGGCAACACGGTGGGCGCTCGCCGCAGCGATTTCTACCTTTTCACCAAGGCCGGGCACCCGCGTGGAGTAGGAAGCGAAGATTGGTCGCCGGCCTCCTTGCTCGAAAGCATCGAACGAAGCTTGCGCCGCCTACGAACCGATCGCCTTGATTTGATCCAACTGCATGGCTGCTCGGAATCAGTTCTGCGCAAAGGGGACGCGATCGCCGCGCTGCAAACCGCGCGAGAAAGAGGCTACGCGCGTTACCTCGGCTACAGCGGCGACAGCCTCGCGGCCAAGTATGCGGTTGAATGCGGCGCGTTCGATACCTTGCAGACATCAATCAGCGTGGCGGACCAGGAGGCGCTCGATCTGACGTTGCCGCGAGCGCGCGAACAAAAGATGGGTGTGATAGCCAAACGCCCTATCGCAAACGCAGCCTGGAAAGAGAATCACAAACCCATCGAGTCTTATCATCACGCTTACTGGGATCGGCTAAACAAGCTCCATTACGACTTCATTCGACATCGTCCGCTGGAAGAATCAATCGCGCACGCCTTGCGCTTTACTCTCAGCGTCCCGGGCGTGCACACCGCCATAGTTGGCACAGCCAAACCGGAGCGCTGGGTTCAAAACGCCAGGCTGGTGGAAGCTGGCCTTCTAAGTAAGGCCGAATTCGAGGCGGTCCGGGAACGCTGGGAAGAGATCGCGCCTGCTACCTGGATCGGCCAGACCTAACGCAGATTCCGGCTGCGGGTGGCAGTTACCTAACTACTCCATCGGCTTCGATGGTTTCATGCCCTAAAACGATCAACGCGAGCTTCCGTGAGAAAGCTCGCGTTGATGCAGATTCGAATTAGGAGCAGTTGCTTATTTCTTACCGCCAGCTTTTCGGCGCGCTGCCCATCTTGCCTTCATGGCGTCAGAAAGTTTTTTGCGACCCGCGGCCGTAAGTCCGCCTTTTTTCTTCGCCGTCGCTTTGGCCGGTGAACCACCGCCCGCGGCGCGGCGCTTGGCCCATCTCGCCTTCATCGACTCAGATAGTTTTCTGCGGCCCGCGGCACTGAGGCCGCCCTTTTTGCGAGCGGGCGCTTTCGCGGCCGAGCTAGTGCCTTTTCGTTTAGCCCAGCGTGCTTTAGCTGCGGCGGCGAGTTTCGCCCGAGTAGCAGCCGACATCGGCCGGCGGCGACGGCCACCACCTCGGCGACCGGTGCGTTTGGCCGCGCCAGAGCTAGTCGAACCACCAAAGAGAGTGGACAAACGTTGCTCCAGGGCGCTGATCTGCTGCCTTAAGGAAACTGCTTGCGTTAATTTTTGAAGAGATAGGTCCATGGCCAACTACATAGCTCTCCAAAAAATAACTGCAAGCGAAATAGAGAATAAGTTATGAGGGCTAGATTTAGTTACTAAATCAGCGTAGAAGAAGAGCACCGAAAAATAAGATAGGCGCGAGACTTGACGATAGTTATAGTGCGCGATTCTTAGGGGCGGTTAGCTCAGTGGTAGAGCGGCTGGTTTACACCCAGTAGGTCGGGGGTTCGAAACCCTCACCGCCCACCCTCTTGCCTCACGATATTCGTGCCTTTCAAAACCTTCTAAACGCCACGCTGGAATCAGCCGATCCGAGCTAAGTTCGCTTTACGATGACAACCACCGATGAATTCATGCGGGCCGCGATTGCGCAAGCCCAGAAGAGTCGCGCGGAAGGCGGGATCCCGATTGGTTCAGCCTTAGTGCTTGATGGCCGGCTCGTGGGAGTGGGACACAATAAGCGGGTCCAGGAAGCGGATCCCGTTACCCACGCCGAGATCGATTGCCTTCGGAACGCGGGCCGGCTTGGTTCTTTCCGCCGGACCGTCCTTTACTCCACCTTGATGCCTTGCTTTCTGTGCGCGGGCGCGGTGGTCCAGTTCGGAATCAAGAAAGTAATTGTGGGTGAAAGCCGCACGTTCGCGGGGGCATCGGAGTTCATGCGCTCTCATGGCGTTGAAGTAATCGATCTGAACCTGATCGAATGCGTGGTGATGATGCAAAAATTTATTTCAGAAAATCCGGCGCTATGGAATGAAGATATTGGCCGTTAGGTCTTACCGATTCACAGGGCCCGGGGCTCCCAGAGCTCGATCCGATTTCCTTCGGGATCCATTGCCCAGCCAAAGTAACCCGAACTCCGATTTTTCGGCTCGCTCATCCACGGTCACGCCTTGTTCGCGCAGTTTGGCCAGCAAAACGTTAAGGTCCACCACGCGAAAATTGATCATGAAAGGCTTGTCGCTCGGAGCGAAATACTCCGTATCAGCCGCGAAAGGAGACCAAACAGTGTAGGCCTGGCGATTCGGTCGTGGCTGAGTGTCGGGTGCTGGCTCCCGGAAAGTGACCCCGCCATATTCTTCCACCTCCAGTCCGAGATGTTTCCGATACCATTCGCCCAGTTTCTCGGGATCGTTTGCCTTGAAGAAGATTCCGCCGATGCCGAGGACGTGTTTCATAAGATGTAAGTCAGCACGCTACCAGAAGCGTGAGAGAGCGCCCACGCGCATTCTAACTCCAGCTTGTTCAAGCTTGAGCAGATTGCAGATGGCGTTCTCGTGCCATGGCGGTCTGTTTGCACCCGAGCCAGATACTGAGACCACACCAAAGAGCGACGAACGGCACCGCGATGAAGCTGGTCGCGCTAATGTTGAAACCGTGATCGTGCAGAGCGCGGTAGGACCACGCCCCGATTTGATCGCCAGCGCGGTAGGCAAAGGTGTCGATGAAACTCTTCGCCTTATATTTGTCTTCGCGGCGCAAGACGGTGAAGAGGACCTCTCGCGCGGGTCTGGTTAGGGCAAACGTTGCAGCCCGGCGCAGGACTTGAAAGATGGCGAGCGCCATCAGAACGGGAGTGAAACCAATGGCCATGAAACCGAGCAGACTCAGCGCCGGCATCAGGACCAGGGTCAGTCCCACGCCGAGCCATTTTAGCAATCGCCCGGTCAGAAAAACCTGAATGAGAACCGTGAGGGTGTTGACCGAGAGATCGAGCTTGGCAAAAAACTCCGTCCGCGTCGCGCTGTCCTGAATCTGAAACCTGGTCAGGTCGGCTTGCTGGAAATAGGCCCAGGTCGATGTGCTGGTGTAGAGCAGAATGAAAAGGAGAAGCCCGAGCAGATAGGGCGACCGGCAAATGTGCACGACACCTTCCCAAATATTTCCGCCCATTGGTTTCTCGGAAGTTTGCCGTTGATCCTGATCGGCCGGATGCGTAGCCGAAGGAAAAAAGCGCACGCATTGCGCCGCAATTTCCAGCATGGCCGCACAGATGAGGAGAAAAACTCCTGTGCTGACGCGATGAACCAGCGAGGCTGTAATGATCGGCCCGAGAATTCCGCCTAACGAGCCGCCGACGGCGATGAAGCCGAAGAGCCGCTTCCCTTGTTCGGCCGTGAACAGGTCGGTCATGAACGCCCAAAAAACCGTAGTAGCGAAAAGGTTAAAGACACTCACCCAGACGAAGAAAAAGCGAGCAAGGAGCTGCTGTTGCGTCGCCGGCACTATGCGCATGAGCAGATAGAAGATGACGAGATTCGCGATGAAAAACCGGTAGGCGATCGGAATGAAGCGGCGGCGCGACATGCGCGCGACGATGGCGGCGAAGAGGGCGTTCGCCAGCAGCATGGTAATGAGCACCGCGGTGAACATCCACGGCAGGTTTTCAATGCCGCTGCTCGCGCCAATCTCATCACGAATCGGGCGAATGACGTAATAGCCGCCGAGGACCACGAAGTTAAAAAGAAACGCGAGCCAAAGCGCGCTGAATTCGCCCGGTCTGATCTCGACGATGCGGCCGAGCAGTCTGGCGAAAAAATTCTTCATATCGGCCGCGATGCTCCTCTTTATTCTAAGATCGGACGCCCCGACCGAGCGGGGCTACTACAGCGCTACTTCACCTGCTTGTGCCAGGCCGCAAGCACTTCCGCTTCACGCTCTGGCGAAAGGCCGGCCTTTAACTTGGCTTGCCGCTCGGCTGGTTGCGACTTAAACCACGCCAGCGTGTCGCGCGCGGTGTCAGCCAGGGGACGGAAGGTGAGACCTTTGGTCAAGGCGCGCTGAATGCTAATGCGTCCCATCCCGGCCTCTTCGCCGCGCGGCGGGACCCACACCGGCATGTCCGACCAGGGCGCAACCTTCTGTGCTTCGAGAAAATCGGTATTCACCCAGGTGAAGCTCGCGTTCGATTTGTTAGCGGCCTTAATTCCTTCCAGCATCGCGCCGACGCCAAGAGTCTTAGCCGGCCCAGTCGCGTTGTAGACGCCGGTCTCGCGTTGTTCCACCATGCGGATGACCCATTCGGCCAGGTCGCGCCCATCGATGAATTGCACGGGATCGCTCGGATCGCCCGGCGCCATGACTTCGCCGCCTCGATCGATCCGCACCGGCCAGTAAGTGAACCGATCAGTCTCGTCCCGCGGCCCGACGATCAAACCGGGACGGATGATCAGCGTTTTTTTCGGGAACCACTTCTCGGCCTCCTGCTCGGCGAGCGCCTTGAGTGGTCCATAGAGTAGGTATTTCGACGCGAGAATGCTGTCACGCGATTCTTTCATCGCGTCCGGGCCATTGTATTTCGCGAGCGGCGCGTCCTCGTCGATGCCTGTCTTGCTCGTGTCCGCGTAAACGGAAATCGTGGAGATGAAAATATAACGTTCCACGTTGCCCTTCAAAACCTGAGCAACGTCCCGCACCCAAACGGGCACGGAAGTCGGGTTATCAATGACGACATCCCATTTGCGGTTTTTCAACGCGTCGAGCTGCCCGTTGCGATCACCGATCAATTGCTCGACTTCCTTGGGCAATTCGCCCGGGTGCGTTTTGCCCCGGTTGAAAACGGTGACCTTGTGGCCGCGGGCGAGTGCGTCCTGAACTTGAAACGGCCCGGTGAATCCGGTGCCGCCAAGAATCAAAATGCGCATCGGCTTTGGTTTTTCTTCAGCGCCCGCCTCCGAAAAAAGTCCGAGACCCAAAGCTCCCCCAGCCGCAGCCGAGACCTTGATGAAATTCCTGCGCGTAGTTGGCGTCATGCGAGCAGAAGCATGATCGCCGTTTTCCCGAAGCGCAACTGCGCGTTGGATCGCCTTTATGATTGACGCCTTCACGGTTGGAAGTAGGGAGAAGCATGCGCGCAATCGCAATCGTCGCCGTTTTGGGCGCCGCTTTTCTTCTCAACGGGTGCGGTGGCACCGACCGACGCCAGTCCATTAATCCGGCGGGAACGTCAACCATTCCCAGGTATGTAGAACTGCGCTCGGAAACTTCCGCCGGAACCCTTCATTTTCCGCGCGGACTCTACGTCCTCGATTCTTCCGACCCTCATGGTTACTACTACCGAGCGCCGCGCCCGATCTACCAGCGCTCCTTCTCCGGCGGTCTGCCTCACGAAGGCGGCATCTTTGTTTCGAAGCGGGACCAGAGAAAACTGCGCGGCTACGTAATCATGCCCAGCGGCCTCACTCATGTGGGCAATTTGTCCTCAGCCAATTACCAATTTCGATACTAACGGTTCGCGCTCCGTTTTGATTTCACCGCCCGCATGAGGATGTCGAGGAGAAAGGCGGCGACCTTGATCGCCCACGGAGCGGCGGGCGTGCTCCTGACACGCGTGACCGCGTCGGCGCAAGAAACAAAAGCAATGACCTTGCTTCAGCGCATGAGACAAAAGCCGTTGCCGGATTGGGCGGCGGAATTCGATTGTCATTCGTGGGCGCAGTTCTTTCTCAAGTGGATCCTGGCGCATCCCGCGGTGACGTGTGCCATCCCGGCGACGAACAAGAGCCGTCATCTGGAAGACAACATGCAGGCCGGCGCGGGCCGCCTTCCGGACGAGACGCTCCGGAAACGAATGCTCGACGTTATCCCGTCCTGGTAGGCTTAAACAAGAAGGCCCCGCGCCGGTGAGGACGCGAGGCCTTCGTTACTCCAGCTAAATGTATTTAGTCCGAACCCATCTCGTACACTTCCACGAGACCAATTCCCGTCGTGCCGCCACTTCCACTCATAATCGTGGTATAGGCGCCTGGTTCGAGGCGGATTAGTAAAGCTGCTTCCAAGTCGTCCGTGGGCGGAATCCCGCTCGCGATGATTTCAGCCGCATTCGCGTTCGTTTTCCAATCGTCATTTGAAGCCAGCTGAGTCGACCCGGCATAAAGCGTGATCGCGGGATTGGCTAGCGCTGACGTTACCCCCGCGGCGGTGAGCGACGGTCCCATGGCCCGAACCAAAACCAGCTTCGGACCGCCAGTGATAATGAAACCACCGATGAGTTGCGACTGTCCGGTGCCGACAAATCCGCGCGTCGAGATGTTCGCCATGTGATTGACCAACGAGCTTTTGAAGGTGTTGACCGTAAAGGTCCCGGCGCTGGTGGTGAATGAGCCCGTGAAAACACCATCGACGATCGTGAAGTTGCCAGTGATGACGCTGCTGCTTCCGATAACGCTCGTGAGCGTGAAGGTGTACTGGCTCGTCGGCGAGACCGGCGGCGTGACTATTCCAAAACCACCGCTCAAGACAGTGCCTGAGCGTTGAATCATGATGATGTGCTTGTTCGAGTCGATGATGAACATGACCTGGCTTTCTCCCGTCGCGCCGTGGGCGACGCCGAAGTAGCGGCCGGCGATTCTCGAATCGGTGCCAAAGGTTGAGAAACGCGACGCCTGGAACGGCTGCTCGCCAAGGGTGAAGGCGATGCCGTTTTCGGTGGCCGTGCCGATGATGGCCTGGCCAGTCGTCAGCGTGAGCGCGAACGAGCCGTTTGCCATTGGACCTTCCGCAAAACCGAGGGTTTGGCCCGCGATATCGAGCACATGAATCTGCACGAAAGTGTTTCTCTCGATGTTAAACACGATCAACGAGCCGGTTGGCGTGGTGGCGCCATACACGCCTCGCAGACTCTTTTCGCCATGCTCGTCTTCGTGAGGAGTGGGCGTGGGCGTCGCTGATGGAGTCGGCGTCGGCGTCCCCTCATGGTGCGGGGTCGGCGTCGGTGACGCTTCCGGCGGATGAGGCGTTGGCGTCGGCTCCGCGTAGGTCGCGAGCGCTGGAAACAGGCTCAGGCAGGCTAAGATGGTCAGGTGTTTGGCAATTGATTTCATGTTTGTTTTTTTTGTTTGATGAATGCAATTCGGCCGATGATGAAAAGCGCTGAATTATGGAAATTATAGCAGAATCCGTTCCCAGAACGGCGCTCATTTCCACGCCCTTGGACGTTTTTGCCGCGGATCGCGCGGATCGCGCGGCTCGTTAGGTCAGTTACGAAGCGGCAATCACGCGTCCGGTAACTTCACCGAAGCCGACGCGATAACCATTTCCCTGGGCCCACCCAGTGATCGTTAGGCGATCACCATCCTCGAGCCACTTCCTGGTTTCCCCATTGGGCAAGGTTAGCGGATTCGCGCCCCGCCACGTCAGCTCCAGCATGCAACCGCGCGACGTTTCGGTGGGGCCGCTGATGGTCCCGCTCGCGAGCAGATCGCCGGACTGAAGATTGCATCCGTTGACGGTGTGATGCGCGAGCTGCTGCGCGATGCTCCAATAAAGATTTCGAAAATTTGTCCGCGTAATGGTGTGCGCGAAATCCATTCCGGCCGTCTCCAGGCGCGCTTCTAATTGAATGTCGTAGGTAAAATCATTCGTCGCGCGCAGGTAAGGCAGCGGCTCGGGGTCCTGAACGGGGAGCGGTTTGCGAAACTCCTCTAAGGCCTCCAGCGTCACGACCCAGGGCGAAATGCTCGTGCAGAAATTTTTCGCCAGGAAAGGGCCGAGCGGTTGGTATTCCCACGCCTGCACATCGCGCGCGCTCCAGTCGTTCATCAGGACAAGCCCGAAGATGTGATCGGTCGCGCTGTCGATCGGCACCGGCGTGCCCAGCGCGTTTCCGGGCCCGACGAGAAATGCCGTCTCGAGTTCATAATCGAAGCTGCGGCTCGGTCCGAAACTCGGCGCCGCCGCGTCCGGTGGTTTGGTCTGGCCGTGCGGCCGGCGCACCTCCGCGCCGCTTACGACGATCGAGCTGGCGCGCCCGTGATACGCCACTGGAAGCCATTTCCAATTTGGCATGAGCGCGTTTTCCGGGCCGCGCAACATGGTGCCGACATTGTGCGCGTGGTGATAGGAGGAATAAAAATCTGTGTAATCGCCGATCCGCGCGGGCAAGCGCATCGTGACCTCCTTTTGCGCGTGCAACGCTCGTGCGCGCAAGGCCGCGTCATCGCGCAGAGTCGGCGTGCCGGCTGCGAGCAAATGCTGGATCACTTCGCGCGCTTTGCGCCACGCGGGCCGGCCCAGCGCCAGGAATGCATTCAGAGCGCTTTCGGAAAAAACAGCGCCGCCCCTAAATTCCGCCGAACGAAAATGCCCGAGTTCCTCGAGAACCGAGAGATCGAGCACCAGCTCGCCGATCGCGACACCGACCCGCGCCGGACTTTCCGACGGCTGGAAGATTCCGAAGGGAAGATTCTGGATCGGAAAATGGGAATCCGGCGCGACTTCGATGAAAGATTTAAGCGGGTCTGGCATGGCTAGAAAAGTTTCAGGGCGCGCAAATCATCGCGTGGCTCATCGAAGCTGCAACTGCCGAAGGAAGTCACCAGCTTGCGATGCAGGTTGATGCGATCGGTTGCGACCTTCCATTCGCGCCAATTGAAAAAATCTTCGTCGAAGGAAAACGAAGCGGGCTCCTCGTCATCCAGC
>QHBM01000034.1 GCA_003244145.1 Chthoniobacterales bacterium
AATTTGCGTCCCGCTCTCGGCGGGAGCGGATTGCAGGTAACTGGAAATGTCTCATTGCTATCGGCCTCGCAGCTTACTTTCCAGCTAGGTGGAGTGACGCAAGGTAGCCAGTATGGATTTCTGAATGTCAATGGTAACGTCTCGTTAGGTGGGCAATTGTTAGTCTCTTTCGTGAACGGTTTCCAAAATTCCGTTACCAATGGCAATAGCTTTACCGTGCTTAGTTCTACCGCTGCTCTCACGGGCGTCTTTGCGAACGTCGCTTCCGGTAACCGCCTAACTACGACTGATTCTTCCGGTTCTTTTGTGGTTAACTACAACGGGAATAACATTGTTCTTTCCAATTACACCCCAGCTGGTCCGGGACCCGCGAAAGCGATCGCGATGGCAAGTCGATCCTTGGTGGTGCCTGCGGTTGCTGCACCTTCGCGTGCCGTAATCGCGGTCAAGAACTCTAGTGAACTTTTACAGGTGCTGGACGATGCGGCGCCCGCCGTCGGTGGAAAAGTGGTCGTGCGTCAAAAACGTATTGTTAGTTCGCACACACGTGGCTCCGCCAACAGCATTGTTCCCCAAAATCTGAACGGTCCGCGTGCCCGCACTGATTCTGTAGCGCACGCCAGCGTTTCCCGACCCAACGCACAGATCACTCGCAACGAGCGCTGATCGCGACGATAATCGCGCATGCAATTGCCAGGTATTGTTCTTTTTTGCTTTGTTATCCTCTTTGCCCAGGCAACGACAGTGGCGGCCTCTTCGGCGCGCCTCACTCGACTAACCAAGGGCGTAAAGGTTGCGCGAGCTTCTGAGTCGCACCCCGCCGTTCTTAACGAAACGATCGCTAATGGAAGCATGATCGAGACCGGCGCCGGGGCTCAGGCCGAACTGCGCCTGGATACTGGAACAATCGTTAGGCTCGGTCAGAATTCCGTTCTCGATTTGCGAGACCTGCACCGCATGACACTGCGGCGTGGCGCGATGTTAGTTCTCGCGCCCAAAGGCAGCGACGCGCAAGTCGCTACCGGTAACGTCATCTCGGTCGTGAGCGGGACGACCTCGCTTCTCGAGCACTATCCCGAGGCCTACATCAAACTAATCTCGCGGGAAGGTACTTCCCGCATGTTCATGCCCAGCGTAGTCGGAGAGTCGGTTTTGGTGAAGGCTGGCCAGCTGCTCATGTTTCACACCAAGCCTGCCCCGACCGGCTTACCTAACCCGGTCGATATCGACATCAATCGCTTGCTCACTACTTCCCAGCTCATTAAAGGTTTCGCGCCGCTCGGCAGCGAATCATCGATCGCCGAAGGAGCGCGCGATCAGAAGCAACAGAAATCGAAAGGCGCGCTCGCCGATACTAACCTGGTTATCTTTGGCCGCGGGACGTTGGTCTCGCTCGTGCCGCCGGCTGCCGAAGCTACTCCGCCGCCTTCACCTTCTCCTACACCGCGGCGCCGGTAACGGGGTCGCTGCCGGAGAATAATTCCTCAAGAGAGAATTTCCCACATGTTGTGCCCGGCGAAGCGCCCCCGCGCTTAGGGCAAGTCCAGAGCAAACGAGTCACTCCCACTCGATCGTGCTCGGCGGTTTGCTTGAGATGTCGTAACAGACGCGGTTCACGCCTTTGACTTCGTTGATCACGCGGCTCGAAATTCGCGCGAGCAATTCGTAAGGCAGCCGCACCCAATCGGCCGTCATGCCGTCCTGGCTTTCCACCACCCGAATCGCAATCGTGTTTTCGTAGGTGCGCTGGTCGCCCATCACGCCGACCGAACGCACCGGCAGCATGACCGCGAACGATTGCCAGACCCGATAATACCAATCCGACGCTTTCATTTCGCTTACGACGATCGTGTCGGCATCGCGCAAAATCCGGAGGCGTTCGGGCGTGACTTCGCCGAGAATTCGCACCGCCAGGCCAGGGCCGGGGAACGGTTGCCGGTAAACAATTTCCTTCGGCAAACCGAGTTGCAATCCCGCCTGGCGCACCTCGTCCTTGAACAATTGCCGGACCGGTTCCACCAGCTCGAAGTGCATTTTCTCCGGGAGCCCGCCGACGTTGTGGTGGCTCTTGATCACATGCGCCGGATTGCCGCCGATGGCGACGCTCTCGATCACATCCGGGTAGAGCGTGCCCTGCGCCAGGAAGTGATAACCGCCGTGGCCGCCCACTCCATTCGCGTTGTCCTCCGCGAGCAGCTCTTGCGTTGCGTGCTCGAAAACGCGGACAAATTCTTTCCCGATGATTTTCCGTTTCGTTTCCGGATCGGTCACCCCTTCAAGCAATTTCAGGAAACGCTCGGCCGCATCCACGTACTTCAGCCGGATATGAAAATTTTCTTCAAAAACGCGCTGGACCATCTCTTCTTCGCGCGAGCGCAGGAGTCCGTTGTTCACGAAGATGCAGGTAAGCTGGTCGCCGATGGCTTTGTGCAGCAGAGCCGCCGTCACCGATGAATCCACGCCGCCGCTCAATCCGAGCACGACCTTCTGGTCGCCCACTTGTTTTCGCACGCGCTCGCACGCCTCTTCGATGAACGAGCCCATCGTCCAATCCATCGAGCAGCCGCAGATATGAAAAACGAAATTCTGCAGGATCTCCTTGCCCCGGGGGGTATGCGCCACTTCCGGGTGAAACTGGAGCCCGTAAAGTTTTCGCGCCGGATCTTCGATCGCCGCGTAGGCTGAATTTTCCGTGTGCGCCGCCGTGCGAAAACCGGCCGGCATCGCCGTGACCTTGTCGCCGTGGCTGCTCCAGATATCGATCTGCTCGCCGATGCCGTCGAAAAGCTGCGATCCGTTTGAGACGTGCAACATGCCGGCGCCGTATTCACGGCGCTCGCTGAATTCCACCTGGCCGCCGAGATGATGCGCCATCAACTGCATCCCGTAGCAAATCCCCAGAACCGGAATACCGAGCGAAAAAATCCTGGGATCGAGCTGCGGCGCGCGTTCGTCATAGACGCTGGCTGGTCCTCCGGAAAGGACGATGCCCTTGGGACAAAGCGCAGCGACTTCCTCAGCCGGGATATTGAATCGAACAATCTCCGAATAAACCTGGCACTCGCGAATGCGGCGCGCGATGACCTGGGTGTACTGCGAACCGAAATCGAGAATAAGGATTTTAGAATGCGCGGAGCGGGCAGCGGTCTTCACGAGTCAGGGATGCTGCTCTTTGATGGTGCGGTCGTCCGAGCGATCGATCGGCCCGATGGTTCCGTTGCCGGTGATGCCGCGCTGAAATTTTTCCTGCGCCTCCGTCGCCATCGGCCTTTCGATGGGATCGGCGCAGCCGCCGAGGAGAATCACGCTCGCGATCCAGAAAGCGATAGAGAAGGCCTTCAAGCACGGACCATAATAAGAAAAGTGACCAGTGACAAGTGACCAGTGACGAGATTCTGGTTCGACTTCGTTGCTTCGATCCCTCTTTACATGTCACTCGTCACAGGTCACTCGTGACTTCCGAATGATTGATCCGGAAGTTCTGCTCCAGGGATACCGGCTCGGCGTTTTTCCGATGGCGATGGAAGACGACGAGATCGAATGGTTCTCGCCCGATCCGCGCGCGATTCTGCCGCTCCAGGAATTCCACGTGCCGCACACGCTCGAGCGCGTCCTGCGCAAAAAGACCTTCGAGATCCGAATCGACGTCTCCTTTGTCGAAGTCATGCGAGAATGCGCGCACCGGCCCGAGACCTGGATCAACGATGAGATCATTGAGAGCTACACGCGGCTGCACGGACTCGGGCACGCGCATTCGGTCGAGGCGTGGCACGAAGGCCGGCTGGCGGGCGGCCTTTACGGCGTCTCAATCGGCGGCGCGTTTTTTGGCGAATCAATGTTTCACCACGTCCGTGACGCGTCGAAGATTGCCTTGCTCGGTCTGGTCGAGCACCTGCGCCAGCGGAAATTCGTTCTCCTCGATACCCAATGGCTCACGCCTCACCTGGAGAAATTCGGAGCCATCGTGATTCCGCGTTACCAATATCTCCACCTCCTCACCACCGCCGTGAATTTGCCGCGAAGCTTCGCCGACTGATTTCTCCTGCGCCATCCTCCATCCTCCATCCTCTATCCTCGCTGGGGTTTCTCCCTTGCTCCCTGCGCGTAATTTCGCATAGTGACGCGGCTTCGAGACTGCGCGCATTCCGCCAGCTCCGCGGCTGGGTAGCTCAGTTGGTAGAGCAGAGGACTGAAAATCCTCGTGTCGGGGGTTCAATTCCCTCCCCAGCCACCTTCTGTTTGGTTATCTTCCCAGCAGTCGCGGATCGAACTCGTACTCGATCGGGGCCGCAATGCGTATGCGTTTGAAGTGGGGATGTTCGGGGTTCAACAGGTAGCTTTTGTCGTCCGGGCTGATCGCGCTTGGCACTGCCAGAACTGCCGATTGCCGTTCCCGCGCCCAACGGTGCAAACTCATCTGGTCAGCATAGCGCGTTGGCTTCTCTCCCAAATTCTATTCGGTGCGCAACGCGGCCATCGGGCTGATGCGGGTGGCGCGGCGCGCGGGCAGCCAGGTCGCGACGAGAGCCGCGGCGGCGAGCAGGGCAGGCGCGACCGTGAATGCGACCGGATCCAGAGCACCGACTTCGTAAAGCAGTCCGCTGAGAATTTTTCCGGTTCCGGCCGCCAACAACAACCCGAGGGCAAGACCGCAAACAAGCATGACTGAGCCTTCGCGCAGAAACATCCGGAGCACCGCGCCCCGTTGCGCGCCCAGCGCCATGCGAATGCCGATCTCGCGCGTACGGCGCGCGACTGAATACGCTTTGACGCCGTAAAGGCCGACGACCGCGAGACCGAGGGCGAGCGCGCCGAAAACGGAGAACATCGCGGCGCCCGCGCGCACGATCCACAGTTGGAAATTGCTGTCGAGATGTTGAGCAAAAGTCTCTAGCGAAAGAATCGGGAGCGCGGAATCGATCTCGCGCACCGTCCGCCGCACCAGATCCGCTGTCGCGGTCTCGCTGCCTGGAGCCAGCGCGCGAAACCGGACGAAAAAGGAGACGTTGCTTTGAAATCCTCGGCCGAACGGAAGGTAAATCGCGCCGGGCTGATCGCTTTCGAATAGTCCGTTGCGCGTCGCGGGAACAATACCGACGATCTCGATGGTCTCGCCGGGTTTGATTTGACCGCTGAGGTCTTCGCTGCCTTTCGCGCGCGCCGCGTTGTCGCCTGAGTACTGGATCCGCTGGCCGAGTGCTTCGCCCTCGGGCCAAAGTTTTTTCGCGAGAATCTCGTCAATGATCGCCACGGCCGCACCGCCGGCTTGGGTCGTTTCCGCTTCGTTGAAGACGCGGCCGCGCAAGACCGGTAATCCGACCGTCGAGAAATAGTCCGCGCCGACGCTGTTCCAAGCTGCGTCGAAAGCCAAACCTTCGGCGGCCGCCGCCGGCTTCGCATCGGGCCCGGGTTGCAAGCCGGCTCGCTGCACCTTCTTGCTCAGCGAAATCATTCCGAACGGAATCGTGGCGGAAATGCTCGCATGCTCGACACCCGGCAGTGCGGCCAGTCGCTCGTTCAGATTGCGGTAAAGCTCCGCGGCCCGTTTCGGTTCGTAGCCGGCCAGGCTCGCGTCGGTTTCGATGATAAAACTTGCGCCCGGTTGCAGGCCGGTGTGGACCGAGGCGGCTTTGCTCGCGCCGCGAATGAACAGCGCGGCGGCGGTTAGCAGCGCGAGCGAGAACGCTATTTGGATTACGACGAGCGGATTGCGCGGCAGAAATTTCCAGCGGCGCCGGACCACATCTTCGCCCGCTTGCTCTTTCAGATCGGCAACCACCGCGCTGCGCGAAAGCTTGAGCGCAGGTCCGAGAGCAAAGCCAATCGTGCCGAGCACGCAAAAGCCGAAGGTCGCGGCCAGAACGGAGGCGTTCGGTCCACCCAGCCAGATGATGTCGAGCGGCAGCATCTTTCCGAGCGACGTGACGAGAAGGTCGGACGACCACAGACCGAGCACGAGTCCGCAGGCCCCGCCGAGGAGCGCCAGGACCAGGCCTTCGGTGAGAAGTTGGCGGACGATGCGGCTCCGGCTGCCGCCGAGCGCGAGACGAATCGCAATTTCTTTGCGACGCGCTGTGCCGCGCGCCAGCAGCATGTTCGCGAGATTAAGACACGCCACCAGCAACACCACGATTGCCATGCCGAGAAGCAAGGGCGCGATCTTCGTTATTCCGCCTTCACCCGACGGGCTGGTGCTGGTGGAAAAACGCGAGACCGGTGTGGTCTGGAACGTTTGATCTTTCTGTTCGACCGGGAACGCTTTCTCCAAATTAGCGGCGAGGCCCTTTAACGAAGGCTCAGCCATAGCGGCAGTCAGACCCGGCTTAAGCCGGCCGACGATGAGCAACTGCTGCCCGGCGCGATCACCGAGCTTCGTGCTATTCTCGCCCGCAAAATCGTTCGCTACCTGATCGTGAACTCCAAGCGGCAGCCACACTTCCGGTGAAATGACCTGCATTAGGCCGGTGAATCCGCGCGGCGCGATGCCTACGATCGCGAACGGGTGGCCGTTGATCAGCAATTGCGCGCCGAGCAAGGTCGGATCAAAGGAATGTTTTGCCCAGTAGCCATAGCTGACGATCGCGACAGGTGCCGCGTGGCCGGGAGTTTCCTCTTCCAGTGAAAACGCGCGGCCCTGCGCGAGCGGAACGCCGAGCACGGAGAAATAGTTCGATGTGACAGTGGCGGCGAACGCGCGGCGGGTGTCGCCTTTTTGCCCGAGCCCGACCATGGCCAGGTTGTAGGCCATCACCTCGGTGAAAACGCTGTTCTGCTCGCGGATGTCGCGATAGGTCGGATACGAAAAGCCGTGGAACGTTTTCGGATTCTTTTTGTCCTGCGAAAAGACCTGCACCACTTCGTGCGGTCGCGCATAGCCGGGCGGCGCGAAGAACATGGTGTGGACGAGACTGAAGACCGCGGTATTAGCGCCAATGCCGAGCGCGAGAACGATCACCGCTGCAATGGTGAATCCGGGAGCTTTGTAAAGCTGGCGGAGAGCAAACTTAAGATCCTGGATCATATGAGATGAGATGCAGCGGTGGGCGATGATGGATTCAACAATTTTTTGCGCGAGACTCGAGTTGAACGCGCGGAATTCGACACGACACTCGACTCCATGTCGAAAATCCGTGTCGCAGTGGTCGCTCTCCTTGCCGTTTATTTTTCGCCGGCGCGGATGATGTCCGCCTCCGGCTCAGCTCTTCCAACCGTTTCAAGCATGTCGATACAAAGCGATGGTCATCGAATCCGGATCGACAAATACGCGACCGTCCAGACCGGAAAGCGGCCAGCGATCCTTGTCCTGCATGGCGCCGGAGGAACCTTGCTTGACGGGCCCGAGATGCGGCGAGTGGCGCGGCAACTCGCAGAGGCTGGGAACACCGTTTACCTCATCCACTATTTCAATCGCACCGGCACGATCTTTGGCTTCGATGCGGGCATGCAAAAGAATTTTGAGGTCTGGCTTGGAACGGTCCGTGACTCAATCAGGTTTGCGCAGCGAGATAACGCGGGGGGAGCGCCCGTCGGAATTTACGGTTACTCGCTCGGCGCTTTTCTGGCCCTGGCCGCGGCTTCGGATAACCCCGCCGTCGGCGCCGTGGTCGAACACGCCGGCGGAATTTGGAATAGAAAAACGGAACGCATCGGACGCATGCCGCCAGTTCTGATGGTGCATGGGGAAGGGGACCGCCGCGTACCCTTTCAGAAGTACGCCAAACCGCTGGCCGCAGTCTTGCGGCAGCGAGGAACATTCTTTAAGACGCAATTTTTTCCGAAAGAAGGACACGTTTTCCGCGCGGCAGCGATGTCGGAAGTGCGCCCAGCGGCGGTGAATTTTTTTCGCGAACATCTCGCCCGGAACTGAAAGAATGTGACGGATGGAATTAAGGAACATCAATGAAGCAACGGAATGGTTCGAAGTCCTGCAAACGAGCGCGCGCGCCCAGACCGCGGTGATGACGCTTGCGCCCGGAGCTTTAACGGGGAAGAAGGCCGAGGCGCACAAGAGGAGCGATCAGATTCTGCTCGTGCTCAAAGGCAAACTCGCGGGCAAGGTCGGTGAGGAGAAGGTCCGCCTCAAGAAAGGCGATGTGCTCCTGATTTCAGCGGGGACACTGCACCGCTTTAAGAACCGAGGGCGTAAACCCGCTGTGACCTTCAACGTTTATTCGCCCCCGGAATATCCAGTTGGCGAAAAAAGCTGACTTCAGGCCGGCACGAGTGGCGTGGAATCGTAGGGCGACGCCGTGCTCTTGAATTTCGTATAGAGGAATTTTGTCGCCGGCGCGTTTTCGTGCGCGATGCCGACCGCTTCCTTCAACCCGGCCTCGCGCAATTTCGTCAACGATTGTTCGAGTAAACGCGTGCCGAAACCGCGGTTGCGATATTCCATCGAAATGCACGGTCCCGGAGAAAGATGGACTTCATCCTCGGGAGCTTGAGAAATAATAGCCGCACCGATAATACGGAGGCCGTGCCTCAAGGCGAGGCAACTGTTGGCCGGCGCCGTGAAGGCCCGTTGCAGCCACGGCTCGATGATCTCGATCACTTCCTGCGTCGCCGCGTTCCACGAAGGGTCGAGCACGAAAGAGCTCGAAATTATTTTGCGCAATTCCGTTTCGTCTTCCGCCGTGGCCGGGCCGATCTCGTAGTGTTCCGGCAATTCTGCGTCGAATGGCGGAAGCTGGGACAAGTCCCAGCGAAATCGGATCCAATTGCTCAAATTCATACCGTGCGACGGACAGTATCGTGTGCGGCGCACGGGGCCGCAACTGCACGATTGTGATGACTGCGCTGGGACCCGCGAACTAGATCGACTGGACGGCTTTCAGCGTTTCGTTGAAGGAATTGTAGAGCTCGCGGTATTGGGCCACGCCGCGCCGCAGCACCGGCTTGAAATTCGCCAGGTCCGCGATGTTGACGATCTGATCGACGCTTTGGGCAAAGGCGCTCATGGCATCGTTGGTGGGGAAGCGATGGCTCAGGAGCACAACAAAATGCTGGCGCCGCTCCGCGCCCGGGCGCTTGGTCAACTCGCGCAGAATCGGATTGTTCTGGGGCGTGGAGCCTTTAAAATTCTCGTACACAATCACGACGTTGTAGCTGTAGGTCTTGAGTTTCAGGACCACGTCTTCCTCGAACAAACCGAGGTGCACTTTGTAGGTCATGTCGATCAACTGCGGCACGACCATCTTCTGGTATTGCTGATGATCGACGCAGACGAGCGCGGTGTTATCGCTCAGGTCGAAAAAGGATGGATCTTGCGCTTCCATGTTTAGCGGCGGCGGAAGGCGTTGGCGGGAAGGTCGAGGCGCAAGCCGGAGTCGAGATCGTTGTCCACCCCGCGGGCCTTCTGGATCAGGTCGATGCCGCGGGTGACCTTGCCCTTGCGCGAGGCAAACATTCTCGCGGTTTCTTCCGTGATGAGGTCGCTCTCGTAAGCGTTAAGAATCGATTGATCGAAGGTCATCCAGCCGAAGGGCGAGCTGGCCTCGATGATTTCGTAGAAGCTGCGGTGTTCGCCTTCGCCGATCGCGATGGTTTCGCGCGTCCGCAGATTGTTCCCGAGGATTTCCGAGAGCAATTGCCGACCGCCGCCGACTTTCGGCGCGAGACGCTGGCTCACGATGTATCGCAGGGTGTCGGCCAGCCGAATCCGCAGCTGCTGTTCTTCGCCTAACGAGAAGAGGCCCAGAATACGATTGATGGCCTGGCCGGCATCGACCGTGTGCAGCGTGCTCAGAACAAGGTGTCCAGTCTCGGCGGCCATCAACGCCACTTCCACAGTCGCGCGGTCGCGCATTTCGCCGACCAAAATTACTTTTGGCGCCTGCCTCAACGCGGCGCGCAAACCATTCGGATAATTGTTAAAATCATGGCCAAGCTCGCGTTGGTTGAACGTCGCCTTCAAGGTCGGATGAACGAATTCGATCGGATCTTCCAGGGTGACAATGTGCACAGGCTGGTGCTCGTTGATCTCGTTCAGGATCGCCGCCAGCGTGGTCGTCTTGCCGCTGCCCGTCGCGCCGGTGACCAGAACCAACCCGGTTTTTTCCTTGGCGATTTCTTCAAAGATCGGAGGCAATCCCAGGCTTCTTACATTGGGAATGTGGCCTTCCAGTTTGCGCAGGACAATCGAGAAATGGCCCTGTTGCCGAAAAATATTTACGCGAAAGCGCGCTTCGTGACCGAGCGAATAACTGCAATCGCAGGAACCGCCCGTCAGGTAATCGTAGATGAGGCGGCGGTTTCCCTGCATCAAAGTCAGAGCGATTTGCTCCGTTTGATAGGGAGTAAGCGATTCGATCGGCGGATCGACAAAGACCGGCTTCAGCTCGCCGAAATCCTCCACCTGCATGGGGTGACCGACGGAAAAATTGAGATCCGAGATGCCGTCATAGGTCTGCAGCATCGCGGACAGAATTTTATCGAGATCGGGAATTCTCATTGCGTTTGTGTCCTACTCATCGGTCCCATCGGGTGGCGCTTCTTTCAGGAAGGGCCGGAATTTCTTCTTGTCCGTCGCCTTGTCGTAGGCTTCTTCCGGAGAAATGCGAGCGTGCCGGAGATGATCCAGAATCGCGTCGTCGAGCGGCTGATTACCTTTTTTCTTGCCGACCTGAATCATGCCCGGGATCTGGTGGGTCTTGCCCTCACGAACCAGGTTCGCGATAGCCATGTCCACCACCAAAATCTCGAGCGCGGCGACGCGGCCTGGTTTGTCGATTCGTTTGAAAAGATTCTGCGCGATAACGCCCTTGAGCGATTCGGCCAGTGTCGCGCGGATCTGGTTTTGCTGGTCGGTCGGGAAAACATCGATGATTCGATCGACCGCTTTCGCGGCGCTGGAGGTGTGGAGCGTTCCGAAAACCAGGTGGCCGGTCGCGGCGGCGGTGAGGGCCAGCTCGATCGTTTCCAAGTCGCGCATTTCACCAACCAGAAGGATGTCCGGATCTTCGCGCAGCGCGCCCCGTAAGGCCGATGCGAACGAGCGCGTATGCACGCCAACTTCGCGGTGTTGCACCAGACAATTCTGGCTGCGATGCACGAATTCAATCGGGTCCTCGACCGTGATGATGTGGTCGTGCCGTTGCAGGTTGGCGTAATCCATCATCGCGGCCAGCGTGGTGGATTTGCCGGAACCCGTAGGGCCGGTAACCAGAACCAGGCCTTTTTTCAGCATCGGAAATTTTCTCAAGACCGGCGGCAGACCCAGATCGTCCACCGTCAGGACGGTCGAGGGGATCAAACGAAAAACGGCGGAGATGCCGTATTTTTGCTGGAAGAAATTCGCGCGATAACGGGCCACGCCTGGCACCTCGTATCCGAAATCGATATCGGAGGTTTCTTCGAAGATTTTGATTTTACCTTCCGGCGCGATCTCATAGACCATCGCCTTGAGCTCGTCATTCTGCAGCGCGGGGTAATCGACGCGGACCAGCTCGCCGTTGATGCGGAGCATGGGCGGATTGTTGGTGGAGAGATGAAGGTCCGATGCCTTCTGCTCTCCCATTAGCTTGAAAAATGAATCGATGCGGGCCATGAGAGCTGACCCTTGGATAAGCTAAATCGGTGCCATCGGCGGCGGATTCACCGGCCGAGAAATCCAGTGCCCCAGACCGGGGAGAAGTACCTATCCGAGGTGATCCCGGTCCGAGTCCAGGGTCGAGCGGATTTGCTCGAGTAATTTCTCGCGCGTGTACGGTTTCGGAATAAAGCCCTTCAGGCCTTGCGCGAGCATGTTTCCGAGCTTGCTCTGCTCCGCGAACCCACTGCTGAGCACCACCGCCACGTTTGGATTCAAGGCGCGCAACTCATCAAAAACGGCGTCGCCATCCATGACCGGAAGGAAAAAATCGAGAATCACGAGTCCGACTTGCGGGGCGATTTGCTGATAAATTCTGAGCGCTTCAAAGCCATCGCGGGCGAGGATGACTTTGTAGCCTTCCTCTGTGAGCATCGCGGCGGCGAGCTCGGCGATTTCCATTTCGTCATCCACCAGCAGAATCAACTCGCGCTCGCCGTTCGGGTTTAAGACGGGGATCTTCTCCGGGATCGTTCCGGACTTGGCCGGAGCCTTCTTGCTTTCGTTAGCGGTGGTTTTGGCGCGCACCGGCGCTTCGGTTTCCGTCGGGGACTCCAGCTCAGACGACGGCCGGACCACTTTAAATTCCGGCGGCCGCGATGGGTCCGGGGTTTTCTTTGGCTTCGGCGCGCTGCCTTCGAGAATTCTCGAAGTGATCCGATCGAAGAGAGATTGTGCGGTTTTCGAAGCGATCTCGACGCGTTCGCCCAGCATCTCGATGTAGTTGTATTCGCCCTTATGCTGGCGCGCCAAATCCGCGTAGCGCGAGATCTGTTGCAACATTGAGTTGAGTTCGGTCGAAGTGGCGGCGATCCACTTCAAATCTTCGTGATCGAGCATAAGTGGGGGCCTGCGTCAGGTCTCGTCTCGATCGTTCAAACAGGCCCAGTAGACACAACCGAAGACCGCAAAAATGGCGAGCGCGAATGAACCAATGGTGAACATGAAAGAGAGGAGTTAGGTCAGCACGGTTCATGCCTTTTGGAAGGCCCAGAGTCAACCCGAATCCGCCGTAAAATTTATTGCGTCCCAAAAAAATCCCGGAGGACGCGGCGGTAAACCGGTCGCTTCATCGCGGGCAGCCAGGCGAAGTTAAATTCGCGAGGCTGGATCCAGCGCGCCTGACGAAATTCCGCGTTCGCCGCCGCGACGTTGACCAGGCGTTTGGATCCACGCAGGCGCAGCAGAAAATAATGATGGGCCTGTCCGCGGAATCCTTTTTTTGTCAGGCTGGCCGGGAAGCGATAGCGGTAAGGCCCGCGAACGGAGGTGATGCTAAACGCGTTTCGCGGCAATGAAATTTCTTCGGCTACTTCGCGCACCAGCGCGTTCACCGGCGTTTCTCCCGATTCGATCCCACCCTGCGGAAATTGCCAGGCGCCAGGCCTGTCCGCTCGTTCGCAGATCAAGATCCGCCCGGAGCGGTCCTGCAAAATAGCGGCGACGGCGGGGCGGTAGATCATCGACGGACCTTAACATGAACGTTACCGTTCTGGGTGCGCGTGAATTTTCGAGACGGATTCTACGCCGGCCTTCTCGTGGCGCTGATCGTGGGAGTGTACCTCGCACGGCTTTGGCAGCCCGAACGCCAGATTGAGCTCCACAACGCCCATCTTCTGTCTCAAATCGAGAAGAAAAATTGGGCGACCGTGGCCGAGTTTGTGGCAGATGATTATCAAGACCGGTGGGGCAATGACCGTGCTCTGTTGCTCGAAGGGCTCCGGGAAGTTTTCCGCGCGCTCCCGAATGTCCGGATCGAGCCGGCTGATCCTGTTATGCGGACGGAGAATTCGAGCGGTTATTGGACGGCGAAAATCACCATCCGCGCGACAGGAGAATTCGCGGCGATGATTGAAGCAAGAGTGAATTCCCTCCCGGCTCCGTTCGAGTTGGAATGGCCGCATCGATCCGCCAAGCCGTGGGATTGGAAACTCGTTTGCGTTCGGAATCCCGAGCTCGAGATATCTGGCCTGTAGCCGCCGCTTCCTTACTTTCCGAGCGCCGTCCGCAATTCCGTCTTGGCCGACTCCACTTCGCGCGGGGCCGCCTGACAAAGCAGGATGGCCCGTAATTTTTCTCCCTGATAATAGCGCGCCACGAATTTCTTCTTGGCGTAGGTGCCTTTCAAGTTCACGCGCGTCGGCTGCAAACTGAAGTCGCCCACGAAATCCATTTTGAGGTCGAACATTTCGGTCCAGAAATAAGGCACCTGCTCGTAGCGAATTCGCTTTTTGCCCGTCATGTTCGCGCCGGCCACCAGTCCCTGTTCGCGCGCGTTGTCCCAATGGGTTTGCCGGCGCACGCCTCCCATGATCCGATCGGGATAAAAGGCGAGGTCGCCAATCGCGTAAATCCCTTTTTCTTCGGTCTCAAGATACTCGCTCACGGGCGAGCCGTGAGGTCCGGAGAGCGGAGTGTTGCGGACCAGCTCGAGATTCGGCTCCGCGCCGCACGCTACCACCGCCACCCCGGCCGCAATCCGATTGCCGCTCTTCGTCTGGATATTGCGCAGGACCGTTTTGCCTTCGAAACCATTCAGGCTTTCGCCCAGGAGCAAGGTCACGCCGTGCTTTTCGAAATATCCGTTTATCCAGGCGCCGGTCTCGGGATCGAGGTAACGATTCAGGAGGTAAGGGTTGCGGTGCATGATGGTCACCTTGAACTTCAACGCGCGCAGGCTCGCCGCCGTTTCGCAGGCCAGGAGTCCGCCGCCCACCACGACGATCGCTTTCTCCAGCGACGCCATTTCGCGTAGCGCGAGGGCATCGCGAATCGTGCGCAAATAAATCACGTTCCCCAGGCCCACGCCCGCGACAGGCGGACGGACCGGGCGGCTGCCCATGGCGAGACAGGCCTTGTTGAACTCGATCGTCTCACCATTTCCGAGGACGGCAAGACGGCGGTCGATATTGAGTTGCGTCACTATTGCCGCAAAACGGGTCTCGATTTTGTGCGAATCGTACCAGCGCGCATCGAGGTGCGGCATTTTTTTCATTGGCGGAACTTTATCCCGCAGAAAACTCTTCGAGAGCATCCAGCGTTTGTAGGGATGAAACGTTTCGGCGCCGATGAGCGTGACCGATCCTCGCTTGTCGTATTTGCGGATGCTTTCGCACACGCTGCCCCCGCCGACGCCGCTTCCGATGATAAGATAGTCACGCTGAATCATGTGAAGGCGGACGATAGGAAATCTGTTAGGCCACTGGCGAGGTAAAAATTGGACGAACCCTGATTCCCTGGTCTCCAACTGTAATCGAAGGAAGCTACAAGACCGCGCGGCAAATAATGACCGAGGCAATAACGCCGGCCAGATCGCCCAGTAAACCGGCCGGAATGGCGTGCCGGGTTTGCTTCACCCCGACCGCCCCAAAGTAAACCGCCGCCACGTAGAAAGTGGTCTCGGTGCTGCCGTAAATGGTCGCCGCCATCAGGCTCACGATATTGTCCGGACCGAGCCGATGAATGATGTCGGTGAGGATTGCGAGGCTCGCGCTCCCGCTCAGCGGCCGCATCAGCGCGAGCGGAAGGAGATCGGGAGGAAACTGAAGAGGCGTCAAGACAGGCGTAAGCAGGTCCGTGAGCAGTTTGATTCCGCCTGCGCCCTTAAACATGCTGATGGCGACAAGCATGGTGACGAGGAACGGAATGATTTTCAGGATAACGCCAAAGCCTTCCTTCGCGCCCTCGACAAATTCCTCATAGACCTTGATCCCCCGGGTAGCGGCGTAGACAGGGAAAAAACTGAGGAGGAATGGAATCGCGAGGATCGAGAGCGCATTGACGCTTCGCACGAACCCGCTTTGGGTCGCGGAGTTCGGATCGGCGGGAAGATTGAAAATGTTCGGGAACACCATGCGAACGAAAAGAGCCGCGAAGAACAGGCCCAGCGCCAAAAGAACTGGTGTCGTCCACCAACCGACAGGGCGCGGTTCCTCGCTCGTGCTGTAGCCGGGATCGGTGGTCCCGGCTGATGTTGGCGGCGCCGCGTCGCGAGCGGGATCAACGTTCCCGGCTACAGGAATCGCTTCGCGCAAACGAAAGAACGGCAGCTTCTCCAAAATCTTCGCTGCTGTGATCGCGACTGTGGCTGCACACAATGTCGCCAACAGCGCGGTCCCGACGATCGCGGTCGGGTGCGTGGATCCGGCGGAGGCGAGTAGCGCGATAGCGGTCGCCGGGATCAATTGCACCGAAGCGGTATTGATCGCGAGAAAAGTGCACATTGCGTTCGAGGCGACACCGGGCCGCGGATTGAGCCCTTCGAGATCGCGCATCGCGCGCAAACCGAGAGGCGTCGCGGCGTTGCCGAGACCGAGCATGTTGGCCGCCATGTTCATGAGCATCGAGCCCATGGCCGGATGTTCCGGTGGCACATCGGGAAAAAGGCGGCGCATGACCGGGCGCAAACCGCGCGCGATGCTTTGTATGAGTCCGGCGCGTTCGGCCAGACGCATCACGCCGAGCCAGAGCGCCATGATTCCGATCAACCCCAGCGCGATGGTGACCGCGGTTTTCGCGCCGTCGAACGCGCCGGCGGTCACGTCGCTCAGCCGATTATTCCAGCCGCCGATGGCTACCGCGAGAAGAACGAGCGCGAGCCAGATGTAATTCAGCACAGCGGTTTATAGGATGCCGCTAACTTTGTTTCAACAATGTTGCCGCATGCTTCAGCGCCGAATCGCTCTTGCCACCAAGCATGCGCGCGATCTCTTCCTGCCGCGCCTTTCCGGCTACTTCGCTGAGCCGCGAATGCGTTCGGCCCTGCACGACTTCCTTGGTCACGATGAAATGAGTGGCGGCCGCTGCGGCCACCTGCGGCAAATGCGTGATGCAGAGCACCTGGTGCTTCGCGGCCAGAGTTTTCATTTTCGCGCCAACGGAATTGGCGATTTCGCCGCCGACGTTGGCGTCGATCTCGTCGAAAATCAGTGTGCCCAGGTGGTCGTGCGCCGCCAGCACCGTCTTCAGCGCCAGCAT
>QHBM01000068.1 GCA_003244145.1 Chthoniobacterales bacterium
CCCGCGCTGCCGCTGCCGAGCATCGTCAAACTAAACATCGTCAGATTAGTAACGGACGCGGTCCGCTTTCACAAATCAGAAATGGATCGAAGCGCGAAATACGCGCGCGTTTTTTCTGTTACGCTTGCTTTTTTCCGGGCGTATCCATCAGCGCGAGAATCCGTTCTTTCTTTGCGCCGTAGTCGAGCGAACGGAAAGCGCGAATTTCGTCGAGCCGCCGCATGCCGTTGAGGGTATCGAGAAAGCGCGTGTAATTCGCAGCCAGCTCCGTGGTCTCGAGATAGCGGCCGCGAAGATTCGCGGACTGGAACGCGCCGGAATTCTGCGATGCGAAAAGATGAAAGCGGAGCCAGCGGCGGTCGGTCCGCGAAACCTTTTGCGTCTTCCGGAAGAACGCGACGAAAAGCAGAAGCACGAGATAAGTATCGACGCGCGCCTGGAGCTCGAGGTTGCGCGCGAAATCCTCCGAAGCGATCTCGCGCCGGCCGGTCTTGAATTGCAAGGCGGCGTGGAGCGCGTGATTGATTTCCTCCACGAAGGCAATGAGCGATCGGATGTTGTGGTCGCTCAAACCGGCGCGCGGATCGTGGCGTTCGAGCTGTTCGATGAGCCAGCGCGAATAATAAATGCCGACGTAAAGCTGGTCGTCCGCGCGCCGCAGAAAAGTGCGCGCGAGCTCACTCAATTCCCGCGCGGAAGCGCCCGCCATTCTGGAAAGGTAAGCGCAGCGCTTCTGATCGATCAGGCAATCTTCCAGGTTGATCCCGACCTGCGCGTAGGTCCGTTCAAAAAGCCGCTGGATCTGGCTGAAGAGGGTTTCGTTCATAAGAACAGGAGCGCCTCACACAACGGGCACAAAGGACACAAAGGGCCGACGGTTTTTGTGTTTACCATTCGTTGTGACCTTTGTGTCCCTGGTGTGAGGTCTTCAGAAAAGAAGGGAGCTGCTGATCTCTTCATCGAGGTTGAGCAATTGATCGGAAAGCCGGTTGAGCGCGACGCGCACTTCACGGAACCGATCAGCCAGCTCCTCATAGACTCCGCTCAGTTCGCAGCGGCGCGCTGTCGCATGCGAAGCGACCAACTGATAATTGGTCCGCCCGATCTGCTCGTAGAAGGCGAGGTCCGGTGCGCCGCGCAAACTGCGGCGCTGGGTGTTCTCGTGGAAAATGCCGCTCAAGAAAAGCGAATAATTGCCGACATGTGCTCGGAGCAAAAATGCTTGTTCGGAGGTGGCGCGGGTGAGCGCGATCAACATGTCGGAAACGTATTGGCGCTGGCCCTCGTCATTCATGTGGGGCGCCTGCAAACCGTTTACGCGCGAAAAAGTTTCCAGGAGCGACGCAATGTAATCGCAAAGTTTTCGGTCCGTGATCCCAACGTCGCGGAGAACGTGTCGCGCCAGGACGTAAAAATAAAAATGCGATGAGATGCAAAGCTGGCCGGCGTTCGACAGAATGGCTTCGACCAGCCGGGGATGATCGAGGATCGAGTCGCGCGTTTCGGCGTCGCTCAGGAGATCGACGAGCGAGACGTGGTCCGTCTGGGAGCGCGCGAGAGTGCGGACAACGAAATCGAAATCCGCCGCCGTAAACCGCGCCCGACAATTCGCCTGAATCATCGAGAGCCGAGTATTAGCATCGCGTGTGCCGCTGGCAAGCTCGGTCGCAGGGCGGATGAAGAATATCCGCGCTTGTTCGAGCGCCGCCCGATCTCATACGCTGCGCGGATGATGCGCACGAGAGTTATCTGTTTGGTGGTTCCGCTCCTTCTTCTGGCGAATGGTCGAGTGTTTGGAAACGGTGGCGCGTGGCAGACCGGGGTCCCGGTCACCGGCAACGGCGCGGCCTCGGACCAGAAGCGTTCGACCAACGTCACGATCGAAGACGAAAAACTCGTGATCGATCTGCACCAGGAATTCGCGGCGGTGGAAGTGCGTTACCGGATGCGTAACACCGGCGCGCAGGTCGAGCAGGATTTCTTTTTCCCGGTCGAACGCTGGGCTGACAACGAGGACACGGAAAACACGGCAACCGATTTGGTCGACTACGGAATCACAGCGGACGGAACAGAACTGAAATGGGACAATGTGGACGCGAAAGGGGAGGGACCGAAAGCCGTGGTTGATCCGAAGTGGGGAGATTTCAAACCAGCGAAACGGCTCTGGAAGAAATCGCAAATTCCTTTCACGCCCGGGCAGACGCGCGAGATTTTAATTCGTTATCGCTCTCCCTATGCCGCGAACGAAAGTTCCGTTTCCGATGACGGGAATGCCACCGATGCCTACTTCCGCTATTCGCTCTCGCCGGCAGCGACCTGGAAGGGGCCGATCGGCAAAGGCAAGATCACGGTGAATTTCCTCCATCCGCGACCGGAGGAGATCACCATCTCAAAACCAAAAGATCGTTTCAAAAAAATCACCGCCACGCAATTCGTGTGGGAGTTCCAAAATCTGAAACCGACCCTGGCTGACGATATGAAGATCATCGTTCACCCGGCCTACGCGCTTTATCCGGCCAGCCGAGAGTATCGGGCTGATTACGAGCATCCTGGTTTTCGGGCGGAATACATCTTCATCGGCAATCGATATTTTCTTCAGCACTCGGATTACGAAGCGGTCGCGAGTTCGACGCGAAAGCCCGAACCAGCGCCCAGCCCCGCTCAGACGCCGTCCAAACCCGACGATAGCAGCATGCGCTTAAAGTCTGAAAGCGAACAGACCTTCGATGTCGCTAACATCAAAGGCTTGGAATCGGGAACGACCTGGGCGGAAGGAGTGGAGGGCGACGGCATCGGCGAGAACATCGCGCTGACGGTGCATCATCCGCTTCCGCTCGACGCGATCATGATCATGCCGGGATATCGCAGCGACGACGCGACGTTTTGGACGAAGAACAATCGCGTGGCGGAATTGGAGGTGACGCTGAACGGCGAACACACTTTTGTGGCCTCGATTCCGGACGAAAAGTTCGGGACGCCTTATCCGATCCCGGTGCGTGGCTATGCCAAACCGGTGAGCGCGGTGAAGCTCGTGATCAAAGCGGTGCATCGCGGAACGGCCGCGCAGGACACTTGCATTTCGCTCGTGGAATTGAGGGCCAGGCTTTCGCAGAAGCCGAAATTCCAACCGGCCCGGTGAGATTTCGCTGGATCGCGCTAGTTCTGCTCGCGGCCCTCGGGTCCCGCGCCGAGGCGTCATCGATCACGCTACCGATCTACATCGAAGACAATCACGCCGGCTCCTTTTACTGGCTCGCGCAACATCTTGAGCTCGAGGAAGAGTGCGCGCTGATTCATTTCGATGCGCACAGCGATGCCTCCGCGCTCTTCGATTCGGATGTTCTGCGCGAAAGACTGCGGCGGGTCGATTCGGTGGAAGATCGCCGGCAGCTCCTGGAACGCTGGCGAAAATCGGGCGTGGTCCAATGCTTCAATTGGATCGAGCCGCTCATGCCGTCGCCGATCAAGAATGTGATCTGGGTGCCGCGCGGAAAGTTAAGCAAACAGAGCGCGCGCACGCTCCGGCGGGAGGCGGCCGAATATCTCGATGGCCAGCTCGAAGCGTCTCCGCGCGCCGCCGGCTCTTTGCAGCACCGATACCGCGCCGTCGCATTCGACGATCTTCTCGCGCAGTTCAAGGAAGAGGGTCCGGTCGTCGTGACGATCGACCTCGATTATTTCGCGGACTTGACGATGCGCGAACGTGCGGCGGAGTTCGAGCGCGTTTGGAAATTCGTTTCGCAATGCCGGAATCTTCGCGCGGTCACATTCGCGATCTCGCGTCCCTATCTCACAGGGGACGAGCAGGCGGATTCACTTCTTCGGCTGGCGCTACGCGCGTCCTTATCGCTGCCGACGGCCCTGATCGAATTCGAACCGTTTCAAAATGTCGGGAACGACCGGTCGCTCCGGGCGAAGGAAATCCGGGCCCAGAAACGCGAGGTGCCGGCATTCAATCTCACGAACGCCTCCGAAGAATTGCGCGCTCTCTTGCTCGCGAATCGCGATCGCATCGCGGTGGAGACCGATCCGGCGATGTGGCAAAAACTTTTGGCCGATTGGGAAAAGGAGGCGCCGCGAGTTCGGCTCGCGGTTAAGGATCACGAGCCCTCGACCGACAATATCTGGCGGCTCCCGGTTTCAGAACCGGCGGAACTCGAACTCGAGACCGAGCCATGGGATTCCGCGGCGACATCGGTGGAATGGATCGCGCTCACGCCGGAGTATTCGCGCTGCCATCTCACCGCGGAACGCGCGGACACGATTGGGTTCGGCTACGGGGCGCCGCCGCGTCCGCGCTGGCGCGAAACCAGGCTGCGCGATCGCGGTGGCGCTCTGCCGATCGATTCGCTCCGGAAATTTTTCGATGCGAAGACCGGGTGCGGTGCGTTGCGATTGAAAGCGCGCGTCGAGATCAATCATCATATTCGCGAGACGCCGGCGATCGAGCTTCGGCGGTTCGCCGGTTCCGGTTTTCGAGCCGCGATCACGGAACAGTTTGGTTTGCCCTATCTTTTTGGCAGCGGCGAATTGCGCGACGGCACGAACACCGGGCCGGAGACCGGCTGGGGCGCGGACTGCGCCAACTTTCTCGTTTACGCGTTGCGCCGGCAAGGCCGGCAGATTCCCTGGTCCAATCCGAAGCAACTCAAGAAATACCTTTCGCCGGTATCGGAAAATATTGGCGCCGGCCAGGCCGCGCTCAGCGAGGCGGATATTGCCAGCGGGTTATTCGTCCATTTCGGAAGTCACGTCGCGGCCGTGATGGAAGACAGGCCGCCGCTCGGCACGCTGGATGAAGGCGACCTGGTGGCGCACCAGCTTGAAGGCGTGCCGGAAATCCTCTCGTTAGGCGAACTGCTGAAAGCGCGCAAAACGGCGCGGTTCGATTTGCTGCGGGTGCCGCCTGATCAGCACACGCCGGATTTGGCGGTCGGCGGTGACGTCATGCTCGGTCGCACCGTCGGCGAACAGATCAAGAACGGCGCCGATCCGTTAGGCGGAGTCCGTTCGGATCTCGAAAGCGCACCGTGGAGAGTTGTGAACTTGGAATGCGTCGTTTCCGAGAAAGGAACGGCGGCCCCCGGAAAGTCTTATTCGATGCGAGCGCCGGATGAAGCGATTCGCATTTTGGCTTCGGCCGGAATCAACGCGGTGGGCCTGGCGAATAATCACGCGGTCGATTTCGGAAACGAAGCGCTCATCGATGCGATCGCGCGCCTGCGGTCTCACGGGATTGCGACGGCAGGCGCCGCAGAAACGCCGGAGCTTGCCTACCGGCCGCTTTTTTTCACGGGACGCGACGGACAAAAAGCGGCGCTCATCGCTTTAACCGATGTGGAAAATGATCCCAGCGGCGCCGGAGTCGCGTCGGCGTCGGATCAAGAGCGGGTCGCGAGCGCTATCGCCGAAGCTCGCGCCCACGCCACGTTTGTGGTGTGCCTTCTGCATTGGGGGGAAGAGAACAATTCGCGTGTGACGGAACGCCAGCGAGAGCTGGCGCGCTGGCTGATCGATCAACAGGTGAATTTGGTGGTCGGTTGCCATTCTCATTGCCTGCAGCCGCTCGATTTTTACCACGGTCGCCCGATCGTTTATTCGCTCGGCAACCTGGTTTTCGACGGCGCTCCGACTTTGGCCAGTTGGAACAAAGGCGAACTGCTGACCGTCGATTTCGGCCGTGGCGCTCTTCGCGCCCCTTCCCTTCGGCTGATTCCTTTCCGGCTCGATACGCGCGGTTTCCCGCAGACCGCCTCGGACCCCGCCAACGCCGATTCCGAGCGAGCGAGTGGAGCGAACGAAACCTACTTCTTCCGGTGACCCACCATCTCGGCTTCCTTTGTGCGCGCATCGACGCGCGTGAGGTCTTTTTCCAAGCCGCGTTTCAATAAAGGCCGATGCGGGATGTCGCAGAGATATTCGGCAATGAACCAGATGTCTTTTTCCGACGTAGTCCATTGCCGATGATCGAAGCGCGCCAGATTCACCGGTCCTGAATATCGCCGCAGCGTCCGTTCGCCGCGCAGATTGAAGTAGATATTGAAATAGCTCAACGCGAGTTCGCGGAGCGTGCGATAAACTGGCTCGCGATAGCGGCAGCCGGCGAAATTAGATTTCGCGATGGCGCCCCAGTGTCCGCGCGATTTAAAAATCGCAAGGACATGGTCTGTATCCTGGTCCGCTTCGAGGTCGAACAGGAGCGGCGGGAAACCGATGACACGCAAAGCCGCGGCGGCGAAGGTCGCACCTTCGAGACAATGCGCGGTTTGCTCGCGCAGCACTTTTCTCGGCGACCACGCGGTGCCCGCCAAATGGTAAGGCATGTCGTCGAGATAACGCTGAATGCCGGCCGGAGTTTTAAGCGCGCGCAACGAGCGCAGTTCCGACGGGGTGAATCCAAATGATTTCAATTAGTGCAATCACCATGTCGCGCCCCCTATCGGTCAAGTCAGTTATTTTGAATGGCGAGGGGTTGAATCAAAGCAGGCCGCGACTTGAATTTCCGAAATGGAACCGCGAAGATGGCGCTCTACGGAAGGGTGGCTGAGTCCGGTTGAAGGCACTCGACTCGAAATCGAGCGTGGGGTTAAACTCACCGTGGGTTCGAATCCCACCCCTTCCGCCACATCAAGCGCTTCCAAAAGTCACCACCGACTCGCATTTCTTGCGAGTGGAAAGTCCGGAATGAGAGCGCAGTTCGACTTTGGAACGCGCTGCGCGTAATCCCACCCGTTCCGCCCGCCCGGAAACTCCACGGGCTGGGGCTAAGTAGCTGAGCGAGAACGAAAAAAAATGTCACAAATTTATTCTTGCCGGCGGGAGGATAAACACTTCATCTTGTGTTCCGCCTGCTGCGAGTCCACTGCATCTTGTTGGTAGCTGTTTGCTGGCTATTCACAAGTTATGCCCTGACGCGCCTCATAGGTAAACCGTCACTTATTCACAGAAACCCTTCGCCCGACCCGCCATGATCCAACTCAAACACGGTATTCACCCTTCCTCACTGAATCACCCACGAAAGACATCTCTCGCCCCAAAAAACCGCGCAAATAAGAATCGTGCGAGTAAGAAAAAAACGAAGGGGTTGCGCTTCGAGCGCGTCTTCAGCGACGCGAAAGTCGCGCCGTTTGACCAGATCGATTGGGAACGGCGCACGGCTGAGATCACGGAGGACGGCGGCAAGGTGATTTTCAAGCAGGAAAACATCGAAGTGCCGAAGAGCTGGAGCGCCTTGGCGACGAAGATCGCGGTCTCGAAATATTTCTATGGCGACATCGCGAACGGGACCGATCCGCACAAGGGCGGGCGCGAAACCTCGGTGCGGCAACTGGTTCATCGCGTGACTCGAACGATCGCTGATTGGGGCATGGCCGACGGATATTTCGCGAACGCGGACGCAGCAGAAGTTTTTTACGACGAGCTGACCTGGCTTTGCGTGAACCAGCACGGCGCTTTTAACTCGCCGGTCTGGTTCAACGTCGGTTTGCATCACCAATACGGAGTGGGCCGGGACGCCGGGCTCGGGAATTATTTTTATAATCGCGAGACCGGCCAGGCCGAACGGGCGTCGACCCAGTACGAGTACCCGCAAGGCAGCGCCTGTTTCATTCAGAGCGTGGGCGACACCATGGAAGACATCATGCGTCTCGCGACCAGCGAAGCCATGCTCTTCAAATACGGGAGCGGGACCGGGAGCGATCTGTCCTCGCTCCGCAGCACCCGGGAAAAATTGAGCGGCGGCGGGAAACCGAGCGGGCCGCTTTCATTCCTGAAAGTTTACGACCAGGTCGCGAACGTGGTGAAAAGCGGCGGCAAAACCCGGCGGGCCGCGAAGATGAACACGCTGAAGGATTGGCATCCCGACATCGAGGAATTCATCGATGCGAAGCAGAAGGAAGAAAAGAAAGCGTGGGCCCTGATCGAACAGGGATACGACGGAAGCTACAACGGCGACGCTTACGGCTCGGTCATGTATCAGAACGAAAACCTGAGCGTGCGGGTGAGCGACGAGTTCATGGATGCGGCCGTGGAAGATCGCGAGTGGTGGACCCGCAGTGTGCGCGACGGGAAACCGTGCGAACGGAAAGAGGCGAGGACGTTGTTGCGCAAAATCGCGGAAGGCACCTACGTCTGCGGCGATCCCGGGATGCAGTTCGATTCCACCATCCACAAGTGGCATACCTGCAAGGGAACCGACCGGCAGCATTCCACCAATCCCTGCTCGGAATATCTTTTCCTCGATAACACAGCGTGCAATCTCGCCTCGCTGAACTTGATGAAGTTCAAGAGCGAAGATGGCGTGTTCGACGTGGAGCGGTTCAAGGCGGCGGCCCGGGTTTTCATCACGGCGCAGGAAATCCTGGTCGATAACGCGAGCTACCCGATCAAGGAAATCGCGGAGAACTCCCACATCTTTCGCACGCTCGGGCTCGGTTACGCCAATCTGGGATCGCTCATCATGAGCTACGGTTACGGTTACGATAGCGTGGAAGGCCGGGCCATTTGCGGCGCGATCACTTCCATCATGACCGGGGAAGCCTACGAACAAAGCGCGCGGATCGCGCAAGCGATGGGACCTTTCCCGGGTTATCGGGACGCGCGTTGCAGCGGAGTGGCGAAGCCGGTGGCAAAAACTAACGTCGCTTCCATGCAGGAAGTGATCGAGCTGCATCGTTCCGCGGTGAGCGAGATCGCGGCGAACGAAGAATTTGCCTACCTGAAAGAAGAAGCGGCGAAAGTGTGGGAGAGCGCGTCGGAGCTGGGCAAACGCCACGGTTATCGCAACGCCCAGGTCACCGTCCTCGCTCCGACGGGGACGATCAGCTTCCTGATGGATTGCGACACGACCGGGATCGAGCCCGACATCGCATTGGTGAAATACAAACTGCTCGCCGGTGGCGGCATGTTGAAAATCGTGAACCAGACGGTGACTCCGGCCTTGGAAAAACTGGGTTACAATTCCGAAGAGATCGAGCGCATCATCGCGCACATCGACGCCTTCGACACGATCGAGGACGTGGCCGACGCCGATGGCTCCGCCATTACCTCCGGGTTGAAACCGGAGCACATCGCGATTTTCGATTGCGCGTTCAAAGCCTACAAAGGCGAGCGCAGCCTCGGCTATATGGCGCATTTGCGAATGATGGCCGCGGCCCAGCCTTTTCTTAGCGGCGCCATTTCGAAAACCGTCAACATGCCGGAAACGGCGACGGTGGACGAAATCATGAACACCTACATCGAGGGATGGCGCCTCGGATTGAAGGCAATCGCGATTTACCGCGACAGCTCGAAGCGTTCCGCGCCGTTGAACACGCGGAGGACGAAGGACATGGGCGGGACGGATCACGAGACGCCGGTCGCTTCACTCGACCGCGGCGAATTGGAAGATCGGATCGTCGAGCTCGACCAGGAAGTCGCATCGCTCCGCCTCCGGCTCGATCAACCGTCACGGCATCGCATGCCGGATACGCGCATGTCGTTGACCCACCGGTTCGAGATCGCGGGCCATGAAGGCTACATCACGGTCGGTCTGTATGAAGATCGTCAGCCCGGGGAACTCTTCATCACGATGTCGAAGGAAGGGAGCACGATTGGCGGGTTAATGGACACGGTCGGCACGCTCACCTCGATCGCGCTGCAATACGGCGTGCCGCTCCAGGGATTGGTGAAGAAATTCGCCTATCAACGTTTCGAGCCGAGCGGATTCACGAAGAACCCCGACATCCGGAACGCGACCAGCATCACCGATTACGTCTTTCGCTGGCTCGGTTGCCAGTTCATCCCCGGTTACAAGGAGGCGACCTCACCCAATCGCGGCCAGAGCGAGCTCCCGATGAAGGAAATTCCGGAGATGGAAAAAAAGGCGCTCAACCGCCCCGTCTCCGATCTGCCGCGCACGGCGGAGAAGGAATTGATCGACGTGATCACGAGCCACGCGCCGAACGAAGGCGAGCCGCACGTCGCCGGCAACGGGCACACCTACGCGGACCGCGTGCAGGAAGTGCTCGGCAACATGTTCATGGACATCATCTGCTCGCATTGCGGGAGCAACAAAGTCGTACGCGCCGGCGCCTGCGGAGTCTGCACCGAGTGCGGCACGAGCCAGGGGTGCAGTTAGAAATTATGGCCTTCGACCCGTTTAATCCGTTTTTCCAAGGATGTCCTTTCTCAGACCTAATCGATCATGCTGGCGGTTTATCTCTTGCGGCCCGCGACCAGTCGCCCTTCGCGCTCTCGTCCTGCGAACCGATTGCATTAGGCATTCGCTCTAACATTGGGCTGGCGTCACTGACCAACCCGTCGCCCTCGCCGGCATTGAAACTGACGACCGTTTCAGCCACTGAACCGCTCCCCTTGAGCACCGATTCCCATATCGGGCTTACATCATTAACCAACCCGTCCCTCTGGCCGGTATTGAAACTCTCGGCACTTTCGCCCACTGAACCGATCGCGTTGAGCACCGACCCTCACGTCGGGCTCACATCGTTAATCAATTCGTCGACTCCGCCGGCATTGAAATTGACCGCACTGTCATCCACAGAACCGATCGCATTCGGCACCGATTCTGTCGGGCTTTCTTTAACTAATCCGTCGAACTCGTTGCTCTCGAAACTGACGACGCTCTCGTCCCCGGAATCGATCGCGTTAGACACCTATTGTCACATCGGGCCTACGTCCCTGACCAACCCGTCGACTTCGTCGGCCTTGAAACTGACTGCGCTTTCAGCGACGCAATCCATCTCAATCGGCGCGAGCACCCACAATCTTTCGCCTTCGAGTGGTCTTCAGAGTTCTTCATTGCGTTTCGATTCTTTGGCGAACACAGGCCCCCAGTCCGCTACCGGGATTTACGAGACCGCTCTCCGGGAATTCCCGCGACCATTCGATGTCTTCAACCCATTTTTGCAAACCGCGCCGAATCGATTGGAGGCCGCTCCGTGGTTGACAGCTCCAATCGCAGCAGCCCGACCTTACACAGGAAAAGGGTTGGCAGATCTTCTCGAGGCTTCGCGCCTCACACAACTGACGAACAATTTAGTGTCGCCAAGCCTGGTATCTGGGCCGCCGACTGCTTCCCCTCTGTTTCAGAGACTGCTCAATGATTTTGAATCTACGAGCGCGAGCTACGCTGATCTCTTGCGAGCAGCCGAAGTTAGCGACTTTAATCCGGCGCTATTTGCCATCCCTGCTCGTGGATATTTTGCGAGTGGCGATACGCTTGTGCAAGTTGATCAGGCCTGCTCTGTGCCGACTCCGCTTCAACGCACGCGGGAGTCTGCGCGCGAGGAAGCTTCACGTCGGCGAGAAAGCAAATTGGAAGCATTATTATCGACGGTTAATGCTGACTTGTGCACTTTGTGGTCTGGCGCGCACTTGGCCGCCGCATCGGACAATCCGGAGAGAATCCGCTATGCCTGCGTTTCCGTTCGCGAGCTGATGACGCAAGTAATGCACGCATTGGCACCCACTGCGAAAGTTCTCAAATGGACCTCTGATCCAAATCAATTGCACAACGGCAATCCGACTCGACGAGCCAGATTGCTTTACATTTGCCAATCTGTAACCGCCGGGCCGCTTTCGGAATATATGAATTTAAAGATCAAGTCAGTCGCCGCGCTCGCAGATGTTGTTCAGAAGGGCACGCACGAAATTGGTTTTCAATTATCACCACTTGAGCTGCAGCTGATGTTCAACGGCGCCGAGGAAGCTCTTTGCAGCCTGCTCGAGATAGGAGTTTCCGAGTAACAGTATTAACACGTCGCCGCGGCTCTTCGAGCCGATCGAGTCCCGACTCCAAGTCGACAAAAAACCCCTGGAGGACAGGATTGGAGATCGGTAGCCGCGTAGACACATCGGCTATTCCGCTACACTGTGCCTCCGGTCCTTAGTTGTCCCGACTTGATATGCAACTGGAAATTTTCACGCTCTGCGATGCGGCCACGGAACACGCGGGCAAGCTGAATATCATCGGGACGTTTGATTCGCTCCGCGCGCTGGAGGCGCCGATCTCGCATCCGCAATGCGCCATCGCGGGCCGGCTCCGGTTCGAGGAGATCGAAGAGGGCGAGCACCGGGTCAGCCTGACTTTCGCGGACGAAGACGGGAACATTGTCATGCCGAAGTTCGATTCGGCCCTGACGGTAAATTTCCCGCCCGGTCAGCGCACGGTCACGTCGCACTTTGTCATGGTCATCCAGCAAGTGCGTCTGCCGAAGTTTGGCGAATATACGATCGATCTGGCGGTAGACGGCCGGCAGCTCGGGTCGATCCCGCTTTACGTGACGAAATTGGAACGAGCCGGGTGAGCACGGACGGCCTGGGAGCAGGCCGTCTCCAGTGCCCAGCGGAAATTATCGGTTGTCAGCCGGGGCAGAATCCACGATCTAGTTCCGCGCACTCGCTTCCCCTGGGCTCGTAGTTTGCGCCAAAGCCGGCTTTGCGAAGAGCCGGGACGAAATTAATTCACGATTCGAGTATATGAACGAAGCAGATATTCAGCGGCAAAAAGAAATCAAAGAAGCTGAAGAGCTGCTTTTTACTGGTCCGCAGGCGCTCGGTTTTGCCAAAGGCCTCTTTCTGGGGCGTTTTGTTTCCGATTGGGCGATGCCGTATCCGCGGGTGCCGGCGGCACAGCAGGCGGAGCTGGACAAATCGCTCGCGGAAGTGCGCCAGTTTCTGGATCAACATCTCGACCCCGTGGCGATTGACCGCGCGGCGGATATTCCCCGCCATCTCATCGACGGCCTCGCCCACACCGGCGTCCTCGGCATGACCGCGCCGAAGGAATATGGCGGCCGCGGATTTTCGCAACGGGCCTACTGCAAGATCCTCGAGGAAATCGGAGCGCGCTGCGCCTCGACTTCGGTCTTTACGAACGCGCACCATTCGATCGGCATTCGCGCTCTGCTTTTGTTCGGCACCCGCGAGCAAAAACAAAAATGGCTGCCGCCGCTGGTGACGGGCGAGCAACTGGCGGCGTTCGCCTTGACGGAAAAGGAAGCGGGTTCGGACGCCGCGAACGTGCAGACTCGCGCAGAGCCGAGCCCCGACGGCACCCATTACATTTTGAATGGCGAGAAGCGTTACATTACGAACGCATCCATCGCCCACGTCCTCACGGTCATGGCGCGAACGCCGGTGCCGGGATCGGATAAAACCGCGATCACCGCGTTTCTCGTCACGCCGGATATGCCCGGATTCACTATGCTCGAGCCGCGGATGGAAAAGCTCGGCATCCGTGGGACGGCGACCGGCCGTTTCGCGATGCGCGACATGGCGGTGCCGAAGGAAAATATTCTCGGCCCGCTCGGCAAAGGCTTGAAGGTCGCGCTGACAGTTCTCGATTTTGGGCGCACGACTTTTGGGGCGTGTTGCACCGGCGCGGCGAAAACCTGTCTCGCTCTCGCCGTCGACCACGCGAACAAGCGGCGGCAATTCAAGAAGACGCTGGGCGATTTTGATCTGGTGAAGAAAAAAATCGGGCGGATGGCGGCGGACATTTACGCCATGGAAGCGATGACGGCGGTGACGGCGTCGCTGATCGATCGCGGTCTTGAGGATTACATGATCGAAACGGCAATGCTGAAAGTGTTCACGACCGATCGGCTTTGGGAAGCGGTCAATGACGCGTTCCAGATCCACGGCGGCTCGGCCTATTTCAACGACTCGCCGCTCGAGCGGATGCTGCGCGACGCCCGGATCAACCAGATCGGCGAAGGCAGCAACGAAGTGCTCACGTCATTCATTGCGCTGGTCGGAATGCGCGGTCCGGGAATGGAGTTCAAGGAAATTTACGACACGATGTTCAAACCGAGCCGCGGTCTCGGGAAAGCGTGGACAGCCGGGATGAACCGGTTGGGCGCGGCGGTGACGATCCCGAGTGTGCCGGTGAAGAGCGATACGCTCCGCTCGCAGGCATCGCAGCTCGGCCGCTTGATCTGGCGGTTCAACTTGAGTGTGAATCGCGCGCTCATTAAGTACCGCGAACCGGTCATGGACATGCAGCTCATCCAGGAACGGATCGCGGGCGCGGCCATGGAGATGTTCGCTTCCGCCTGTGTAATCAGCCGGCTCGATTCGCAGTTGCAAGGCGTCGGGCAAAATGGCGCGTCGGCGCCGGAAAGCCGCCGCGCGGCCGAGCTTTTCCTTCGCCAATCGTTTCACCGGATCAAGCGCTTTCTGGGCGAGTTGACCGACAACGACGACGAAGCGCTTCTGGCCACGGCGAATTCGGTCCTCGGCAAAGACGATCGCATCGGCTCGAACGGGCGTTAGATCCGCCGGTTATCCGAGGCTGCGCTGGCCTAATTCTAGCTTTTTAGCGAGGCATGGATCTCGCGGAGCTGGAACCTGCCGCGCCGGATCGGATCGATCTCGGCCGTAAGCGGCTGCTTATTTTTGTCGTCGCCTACAATGCCGAGACGACGATCGAAAAAGTCCTCAGCCGCATCCCGAGCACGCTGCACAGCGCGGACGTCGAAGTCTTGATCATCGACGATTCGTCCAAGGACGACACATTCCGAAACGGACTGCGCTATCAGCAGCGAAATTCGGCCTTCAAAATCACCGTTCTGCGCACCCCGGAAAATCAGGGCTACGGCGGGAACCAGAAACTGGGCTATCGCTATGCCATTGATAACGACTTCGACATCGTCGCGTTGATTCACGGCGACGGGCAATATGCTCCGGAGAAATTACCGGCGCTGCTCGGGCCGCTGGTCCGGGGCGAAGCGGAGGCCGTGTTCGGCTCGCGCATGATCGACAAGAAGGCCGCGCGCCAGGGCGGGATGCCGGTTTATAAATGGCTCGGCAACCAGATCCTGACCGCGTTCCAAAACCGGATGCTCGGGACCGCGCTTTCTGAATTTCATTCCGGCTACCGGCTCTATTCGACCGCGGCGCTGGCTCAGATCCCGTTTGAGAAAAACACGAACGACTTCCATTTCGACACTGAGATCATCATTCAGTTTGTGCTCAAGAATCTGCGCATCGCGGAGCTGCCGATCCCGACATTTTACGGCGATGAAATCTGCCACGTGAACGGGATGAAGTATGCGTGGGATGTTTTCAAATCCACCATCAAAGCGCGCTTGTGCGGCATTCATCTTTTTTACGATCGCAAATTCGACGTAAACCCGGAGGCGGTCAGTCACAGCGACAAGTTGAGCTTCCCATCTTCGCAAACTTTCGCCGTCGAAGCCTGCGCTGCGGGTAGAAATATCCTTCAACTTGGAATCGGACATGGAAACGTTGCGGATGAATTGCAACGGCGGAACTGCCGCGTGACCGCAATTGATTTCGCGGCGAACGAACTGGTTTCCGCATCGCAGGCGGCCTGGTCCGCGGTGAATCCGACGCTGCCGCCGGACCTCCCGGCCTACGATCAAATCCTGCTGATGGACTTGATCGAGCACTTGCACGATCCCGAAAATTTCCTGGACGCGCTGCGCAAGCAGACCGCCGGCCGCCGACCCGAGGTGATCGTGACCGCGTCCAATGTCGCCTTTTTCGTTACCCGGATCATGCTCGCCTTGGGCCAATTCAATTACAGCCGGAAAGGCATTCTCGGGATTGGGCACCGGCGTTTGTTCACCTTCAAGTCACTCCGCGCTTTGCTCGAACAGGCGGGTTACGAAATCCTGGAAGCGCGAGGTGTTCCGGCACCATTCCCGCTGGCGATCGGCGCTAATATTTGGAGCAAGATGTTGCTGAGAATGAACCAGCTCTTCCTGAATTTTTCCAAGAGCCTCTTTGCCTATCAGATTTGTATTCGGGCGCGCGCATTACCCGATTCGCGCCATCTCCTCAAAGAGACAATTTCCGGGAGCGCTTTCTTGCGCTCGCGGTTTCTGGATCGAGTCGCGTAGCTTTTCGAAACCGGCTACGGCGCCGGGGCGGATTTGAGGATGTGCAACGCCCGAAGCAATCCTTCCGGGACCAACTCATAGAGGGGGAACTGGACGCAAAGAACAATGTATTGCCGCAGCTCGATCGCGCAGACGAGCCCGACGGCTCCACAAAGAATGAGCGCGCGGTATCGCCGGATCGGAGCGCAAAAAGCCACGATTTGGCCCAACGTCAGGACGCGCAACGGCATGTCCCACATGTTCGCGTAGCGGAGGTTCATGCCGTACTTGATGTTGCACATGAGGAGGTAACTCGCCGCGATAAAGCAGAAGAGAAAGAGCTCCGGCTTTTGCGAGCGGTCGAGGCGAAAGACAGAGCCGATGGCCAGGAGTAACACCACCGGACTGACCAAAAGAAGATCGACGAGATATCGGTGCCAGGGGCCGTCCCCGGTTAGGATGGCGTAGGCAAGCTGGTAGTTCTTGCTCACGGACAACTGGTAACTAGTGCGCAACGTTTCGAGTCCGCCGGCGAGAAAGACCAGCACCACGAAACCGAGGAGAGGCCCGATGATGCTGCAGAGAAAAAGCTCTCGCGTGACGACGCCGAAGTGAAGCCAGCGGTTCAAGGCGATGATGACCATCAAGGCGAAGAGAACGAAGAACGCGTTCTCTTTGGTCAGAACAAGGAGGGCCAGGCAGAAGACGTAAGCGAGCAGGAGCGGCCAGGAGCGGGGTGCGCGCAAATTTTCCCAGAGCATCCAAAGAGAGAAGAGCGCCCAAAAAGTGAAGAAGCCGTCGACCAGCGCGTGTTGGGACATGTGAATCTGGGTCGGCGCAAAACTTATCAAGGCCGCGACCCCGAGAGCGAAGGCGGGCCCCTTCAAGCGCCAGGTGAAAGCGGCGGCGAGAAACAACGTCAGCACGCTAAAGAGCGTCGCGACGTGATGAAGGGCGCTGAGCGCTTCGGTTCCGAAGATCTGATGCCAGAGATAGGCCGTGAAAATGTAGAGGAACCGGACGGGCGGCAGGATCGAACCGGGAAGCGTTTTCTGAACCTCGATGTAATTCTCGACGATCTCCGGATACGCGCCCAGACCTCCCTGGATGAGTTGGCTCACATACTTGCGGTAAAGATTTTCATCGAAGCCAACCCCGGTGAACTTGGCGGAAGGATAGACACGAAGGAAAACTCCGATCAGCGCCACCAGGACAAAGCCAAGCACGAGCGGAAGCCGCATTCTTCCGAAAGCGGGCCCGGCTGCTGGAGCGGTGGCGGGAATTACATCGGCTGATTCACTCATGCGGTTCTTGTGCTGAAATATTCAACCAGCGGAGATTGTGCCCTGCGAGGACGCGAGGAAAGAAACTTTGCCGCAAGAGCCTCGTCGGAGTCATTACTGCCGATCCTCACCCAGTTGATTGCGGAGCGCCTTGAATTCCGGCTGGTCCGGAGCGAGTTCGACGGCGCGGGCCGCTTCTACTCTCGCTGCCGCGACTTCGCCCATGGCCGCGAGCGCCTTGGCCAGCAGGAAGTGCGTCTTGGCGTTGCGCGGCTCCTGGGCCAGGGCGTGTCGAAAACAATTCGCGGCGGCGACGAATTGGTTTTCGTTCAAAGCGAGCACGCCCAGATTGTTGAGTGCTCCCTTGTGGGCGGGGTCCGCGTTCAGGACCAATTGATAGAACATCTTCGCGCCAGCCGGATCGCCTTCCGCCAGCCGAAGATTCCCGAGCGCGAAATTGATTTCGACATTATCCGGTGCGTAGGCACGCGCTCGTTCCAGATTTTTCTTCGCCAGCGGCAGGTTGTTAGTTTCGAGGGCGAGCCGGCCGGAGTTGTAGGCTTCCATGGCCCAGAGCGCGGGATCAGGTCTAGGCATCGTGACCAGAAACGCACCGGCCGCGAGCAGCATGAGGTGGAAGGCAACGGTTCGATAACGGCCTAACGAACAGTGGATCCACAACCGGTGTAAACCGAGAGCGGCAAAGATCAGGAGTCCCGGCACGACCGCGAGTCGATAGCGCTCGGTCACAAAGACCGGAAGCACGGCGGCCAAGTGAAGCAGGACGGCAGCGCCCACCCAGCGCGAGAGGGGAAACGCGCGCACGGAAAAGAGAAAGCCGGGGAGAGCCAGAGCGGCCACGAGGGCGAAATGGAAACCGGGAAAGAGGATGCGGTGCTCGCGCAGATTCGCGATCACGCCGAGATCGTCATATTCAAATCCGTTCCAGAAGTTCCCGATCTTTCGGGTCATGAGCTTGAGCCACGCGCCGGAGCTGGCGGTAATGTAGGCGCGCGCTTTGGCCGACCAGTATTGAGATACTTCGGAACGTTTCAGGCTTCGGCCCGCGGCGGCCTCCGCCTGATCGATCGAATCGCGCAGCATCCCGGCCTGGCCGGCGTGCAATCCCGGAAAGCGCGGATACCCGGTTGCTTCGGGGTTGTTGCCGAGCCAGAAATTGATCCCACCGTGCGCGGACAAGAAGACCGGGTCGCGCGCGACAAAATAGTTGTGAATCCAGCAGGGTGCGGTCCCGGCTCCGCTGCCCAGCATAAACAAGGCGATCGCGGCGCAGCGGGCCAGCGCGCGCGATCGCGCAGCGGGTTGAATTTGCGGTCGCCGCAAAATTGCAACCAGCACCAGCGGCGCGAGGAAGAGAATCGTCGCCACGCCCATGGCGGTAATTCCAACGAGAATTCCAAGAGTCAGCGATCGGAGAGGCGATGGCGCGCGATCCGTTTTTACGATTTGCCAGACTAGGAGCCAGAACACGAAGACGAACCCGGAGGTCGGCATCAAGATCACTGAATAGGCCTGGGCGGGAACGAAGAAGGCCCAACCGGCCGCGGCCAGAAGGCCGACCAAACTGGCCGGACTTCGGAAAGTCAGCGGGACGGTCGTGGCGTTCGATAAAGTTCGAACGGTGATTTGGTAAATGAACGCTGCCGTTCCTCCTTCGAAACACGCCTGGAGAAAACCGGGAACAAACGGGCTCGAGCCAAAAAACTTGTAGAGAAAGGCGAGGAGATAGGCGTAGAGCGGCAGCCCGTAAAACGCGAAGTGATCGGTCAGTCTCCCGTGCGCGATCTGTTTCGCCCATTCATCGTAGAAATGCATGTCGCTGCTGCCCGGCAGGAGAAAAGGAGATGAAGTCAGACGCGCGAGGGACACGAGACGAATGACCACGACAAACGCGAACAGGTAGTGGACGGGACGCGGCGAACCCCGGAACGCTTTTCCGAGGCTGAGCGGCCGGGAAAAAAAGGAGGACCGGGTCATGTCAATTGCCGGGGCCGGGCGGGACCTGAAGTTCGCCGAGCGGGATCGGCGGGCAGAGCAATGGGCTCTGGGTCTCTCGCTGGCCGGGTTTCGCTGGCCAAAAACGTTTGGCGTTCTCAAGAAAAATCGCTTCCACGGAGTAAGCTCCGGCGGGAATTCGCCCGGAGCGATGGATTAGCCACTTTTCTTCGTAAGATCCGCGCGCGACTTCGATCGCGCACAGTCCCCTCGACAAGAAGATGGATCCGGCACGATCGCGTGGCGTCAGTTTCAAAAACATCCAGGGAAAAACATCGCGAGGTTCCTGAAAGCTCCAGCTCATCTCGATTTCAAGGCCTTCATCCGCGAGCGTGCCGGAAGATTTCGCGATGCGGAGAAGCCGAGTTTGCGTTCCGATTTCGATGACCTTGTCCGGAGCCGGAGCTGGTTGCGGCAATCGATCGGCAGATTTTTCTCGCCGGAGCAGAGTCAGTTCGTCGGAAGACGTAACCGTCCAGGAGGCGCGGGTCAGAAACTGGTGAAGCAGTTGATCGCTGGAGGGGATAACGCTCTCGTTCACTGTTTTCATGGCGGGATGATAGTAGCCGGCCGCGGGGTCGAAGGTGGCTGAGTCTTCGTAATCGACCAGAACGAAATCGGTCGGCGGCGGTGGTTCGTAGTTGGCGCGGCTCAACGTCTTCAAACCTTTCAGGACATAATGGAGGGAATACAATTTTTCGCGCATAGCCAGGTGCGAGAGATAGGGCAAAGGCGCGAGGAGACTGGCGTCGTCGGGGATTTCGCGAAGGAACGCTTCCTTGCGCGCCCGATTCTCCTTCTCGCGAAACCAGCCTGCGGTCGTCGCCGCGATTTCGCCCGCAGGTCCCAAAAGGAATTGGGAGGTAACGCACGCCATTAGGACCAGCCACGGCACTGAAAGCCGAACGACATTCGGCGTCTTCGGGAAGCGCTCAATCCCGGCCACTCCTTCCGCCAGCGCAATCCAAAACAAAGGGAGCAACGGCGCCGCGTAATGAAAGTAAATCGTCCATTCGGAAGAGCGCCAGGAAAGGAGGTGTTGAAGGAGAATCGGCACCGCGATAAGCAGCCACCGCGGTCTCAGCAGCGGCAGGCCGAGGAACGGAAAGAGCAGGGCCCAGAGCAAGTTGCCCTGAGAGAGGGAGGCAAAAAGGGCAGATAGAATTCGACACGGCTGCGTCACGGCGTTGCTGAAAATTTCTCCCGCTGATGCGCCTAACCGATCGTAGAGCGCAAGATAATCGATATCACCCGGGTTCAGCGCCGGGGTAATAATTTTCGTGCAGACGAAAAACCAGCAGACCGAAACCACCAGGGGCCAGAGGTACCACGCGCGTAGTTCCGCAGCTTTGCGTTTTCGTTCGAGAACGAGGTGCACGACGCAATACGCCGCCACCAGCAGCGCCATGTTTTCCTTGCAGGCCAGTAGCGCGATCATCCAAGTCCAATGGCCGCAAAGCGACTGTTGAAGCCGCGCTCGCAGCATGAAGAGCAGGAAGGGCGCGGTCAGAGCCTCGGGGTGAAATTCGTGGAGCGCGATGAATCCCGCCGCCGGGGCGAGGAGCAGAGCCGCGGCGAGGAGCAGAGATGCTTTTCGATCGAGACCCAGGCGTTTGGCGACATCGAACGCCACCGGCCCCATCAAAGCCAGGGCGAGATTCTGCAGCACCACGAAGAGCATGGGATGGCGGACGACGAGGAAGAAGGGGGCAATCAGAACCACGATCGGTTCGACATGGTTGCCCAGCAGGGGAACGCCTTCGACCGAGACGGCGAAGCGACCGTGGATGAGCTGCCACAAGGCTTGGACGTAATAGGCGAGGTCAAAGGTCCGATATTCAAAATCGGCCCAGCGCGCGTACGAAGTCCACGTACATACCGCAAAAAAAACCAGGACCAAACCGAGAATCGGCCCCTTCTCGAGCGGCTTGCTGGTGATCACGGCTCATGCCTTAGCCCCGGCGTGAGCGGCGCACAAGTCTATCAGGACAAGATGGTCAGATAATCGCCCCGGGCCCGGTTTCGGGCAGCAACCATTCTAGAAATTAGAATAAGGGACCCTTCTTGGCATCAACACTGCTTTAGATAGGCCCACATCCGCGGTCGGTATCGTGGATCGCAGTCAAACAAACAAAGACAAAAAGAAAGCAAACAGCATGTTAAACAAATTCAACAAACGCCGCGGGGGCTTCACCCTCGTGGAAATCATGATCGTAGTGGCGATCATCGCTTTGCTGGCGGCGATTGCGGTGCCCGGATTCCTCCGCGCTCGTAAACGTTCCCAAGCAAGCCGCATCATTAACGATCTCCGCCTGATCGACTCCGCGGTCGACCAGTACGCGATCGAAACCAACAAGGCCAGTGGATCACCGGTAGCGGTCGCCGATTGGACCAACTACCTGAAAAAGGGCACGAACCTGTACATCACAGGAAACGATATCCTCGGCAATCCTTACAACCAACAGACCGTGGACACCCTGCCGAAGGTCCCGCAGGCGTCACGCACTGCGTTGTCCGACGTGACCGACAGCGCCTTTTGGTCGCCCTATAACTAAGAATCTGACGATTCATTCTCCTGTCATTGGAATGCCAGTGGCAGGGAATGAGTTGTGAGAAACAAGACTCGGAAGTCCTGCCACTCGCTCTAAATAAAAAAAAAGAAAGACTCCTTAGTATGCTAAAAAAACTCACGACCAAACGCGCCGGCTTTACGCTGGTGGAAATCATGATCGTGGTAGCAATCATTGCATTGCTCGCCGCGATCGCAGTGCCGGGATTCCTGCGCTCACGCAAGCGCTCGCAGGCATCGAAAATTCTGAACGATCTCCGCCTGATCGACGCCGCCGTCGACCAGTACGCGATCGAAACTGGCAGAGCGAGTGGCTCACCGGTAGCCGTCACCGATTGGACTAACTACCTGAAGAAGGACACGAGCCTGTTCGCCACGGGTGCGGATCTCTTCGGGAATGCCTACGGCCCTCAGACCGTGGACACAATCCCCTCGGTCCCAGCTCCGGCGCGCGCCACTCTCTCCGATGTGACCGATAGCGCCTTCTGGTCGCCGTATAATTAAACTTCCTACGGGGGAACATTGACCCAGAGAGAGCGTCCTTTCCCTTGCGGAAGGACGCTCTTGCGCTTTCAGCCTGTTTCTCCTGCGCTCCCGGGCAATGATCTGCGCCTAACTCTCCTTAGCTAAAGATGTTACCTGCTTCTATCAGTCCCGTCGCTTCAGCAAAGGCACCCATGCCATTGTTGGTGCGATTGAAAGCGCTGATGGGCCGCACCCCGGTTCATTGCCTTTTGCTTCTAATCGCTGGTTTCTCGGTTCGTGTTCCGGCTTTGCAGGGACAACTTATCTGGGACGACGACTACCTGGCGAAAGCCAATCCGTTTATCAAAAGCCCCCTGTTCATCTTCGAGGTCTTTAAGCACTCGCTCTTTCCGGAATCCCTGGCCGGGCATTATCGGCCCGCGCAGAACTTGTCTTTCATGCCCGACTACTGGTTATGGAACGATAACACCTACGGCTTTCATCTCTCCAATATTTTGTGGCACGTCGCGAGTAGTCTGCTGCTTTATTTTCTACTCCGAAAGCTGCTCCCATCAGTAGTTACCTTGGGCAAGCCTGCGGCAGCGCCCGATCACACCGAAGTGAAACGGTTCAGCTTCGTCGCCTTCCTGGTTACGTTACTCTGGACGGTCCATCCCGTGCATAGCGCCGCTATCGATTACATCTCGGGCCGCGCGGATAGCCTCGCTTTTTTCTTCTGCGCCGGGGGCTGGTTGTTGTTTATCAATGCGCGGCCGCCGACCCACGGGATTTACCGCGCGGCCCTGTATGCCCTCGCGGCAATGAGCGGCTTCCTGGCTCTTTGTTCTCGCGAAATCGCCGGCATTTGGATTCTTCTCTTCCTTTTGCATCTCTTTTTCTTTGAAAAAATCGTCGGCTTGCGAACGAAGATAATGACATTGCTTTGTTGTCTGCTGGTCCTCGGCTCTTACATCGAGCTACGTCGCTTTTCCGAGAATCACAGTGGTCCAGGTCCTTCCAATGGTTGGGGCAAAACCGTCCGCGCGACTCTCATGCTTCGGGCTCTGGGTGATTATGGCCGCCTCATGATCTATCCGTCGAACCTGCACATGGAACGGACGGTTTATAACCCTAACGTTTATCAAGGCAACGCCGGTTGGAGGGGCGCGATCGAGACCGAGTATCTTTCCATTCTTGGCGCCGCGATCCTCGCCCTCTTGGGAGTTGGCGCCAGTTGGAAAGGCGCTGGTCGCCCGCTTCGCATTGCAGGGGCCGGCTGGTTCTTACTCGCCTATCTCCCGATCTCAAACTTAGTGGAACTAAATGCGACCGTCGCCGAGCACTGGCTTTACCTGCCGAGCGTCGGCTTCCTTCTCTTTGCTGCCGGCGTAGTCCTGGATCTCCCAATTCGTTATCAGAAACTTGCCACTACCCTGGCGTGCCTCGCCACCGTCGCCTTCGGAGCCAGAAGCTATGTCCGCAGCACCGATTGGATAACGGCACAGACTTTCTACGAACGCACCATTGCGGCGGGTGGTCCCAGTGGCCGTGTTATTTCCAATCTAGGTCTCATCTATGCGAACCAGGGAGAGTACGCGCGGGCCGAGGCCTTGTTCCGCGAGCTTCTGCGGACCAGTCCCGACTATCCGATCGCTCGAAACAACCTGGCCGAAGTCCTCTACCGCCAGGGTAAGAGAGACGACGCGGAGAGGATCTTTAGCGCCTCGGCCAAGGTGGCCCAGCAAAGCCGAAAGGATTATCCGCGTACCTGGATCGCCGCTCTAAACATGGCCCATGTGCGGCATAACAATCACGAAGATGACGCCGCGCTCGCCATTACCACCCAGGCCCGAAAAGATTATCCGAACACATGGCAAATCATCAGCTTCGAGTCCGAGATTCTTCGCTCCAACGGAAAGCCAGAGGCCGCGCTCGCGCTCGTCCAATCCTACGTGCGCGATAACTGGTGGCATTATCCCGCCTCGCTCGCGCTGGGCCGGCTCCTGGCGGAGATGAACGATGCAGAAGGAGCCGAGAGGATATTGCACAAGGCTTCGCAACTTGACGTTCACGAGGTCGAAGCCTTGAACCTGATCTCCTCTATGCAATTCCGGCAGAATCGCCTCGATGAAGCTCTCGTGACCCAGCGGCGGGCCACCGCCCGGCAGCCGGATGAGCCGCGGCAATATTCTCTCCTCTCCGAGCTGCTCGAAAAGATGGGCCAGAAAGACCAGGCGCGCCTGGCGATGGCGCAGGTGGCTCGTCTGCATGCGCTGGTGGGCAGCGAGGTTAAATCGCTTCCGCCGATCCTGCGTTGACTTGGCGGTCGCGCATCTCGAACTACTTCGCGGTTGGGCTGCGGCATGATAATTTGCCGGGCCATGGAAATAATTGTGCTCGGCGCCGGGGCGATCGGCAGCCTCTACGGCGCGAAGCTCGCCGCCACTAACGAAGTGACACTGGTCGGCCGCCCCGAACACGTCGCCGCGATTAATTCGCACGGCCTGCGAATTGAAGGCATCGAATCACAGAGCCTGCGAATTCGCGCGGTCGCTGCCATCGAGAAGATCGGCGCTAACGCGCTGATTCTGCTGACGACGAAAGTGCCTGGGACTACTGCCGCGCTCGCGCCGGTCGCGCCGCTGCTGCGCGATGACACGACGATTCTCTGTCTCCAGAACGGTCTCGGCAGCGAACGGATCGCACGAACCGCGCTGGGAGGTCGAGGGATTGTGCTCCGCGGGATCACCCAATTCGGCGCGATCTTCAAGAGCCCGGGCGTGATCCAGTACATGGCTCCAGGTTATACGATTATCGAGCCGCATCTGAGAAGCGATGGCGTGGCGGGCCTGCTCACGGCCGCGGGGCTCGATGGCCGCGTTTCACCGAACATCGTTCGCGATATCTGGCACAAGCTGGTCATTAATTGTGTGGTCAATCCTATCACTGCCATCCTCGGCTGCGAAGTCGGTGGCATTGCCAACCCAGAGCTCGCCCGCCTCAAACAACTGGTCATTGATGAATGCCTCGGCGTTGCGGCAACTCAAGGCCTGAGTTTCGAGGTGGATTTTATGCGAGAGATCACGGAGGTCTTCGGGCCGTCGCACAACATCGCCTCCATGCTGCAGGACGTGCGCCGCGGTAACGCCACGGAGATCGATTACATGAATGGCGCCGTCGCGGCCTTAGGTGCGGACCACGGCGCGCTTTGTGCCGTCAACCAGGCGCTCACCGCAATTATCAAAGCGATGGAAGCGCAGTCGCGTTCATTGCTCCCAGAGAAAGTGTTCGAGTCGCAGCCGACCTAGTCTCGATTTCGCCTCATCGCTGCGAGTGCCGCCGGCTGACGCCAGCTTCTGGTAAACGACTGCCGCGGGTTGCCATTTCGAGTCGTCCTCGAGGAGGCGGGCCGCGTTGAAGCCCGCCTTATAAAACCAGAAATATTCCCGCGCTGGCCGGTCGGGCCGGTTTTCCTCTTCGAGGATTTTATAGAACGTCGCCAGCGCGTTCGCCCGATCGCCCAGTTTTTCCAGGCAAATCCCTTTTTTGAACAGCGCCTGGTTGCGCCAATGAGACGGCGCATCCTTTTGCGCCGCGAGTTGATCATAAATATCGATCGCGCGTTTGTAATTTTCGCGGGCGCTCTGGCCGGCCTCGTAGAGAATGTCGCCCTTCCCGCACAAGGCCTCGCGTTTCTCTTCCGGCGTGGCGTTTCCCCGCAGGACTTCGTCGTAAAGGGTGGTGGCGTCGTCCCCTTTGCCCAGCCGGCGCTCGATCACGGCTTGTTCGTTCCGCGCGGCCCATTTCAGTTCGCCGTTCTTCTTTACGACCTCATCGAGGAGAACGAGGGCGCGGGCTAACGCCTCGCTCCCCATGCTCTGAGTCGCGGCTTTCGCGGCGAAAAAAAGCGCCTTCTCCGCAAACGGCCCGCGAGGGTTTTCCTGCGCCAGAATTTGAAACTGGGTTTGCGCATTCGGAAAATCCTGTCGCCGGTAATACGTTTCCGCCAACTTCATCCGGACATCGGGAAGGAGTGCCGACGCCGGATATTTCCGAAGAAATTCCGCGGCGGCGCTGGTGATTTTCGCCGGGTCGGAGTTGGGCGCAGCGTCCTCGATCCAGATGGCGAGGTAATCGCCGCGCTCGTTCGCGGCCGCGTTCGGCGGACTTTTTCGGGCGCGCTCCAGATTCTGCCGAGCCTCCTCGAACTTCGGAGGAACTGCGTGAAACGCGAGCTCGGCCAGAGCCACCCACGCTTCCGCGCTCCGCTTGTGCTGGGGGAATTCCCGCAAAAACCCATCCAGGGTCGCCGCGGCCTTCTTGTCCCCTTGCCCCGCCTGGGCCAGACCTTGCTCGAACAAGAGATCGCCGCGTGCTTCTTCAGTCCCGCCGTTTTGGGTCAGTTCCTTCGTGGCGGCCAGGAACCGCACGTTGTCGTTCAAGCGCAGCCAGGCGAGCGATGCATTGAAAAGCGAATCGTTCGCGACTGGTCGCGAGTTGTGCGCCACCTGCTCGAACGTTTCGGCGGCTGCCTTGAAATGGCGCGCGCGATAATGCGCCCGGCCCGCCAGGAGCGCGACTCGATCGAGCAACGTGGACGAGGGCTGAAGCGCGCGCGCCTCATTCAGGATCGCCAGCGCTTCATCAAAACGGCGATCTGCGAGTTCCATTTCCGCGGCCTCGATGAGGCCTTCGGCCAACACCGGCGATTGGGCGTGCTCCTGGCGCAGTCGGCCGAAAACACGCAGCGCCGCATCCCGGCGCCCGGCTCGCAATTCAGCTCGGGCCAGATACCAGAGCGCGAAAGATTTTCTCGGTTGCAGCAGATCATTTGCCCAGCGGCCCAGCTCCTGGGTCGAAGCCTGGTGTTCGGCGCGGTAAACCTGGTCGAGCTTCGCAAAGATCGTCGGCAGTTCCGGGTCCGTCCCATGATGCTCGATGAAATCCTCCAGCGGATCGTCGCCCGCTTCCGGCGTTCCCAATTGCAAATTCGCCTCGGCGTTCGCGCACAAGGTCGCGATCAGGACCGCGCGGCTGGTGCCCTCCGGCGTTCGGAGAATGGTCTGGTAAAGCTCGATCGCCCGCTCGAGATGATTCCATTGCGCTTCCAGCCGGCCCTGCAAATAGCGCTTTTCTTTTTTATCACCCAGCGCACTCGGTCTCGTCTTGTCCAGAAGGCGGCGGGCGCCCGCGTTATCTTGTTTCTCGAGCAACAATTCCACCGAGCGCAGCCGGGCGCGGTCGTTCCAGGCCGGATCGGAAAACAGGAAGGCAAACAATTGCAGCGCCTCGTCGCGGCGCCCAAGCGCGCGGAGCGTCTCCGCCTGCCCAAAGAGGGCCGCGGAATGAAACGCCGTCCCTTTTTGCGCGGCGGTTTGGGCATAGAGGGGAAGCGCCTCTATCCATCGTTCTAACGCAGCGAGAGCCTGTGCCTGCCAAAACAAAATCCCCGGCAGACTCTGCAACGCCGGATCCTCCAGGACCTTCAAAGCTTCTTCTGCCTGTCCAGCCGCCAGCAACGCTTCACCGAGTTTCGTACTCGCCACACGATGCTCTTCCGCTGACAGATTCGTCCCGAGCAACGTCCGCAACCGCAGCACCGCCACTTGCGGTACCCCTTCTTCCATCGGTCGCGCCGCCGTTTCTAATTCCGAAACCTCCGCCGCCTGCAATGGAAATCCTAACGCCAAGAGCCCGGCAAGGACTGCAATCCACGCGTTCCTCTTCCGTTGGGCGTTAGGCGTTCTCTTCATCGGTTGAGTAACGGCGCAAGATATCTTCCCGTATAACTTCCCGCCACTCCCGCAATTTTCTCCGGCGTTCCTTTCCCGACAATCTCACCCCCGCGCGCTCCGCCTTCCGGTCCGAGATCGATGATCCAATCCGCGCATTTGATCATTTCCAGATTGTGCTCGATCACGACCAGCGTGTTCCCCGCGTCGCGAAGTTTCATCAGCACTTGCAGCAACTTTTCGATGTCCGCGAAATGCAATCCCGTCGTCGGCTCATCAAGGATGTAGATGGTTCGTCCCGTCGCTCTCTTCGCCAGTTCGGTCGCGAGTTTCACCCGTTGCGCTTCGCCGCCGGAAAGCGTCGTCGCCGCCTGACCGAGACGCAAATATCCAAGCCCCACGTCGAGCAACGCCGCCAACCGCTCCGAAACCGAGGGCACGCTGCGGAAAAATCGCGCTGCTTCGTCCACAGTCAGGTTGAGCACATCGGCGATATTTTTTCCTTTGAAAGTGATCTCGAGCGTTTCGCGATTGTAGCGCTGTCCGCGGCAGACTTCGCACTCCACGTAAACATCCGGCAAAAAATGCATCTCGATTTTGATCAACCCGCCGCCTTCGCAATTCTCGCACCGGCCGCCTTTGACATTAAAGCTGAAACGCCCGGCATCGTATCCCCGCACCCGCGCGGCCGGAAGTTGACTGAACAATTCGCGGATCGGTGTGAATGCGCCCGTGTAGGTGATCGGGTTCGAGCGCGGCGTGCGTCCGATCGCGCTTTGATCGATCACGATCGCCTTATCCAACTGATCAAGCCCGTGCAACGCGCGATGCGTTCCTGGCTTGTCCTTCGAATTGTAAAAGTGCCGGAAGAGCGCGCGCCGCAAAATATCGTCCACCAGGGTCGATTTGCCGCTGCCGGAAACGCCAGTCACGCAGGTAAAACAACCAATCGGGAAAGACGCCTCGACGTTCTTCAGATTGTTCTCCGCTGCTCCCGTCACCGTGAGCCATCCATCGCCGGTCTGGCCCGCGCGCGGTTTCACGCGCTCCCGCGGAATGGCGATCCGGGCCCGGCCCGAAAGATAATCCGCTGTCGGCGAATTCTTCGCGCGGAGGACTTCTTCGATTGTTCCCTGCGCCACGATCTCTCCCCCGCGCGGACCCGCGCCCGGCCCGAGATCGAGAATATGGTCCGCAGCACGGATGGTTTCTTCGTCATGCTCGACCACGATGACTGAGTTCCCAAGATCGCGGAGCCGGCGCAAAGTAACGAGAAGCCGCGCGTTATCGCGCTGATGCAACCCGATGCTGGGCTCGTCGAGAACATAGAGAACGCCCGCCAGGCCGGAACCGATCTGCGTGGCCAGCCGGATTCGTTGCGCTTCGCCCCCCGAAAGCGTGCCGCTCTCACGGTTGAGCGAGAGATAATTCAGCCCCACTTCCTTGAGAAATTGCAGCCGCGAATCGATCTCGCGAACGACTTCGGCCGCGATGAAGCGCTGCTGTTCGGTCAGGGCCAGCCCGCGAATGCAATCCGCCGCGGCATCAATCGTCAGCTCGCTGAATTGATGAATGTTCAACTGGCGGCCGTTCCCGTCCTTGATCGTGACCGCCAGAATTTCCGGCTTCAACCGCGCGCCGTGACACGTCTGGCAAGGCACGCGGGTCATGAAGGCCCGGATGCGGTTGCGGGTAAATTCGCTTTCTGTTTCCTGGTAGAGCCGCTCCATTTGCGGCACGAGCCCTTCGAAAGGCCGCTCCGTTTTCGGGGCTTTCCCGTTACCGCCGGCGCTCATCTTGATCGGCTTATCACCGGTCCCGTAATAGAGCGCCTTCTTGAAGTTCTCCGGCAAATCCGCGAACGGAATGTGGTCGTCCACGTCGAAATGTTTCACGAGCGCCGTCTGCAAACTGCGGTAATACGCCTGGAGTGGTTTCGCGCCGCGCCGCCATGGTGTGATGGCCCCTTCGGCCAGCGATTTTTGCGGATCCGACACCATGAGGTCCGCGTCGCAAACCAGTTGCGTCCCCAACCCGTGGCAAGCCGGACACGCCCCCAAATGGCTGTTGAAGGAAAAGTGTTTCGGCGTGAGCTCGCCTAACGAGAAGTCGCTCTCTGCATTTCCGTAATCCGTCGTATAGCGGACCGTCTCCCATTCCTCCTCTCCTGTTTCCGATTTGAGCACGACCATTCGGTTCCCGCCCCACTTCAGCGCCGTCTCCACCGAATCCGCCAGTCGCGTCCGCACTCCGTCCTTGATCACCAGCCGGTCCACCACCGCCTCGATCGTGTGCGGTTCCGTTTTCTTCAGTCGAATCGGATCCGGCTTGCTCAGCTCCACGATCTCCCCATCGATCCGAATCCGGACGAACCCCTCGCGCCGCACTTTTTCGATCACATCGCGGAACTCGCCTTTCTGGTTTTGGACCAACGGTGCCAGGAGAATGATTTTCGTCTCCGGCGGAAAAGCGAGAATTTGATCGACGATCTGTTGCGGCGTCTGCCGATGAATCGGCTGCCCGGTCGTGGGATCGTGCGGCTGGCCGACCGACGAAAAAAGAACCCGAAGATAATCAAAAATTTCCGTCGTGGTGGCGATGGTCGAACGCGGGTTCGCGCCCGCGCTCCGTTGCTCGATGGCGATGGCCGGCGAAAGGCCTTCGATGAAATCCACGTCCGGCTTTTCCATCTGATCAAGGAACTGCCGGGCATAAGCGGAGAGGCTTTCCACGTATCGGCGCTGCCCTTCCGCATAGAGGGTATCGAAAGCGAGCGATGATTTCCCGGAACCGCTCAGGCCGGTGATAACGACCAGCTTTTCCCTCGGAATCTCCACGTGGAGATTCTTGAGATTGTGCTGGCGTGCACCGCTGATCTTGATAGTTTGCGCAGGCATCGGACGACAAATGTCGAACCTGTCAGTCAAGCACAAGTCCTGCTTTTCTCCAGTCGATGCCATTAATCATGAGTGACGCCGCGCGCAGCATTTCCCACGAAGAACTCGTTGAGTTGCAGAAGAAATTCAGCGAGATCAAACACGCCATCAACAACGCCCTGGCGGTGATGATGGCCCTCTCCGAGATGTCGCAGCGCCGGCCAGATTACTCGGAAAAACTCGCGAGCACGGTGCTGACGAAAGCGCCGCAAATCGTTACGAGTTTGCAGGAATTCACCCAGGCATTGAACGAGAAAGCCGGGCCGAAACCCGAAGTCGTTCCGTAGAAAACCGAAGCGCTTATTTCGGTTTTGCTGACGGCGAAATCGCCGGCGCCGCACTCGGCTTGACCGAACTCACGGGACTGGTAGCAGGCGCTACAGAACTCGTAGCCGGCGGGACAGCGCCCACGGCGAGGTCGGACGGCTTAACGGAAGGCGCGGGACCTGTGGTGGCAGGCGTGGGGTTGGTGACCGTTCCAGGAGGACCAACTGCCGATGAGGGACCAGGGCTCGCAGTCGGTGACGTCATCGTCGCGGCCGGCGTCGCGTTTTTCCTCACTAGCTCGCCGATGTCGCTCTGCGAATTGCCCTTCTTTGCGTAGAGGATGGAGAGGGCAAAGGTCAAAAGAAAAAAGATAGCGGCAAGCCAGCCGGTGATTTTAGTGAGCACATTCGTCGTTTGAGCGCCGAAAATATTTTCCGTCACGCCTCCACCAAACGCCGCGCCGAGGCCTTCGCTTTTCGGCCGTTGCATCAGGATCACAAGGATCATCAGCAACGCGATCAGAACGAAAAGGCCGCTCAGAATGTTAATCGCAAGTTCCATTGGGACGGGCAATATGGCCAGGCGACGCCGTTTGTAAACGGGGATTCGCCAGGCGAAAGGCTCCCAGGCTAGCGGCTCTGCTGGCGCGCTTCGGCTTTATGCGCGTTCCAAATCTGGTCGAGCTCCTCGAGTCCGACGTCGCCCAGTTTCTTGCCCTGGGAGGCCAACTCATCTTCGACCCGATGGAATCGGGTCACGAACTTGTCGGTCGCTGCTTGCAACGCCGTCTCCGCATCGAACCCGCTCTTGCGGGCGAGATTAACCACGGCGAAAAGCAGGTCGCCAATTTCCGCCGCCATCGCGCTGGAATCGCCCGACGCGAGGGCTTCTTTCGTCTCCGCCAGTTCCTCATCGACCTTGGCCACGACGTCGGAAATTTCGCTCCAATCGAAATTCACTCGCGCCGCCTTCTTTTGCGCCTTCTGCGCGCGCATCAACGCTGGGAGCGCGGTCGGAAGATCGGCGAGATATTGGCGTGCGGCACGGTTCCCCTTTTCTTCGCGCTTGATCGCGTCCCATTGTTTCACCACGCCATCCGCATCGCCGATGGTACTGTCGCCGAACACGTGTGGATGACGCCGAATCAGTTTCGCGGTCACCTCTTGCAGGACTTCGTCGATATTGAAGCGGCCCTTTTCCTCCGCGATTTCCGAGTGCATCACGGCCAGCAGGATCAAATCTCCTAGCTCCTCGCGAAGGTTTTCGGTGTCTTGCGCGCGCACCGCCGCCGCGACTTCGTAAGCTTCTTCAATCAACGCCGGCAGGAGCGACTCATGGGTCTGTTCGCGGTCCCATGGGCAGCCGCCCGGGGCGCGGAGTTTCGCGACGATCTCGCGCAGTCTTTTGAATGCGTCACCGCTGCCTGACATCAGTCTCAAATCCGCCAGAGCGAACGATGGGTGCGGAATTCCGAAACCTCGCCGGTAGTTTTCTTGCCCACGTAAATCGTGATCCCGATGACGCTGGCCAACGTGCCGACGAAAATAAACGCAACCAGCCAGGAGGGAATGTGTCCGACCCGCAGCGCGGCGTAAAACGCTGGCAACCCCTGCACCGGTGCGCTGGCGTGGAGAAAGATCTTTGTGATCCACGCCACCATGATCAGGATGAAAATGAAAACGTAATTTCGCTTCAGCCGCCGCCCGACCGCCTCCAGTTTCGTGATCTTGAATGACGGCAGAATCAAATCTTCGCAGACAAGTTTCTTCCATTCGCCCTGCAGCA
>QHBM01000024.1 GCA_003244145.1 Chthoniobacterales bacterium
CGTCGGTCATGATGATGATGCGGCCGTAGCGAAGTTTCGTGATGTCGAATGACGCTTCGTCCTTGGCCGTGTTCTCGTCCTTCGGTTTTCCGATTCCGGTCCCGATCGCTGTGATCATCGACTGGATTTCCGTGTTCTTGAGCGCCTGATCGAGCCGCGCTTTTTCCACGTTGATCAGCTTGCCGCGAATCGGCAGGATCGCCTGATAACGCCGGTCGCGTCCCTGCTTGGCCGAGCCGCCGGCCGAATCGCCCTCGACAATGTAGAGCTCGGTCAGGTCCGGATCGCGCTCGGAACAATCCGCCAGTTTCCCCGGCAGACCGCCGCCGGTCAGCGCGCCTTTGCGAATTGTCTCGCGCGCTTTCCGAGCGGCTTCGCGCGCGCGGGCCGCGGTCAGGACCTTATCGAAAATGCGCTTCGCGATCGGCGGGTTCGAATCGAGGAACGTCATCAACCCGTCGTAAACGACCGAGTTCACGATTCCGTCGATCTCGGTGTTGACGAGCTTGACCTTAGTTTGCGATTCGAAGCGCGGGTTCGGCAGCTTGATGCTGAGGACGCAAATCAATCCTTCGCGGACATCGTCTCCGGAGATCGCGGGGTCCTTGTCTTTCAACAAGCTGTTGGACTTGGCGTATTGGTTGACCGCTTTCGTCAACGCGGTGCGGAAGCCAGTGAGATGCGTGCCGCCGTCAGGGTTCGGAATCGAGTTCGCGAAGGGCAAAATGTGGTCGTTGTAGCTGTCGTTATATTGCAGGACCACGTCCACGAAGACTTCGTCCCGCTGCCGCGAAAGCACGATCGGCTTGGGATGAATGACCTGCTTGTTTTCGCCGAGCTGTTTGACGAATTCCTCAATGCCGTGCTTGTAAAAAAACGTTTCCTTTTTCGCTTCATCGCTGCGCTCATCGCTCAGCGTGATTTCGAGACCCGGATTCAAAAAGGCCAGCTCGCGCAAACGCGATGCGAGGCGCTCGAATTTGAATTCCGTCGTGATGGTGAAGATCGTCGGATCGGGCAGGAACGTGATCAGAGTGCCCGTGTTCTTTTTGCTTTTGACCTCGCCGATGACTTCCAGTTTCTGCGTGGTCTTGCCGCGCTCGAAACCCATCGCGTAAACTTTGCCGTCGCGCGAAACCTCGACCTTGAACCAATCGGAAAGCGCGTTGACGCATTTCGCGCCGACGCCGTGGAGGCCGCCGGAATATTTATACGCGCCCTGACCGAACTTTCCGCCCGCGTGCAAATTCGTCAGGACCAATTCCACCGCCGGCATCTTGAATTTCGGATGCATGTCGACCGGAATGCCGCGGCCGTTGTCGCGAACGGAAACGGAGCCGTCGACGTGAACGGTCACTTCAATTTTCGTGCAGTAGCCGGCCAGATGTTCGTCGATTGAGTTATCGAGAACCTCGAAAACCATGTGGTGCAATCCGCGTTCATCGGGATCGCCGATATACATGCCGGGGCGTTTTCGCACCGCCTCGAGGCCTTCGAGTTTATCGATTTGAGCGGCGTCGTATTTCTGGCTGGCAGCGATGCCGGTGGCGGCGTCTACGGTGGATTTTCCGAGGGAAATTTCGTCTTGAGCTTGGAGCATAGATGCCTGTCGCGGGACAGTGTAAAAAGATAGGCGAGGGGAGTGGTTGTAACAACTAATATCTTGGGCTCCGAGTCACCTATTTTCCGCTACAAATGGGGCCGGCGCCGGGCCCACGCACACTATCTTGTGGAAGGCGCAGGCTGTTTGTTTGGCGCTCTACGGGTGGAATTCCTGAGGCGCTTGACCAGCGCACGAGCGACCCCGAAAATGCCCGTCACTCATGCGATCTCAAACTCTTTATGAAGCGCGTTGGATCTTCGCCGTGCTCGCGCTTCTCGGGGTCGCGAGCTGGTTCATTTCGCTCTGGCTTCTTTTGCCCGTCCTTCTGTTAACCATCTACACGTTTTGGTTTTTCCGCGATCCCGCGCGGGTTTCACCGGATGACCCCGATGCGGTGCTCGCCGCGGCCGACGGGACGGTCGCCGACATCACGGAGCTTGAAGAAACTGAAGTGCTGCACGCTCGGCAAAAACGAGTCGGAATATTTCTCTCCGTTTTCGATGTGCACACCAATCGCGCGCCGGTCCAGGGCAAAATTATTTATCGAAAAGCGCACGCCGGACTTTGTCTCGACGCGCGCCACGCAGATTGTACCACGAAAAACCGGGCGATGACCTGGGCCTTCAAGAATGCGCGCGGCACCTTCGTCGTCCGGCAACTGACCGGCATGATCGCGCGCCGGATTGTCGGCTGGGCGAACGTTGGGGACGAGCTCAAGAAAGGCGAACACTTCGGGATGATTCGCTTCGGATCGCGAACGGAAGTATATTTGCCGCTCGACGCCGTGGTGCTGGTGAAAGTGGGGGACCGCGTGACTGGCGGGACGAGTGTGATCGCCCGGCTTCGCTGAAGGATGAGCGCACCCAATCCGAAAATTTATCTCCTGCCGAATTTGATGACGGCGGGGAATTTGTTTTGCGGATTCGCCGCCGTGCTCTGCATTTACGACGGCGCGCAGGAAACCAACTACAGCGTCGCGGCGATGAAATTCCACGACGCGATCTGGTTCATTCTCGCGGCCTGCATTTTCGATTTGCTCGACGGACGCCTTGCGCGCCTCGGTGGGCATGACAGCCCGTTTGGCCGTGAGTTCGATTCGCTTGCGGATATCGTATCATTCGGCATGGCGCCGGCGCTATTGGTTTACCAAGTTGTCCTCGGCGAATTCCACAACCTCGGCTGGATGATCGCGTTTGTTTATCTGGCTTGCGGCACGTTGCGTCTGGCCCGCTTCAATTGTGTTGCCGCCCAAGGCGAAACCACCGGTGCCGACAAGAACTTCACGGGTTTTCCGATTACCGCCGCCGCTGGTGTGATCGCGTCGATCACGCTGTTTCTCTTATGGCTCGACGAAGGCCAGCGTTCGCTCGGCAGGTGGAAATACGTCCTGCCATTTTTGATGCTCTTTTTGTCGTTCATGATGTTCAGCAAGTTTCGTTATCCCAGTTTCAAAGCGGTCAACTGGCGCACGACCCAGACGACTCCGCGGTTTTTGTTCGTGATCGCCCTTATCGCCGTCACGGTGAAATTTTATCAATGGATGGCGGCGATCATTTTCCTGGTCTATCTGCTTTACGGATTTCTCCGTCCGCTGCTTTCGCCGAAAAGGCGCCGTGAAATCGAAGAAGAGCTCGGCGAGGAACCCGAAGTCGAGACGATCGAAGAATCGCCGTAGCTTGGCTCTGCCGCTGAGACAGCGGCAGCTACAACTTGTTAAGCCGCGCGAGAATCTCGGGATCGCGGACGTCGGCCCAATCGCCGCTCAGTTCGAGCGCCTGCACTTTCTTTCCGGCGAGGGCGAGATTGCGAATCGCGTCGGTCAGTTCGTATTCGCCGCGGGGCGATCGTTCCAGTTTCGCGATGAACTCGAAAATGGCCGGCTTGAATCCGTAGACGCCCGCGTTGTACCATGGACTCGTCGGCTCGCCCGGTTTCGGTTTTTCACGAAGGTCGATCAACTCGAACTTGTTGTTCACGAAGACGGCGCCGCCTTGAGAGACGTCCTCGTTTCGTTTCACGCTCACCACTGCTTCCGCCGCGGCGAGAGCATTGCGGATTCGCGGATAATTTTCCGGTGCGATCAAAATGTCGCCGTAACTCAGAATGAATGGATCGCTGCCCGTAAATTGGCGGGCCAGCTCGACCACTTTGCCGGTGCCGTCCTGCACGATCTGGGTTTCGTAATCGATCTGGACGCCGAGCTTCGAGCCGTCGCCAAAAAATTCGCGGACGACCTCGGCCCGCCATCCAACGATGATCAGAAAATCGGCGAGGCCAGCGTCGCGCAATCCTTCAATGATGTGTTGGAGCACCGGCTTGCCCCGAACCTGCAGCATCGGTTTGGGGAGCGCCTCCGTCAGTTCGCGCATCCTCGTCCCGCGACCTGCCGCGAGGAGAACTGCTTTATTCATTGGCGTTGTGGCATCGATCGTTTCATTGTCGCGCCATGCGACTGGCTTTCCTGGCGAAATACCGTGAATTCGGTTTGCTTCTCATTCGCGTCAGCATCGGGATTCTGTTCATCCTCTACGCCGCGCCCGCCTTGTTCGGCGGCCCCTCGGCCTGGGCGCATTTCGGCGCCGGCGCGCGCAATTGGGGTCTGCATTCGCATTTTCAAGTCTGGGGATTTCTCGCCGCGTTCCTGTGTTGCCTCGGCGGCGTGCTCATGATCTTCGGTTTATTTTTCCGCATTGGCGTCTTGCTCGTTCTCGCCCTGGCCGTCGGTCACGCTATCGGAGTGTGCAAGGGCAGCGGCTTTCGCATCGCCTTGCCTTCGATTGAAATGTGTTTCGTCCTGGCCGGTCTGCTCTTCGTCGGGCCGGGCGCATACAGCGTAGACAAAACATAACGTGCCTACTGCGGGATCGCGGGCTTCTCGCTCACTGAGATCGCCGGCAATTCGACCTGTTTGATTAACGCCGCGATCTTCGGGACTTCCTCAGTCTTGATCTGGGTCCACTTCTTGATCTGTTCGTCCAGCCGCGCGTTCAGCATCTTGAAAACTTCGAGCTGCGGCTGCGTCGGCCCGTAGTCCGCGTATTCGATCGTGCGGCTGAATGAGTAGAACGATTCGTTGAGCATGTTCGGGAACGCGAGATTTCCCTCGGAGCCCTTCATGTTGACCTGGATCAATTGTTCTTCGACCGCCGACATTTTCTTCACCAAATCATCGGCGGCGGTCAGCGCCGGTTTCAACCGTTCGTCCTCGCCGAAACGTTTCCGCAATCCCTGGATCTGGGTCTTCACGTTCCGAATTTCATTGATCGCCTGATGCAATTCGCCGATTCGATTCGCGACTGTCGTCGATAGCTCAAACTGCTTCGGGATCGCAGGTTCGGCGTCCTTGATTCGCGGATCGATCACGAGATGGAGCGGCGCCGTCTGGGTCTTGCCGCCGACCGTCAGTTTGAGTTGGTACTCGCCCGGCAGTGCGAGCGGGCCGCGTGGGCCTTCGCCATAATAGAAAGCGCCGGGTGTCTGGATCGGGTCGTCGTAATGCAGGTCCCAGGCGAAGCGATTCATTCCCTCCGCCGCCGGAATTGTCCTCGGCGTCTCCACCTGGTCCGGCCATTCGGGCGGTTGATCGTTCGCCTTTTTTTCCTTGCTCGAAAGATGCCGCACGAGTTTCCCCTGCGCGTCCAGAATATCGAGAGTGACCTCATCCTTCGGCGCGGCCTTCAGGAAATAATTGAGGATCGCACCGGCGGGTGGGTTCTCTCCGGCCGGCTGTCGCTTGTCGATCTCCGTCGGGTAATGCAAACGCAACGCGGTTTGCGGTTGGTAGAGAAGCGCGTCCATCTGCGCCGATTGCGCGTTCACCTGGCGCAACGGCGTGACGTCGTCGAGCACCCAGAACGAGCGCCCGTGCGTGGCCACAACGAGATCGTCGTCTTTCACCACGAGATCGTGGATCGGCGAGACCGGTAGATTTAATTGGAGCGGCTGCCAGTGCGCGCCGTCGTCGAACGATACGAACACTCCGAGTTCCGTGCCGGCATAGAGCAATCCGCGCCGCTTCGGATCTTCGCGCACCGCGTGCACGTTCGCTCCGTCGGGAATGCCGGTGGTAATGGCGGTCCAGGTTTTCCCGGCGTCGACCGTTTTGAAAATGTATGGCTTCAGGTCATCGAGCTTGTGGCGATCGACCGCGACATAAGCCGTGTTCGCATCGTGCGGCGACGGTTCGATCAAATCCACCGTGCTCCATTCCGGCATCTTCGGCGAAACGTTCGCCCAGTGCTGGCCTTCATCAGTCGTTAGGTGGACCAGGCCGTCATCGGTTCCGGCCCAAAGCATTCCTTTTTGTTTCGGCGATTCCGCCAGCGCGAAAACCGTGTCGTAATACTCGACCGAGGTGATGTCGTTCGTGAGCGGGCCGCCGCTGGGCTGTTGCTTGCTCTTGTCGTTGCGCGTCAGATCGCCGCTGATCGCCGTCCAGCTTTTTCCCTGGTCGGTGGTTTTGAAAACGCTCTCGGCGGCGGTGTAGATCGTGTCGGGATTGTGCGGCGAAACCAGGAGCGGCGAGATCCATTGGAACCGGTGCGCGAGATCCACCGCGCCGTGCCCGGAGTTGTCGAGCGGGAGAACGCTCGCATCGTGCGAGTGCTCCTTGTTCTTATCGTAAACCGTCAGATAACCTTCGTTATTGGAATAAATCACGTGCCAATCTCGCGGATCGGGAATCACGAAACCGCATTCGCCGCCGCCCGCCACGAACCAATCCTGCGCGGTGATCACGCCCGAATCGGTCCGGCTCGCGATGCCGACATTCGAGTTGTCCTGTTGCGCGCCGTAGATGTGATACGGAAACGCGTTATCGACCGCCACGTGATAAAACTGCGCGGTCGGTTGGTTGTTTTGCGTCGTCCAGGTTTTTCCGCCATCGGCTGAGATGCTGGCACCTCCGTCGTTCGCGTTCGCGATTCGCTGCGGATTTTGCGGATCGATCCAGAGCCCGTGATGATCGCCGTGACGCGCGGGCAGGAGCGTGAACGATTTCCCGCCATCGACCGAGCGAAAGAGTCCGGTGTTCAGAACGTAAACCGTGTCCGCCGCTTTCGGGTCCGCGTAAACTTTGCTGAAATACCAGGCGCGCTGCCGGAAGCGGCCGTCGTCATTCACGCGGGTCCATTTCGTTCCGCCATCTTCTGAGCGATACAAACCGCCTTCCTTCGCTTCGATCATGGCGTAAATGCGATTCGAGTCCGCGCCGGAAACCGACACGCCGATGCGTCCGAGAATTCCTTCCGGCAGTCCATTTCCTTCGAGCCGTTTCCAGCTCGCGCCCCCATCTTCGGAGCGATACAAACCACTCCCGGGCCCGCCACTCGAGAAAAACCAGGGCTGGCGCTTCGCCTGCCAGAGCGCGGCGAAAACGACGTTGGAATTTTGCGGATCGAACACCACGTCGATGCCGCCGGTGTCCTGGTCTTTGCTCAGAACTTTGTTCCAGCTTTTGCCGCCGTCGGTCGTGCGAAAAATGCCGCGCTCCTGGTTGGCGCCGAAGATGTGGCCGAGCGCGGCCACGAGCACGATGTCGGCATTCTTCGGATCGACAATCAGCGCGCCGATGTGCCGGGAATCCTTTAGCCCGATGTTTTTCCAGGTCTTGCCGGCGTCGACCGATTTATACACGCCGGCGCCGTACGAGATATTTCCGCGCACTGCCGCTTCGCCGGTGCCGGCGTAGATCACATTGTGATCGGACGGAGCGACGGCGATCGCTCCGATGGATGAGATCGCTTCCTTGTCGAAAAGCGGCGCCCAATTCCCCCCGCCGTCCGTTGTTTTCCAAACGCCGCCGGCGACCGCGCCGAAATAATAAGTGCCCGGCTCTCCCGCGATTCCTTCGATGGCCAGCGCGCGCCCGCCTCGGAACGGGCCGACCTGCCGCCATTGCATCCCCCGGAAAAGTTTTTCATCGATCGATCCCGGTGCTCCCGGCGACGGCGAAGGATCGGCGGCGCGCGAAGCGGGCAGAGTGAAGAGGAAGAGGAAGAGGGCGAGGCGAGTGAAAAGAAAATCGAACGACATCTCCCAAGATGTCAGAGAGGACGCACGTCGTCGAGCGACATTGGCGCCGGCCTGCCGTAGGCCGGGTCTACTCAGCGCCTGGACGCCGGAGCGGGCGCTATCGGCACTCCCGCTTCGTCCACTTCAATGATCCGAATCGGTTCCGGAATATTTAATTTCAGTCCCGACGGAGTCTGTTCGCGAGCCGCGCCGCGGCCGCGCTGAATCAAGTCCAGCTCGCGCCGCATCTTGCCTTTGTTCGTGCACGAGCTCATTGCGGTTTCTTCACTGACGATGCCCGCTTTGTAGGCCTCGATGATCGATTGGTCGAACGTATGCCAGCCGAGGGTCGATCCCGCTTCGATTATTTCCTGGAACGATTTGTTTTCCGATTCGCCGTAAACAATCGTTTCGCGCGTGCGCAGGCTGCTCCCCATGATCTCGGTCACGAGCAAACGGCCGCCGTCGATTTTGTTCACCAACCGCTGACTAATGACGTAACGCAACGTCTCGGACAGGCGCTGGCGAAGCTGCTGTTCCTCCTCGCGCGCGAACATTCCCAGAATCCGATTGATGGTTTGGCCGGCATTGATCGTGTGGAGCGTGCTGAAAACAATGTGGCCGGTTTCCGACGCAGTCATCGCGATCTCGAGCGTTTCGCGATCGCGAATTTCGCCGACCAGAATGGCTTTCGGCGCCTGCCGCAACGCCGCCCGCAAACCGTCGGCGAAGTTTGGAAAATCATTGCCGAGCTCGCGCTGGCTGATCGCGCCCTTGCCGTGCGGATGAAAAAACTCGATCGGATCCTCCAGCGTGACGATGTGGATCTCCTGGCTCTGATTCAATTCGTTCAGCATCGCGGCCAACGTAGTGGTCTTGCCAGTGCTGGTCCCGCCCGTCACCAGGATGATGCCGTTTTTCTCTTTGACGATTTCCCGAAAGATGGGCGGCAGCGCCAGTTTCTCGAGCGTCGGAATTTCCGATTGCATCTTCCGCATCACGATGGCGTGGCGGCCATTCTGTTTGAAAATGTTTACGCGGAAGCGGGCCAGATTTTCAATCACGTAACTGCAATCGCAGGAGCCGGTGGCGGAAAATTCCACCCGGAGCCGTTCGCTTCCGTTCATGATTTGGCCGGCGAGCTGTTCGATGAGCTGCGGCGTGAGCACGGGTTCGGGCGGGTCGATGGCGAAAGGACTCAAGCGGCCGTGGACTTCGACCAGGGGCGGTTTGTCCGAGATAAAAAGCAGGTCCGAGACGCCCTCAGCGCTCCCGAGCATACCCGTCAGCAATGCATCAATGCTCTGGCGATCCATTCGTTCCCGAAAAGTTAGCTAGGATCGTGCCCGTGCCGGAAACTCGGAGGCTCGGGCGCGGTTGTTACGGAACGGTCTCCAACTGCTCCACGATCCGCGCGTCCGGAGCGGGCTGAGGCGTCTCTTCGAACTCCGGCGGCAAACCGCGCAAATGCCTGGCTCCATAATAGGAGCCGACCACCACGATCGCGGCGACACCCTGGGCCAGCAGCGTTTCGTAAGTTGGGAAAATCGCGAACCACATTCCGACCCAGGCCGGCAGGATGTTGACCAGCCACGGAATTTCTGTGCGCGAAATCCAATGGGCCAATTGCATTTCCTGCGCTTGTTCACCCACCATCACGAGCAAGACGACGCCTAGCAGAATGCCGGTCGTGATCAGCATTTTCCGATAGGGAAGACGTTGCTGGAGCACAAACGTCAGCACCGCGACCATTCCCGAAAGCAAGAGACCGAGGAGCGCGCCTTTCAAAACGACACCGCCGCCCAGGCGCAACTGGTAGCTCTGCAAAAAGAGGACGACTTCGAACCCTTCGCGATAGAGCGAGGTGAATCCGAGCAGGACCAGTCCCCACCACAAACGCGAGTGGGTCGATCTGCGTCCATTGGCCAGCAGCGTTTTCCGCCGCCGGTTATGCGCGCGAATCCAGCCGCCCCAGTAAATCTTGTGGAAAAACCAGTTCATGATCACGAGCAAGACCACCACCGCCAGCAGCCCGGTGGCCGCCTGGAGATCGAGCGCCGGCACGCTCTCCATGAGCGATCCGAGAATCCGCACCGCGATTAACCAGGTGATCAACGTCGCGCCGAAGGCGACCCCGGCGCCCACCGCCACGGGACGGCGATGCGCCTGCTTCGTCCCGGTCATGCTCGCGGTGATGGCCGCCAGGACGAGAATGCATTCGAGACCTTCCCGGAAAACGAGCACGCCGATATCGAGAAACGCGACGGTCGAGCTGGTATTGGGCCGCAACGGATCGGGCGCGCCCTTTTCGGTCAGGCCCTGCCAGATCAGGACCGCCACCACAGCCGCGGCGGCGACACAAAGGATGGCCGCGATCATCCCCGACCGGCGTCGCGTGACAGCGCGGGCGGTGCGACAATGGGGCGAGCAAGGGTCGGGAGTTGCCTCGACCGTTTCGGGCTTTGCCGCCGGCATGATTCCCTTCACGCCGCAAAATTAACACATCACTCTGTTTACTGCTGCCGTTCGCTTGCCTTTTTTTAGCGGAGCCTTGCGGGTCGTCGCTTGTCCGCGATCAACCGGTTGTTAGTCTGTAAGGCGTGGATTTCGAATTCGAGACGTATGAAAAAGTCACAAACTGAACCAACCACGAGGGAGAATCTCGAGGAGAAGTTCCAGCGCGGCGAAGAGGTACTGGATTATTTCAACGTTCAAAAGGCTAACGTTATCAAGCCGTCCAAGCGCGCGGGCTCGTCTTCTGTCAGGCGCGAATCGGCGTCAACCATAGCGGTCAAGGAAGACTCGGCGCGCTATCGAAAAGTCTCGAAAGAGAATCCGAGGTAAAAGCGGTTTGCCGCTGGTGCGGGCCGCTTTCTTGTGATTTCCGGCGGAGCGCGTAACTTTTTCGATGCGTCGCGACCAGGGCTTCACGTTGATCGAGATGGCGATTGCCGTCGTGATCATGGTCGTAATCATGATGCTCGCGGTGCCGAGCATTAACGGAGTCCTTGCTGATCGGCGCCTGCGCCGATCGCTCGATGAATTCAACGGCCTCGTCCGCAAGGCCCAGGAACACAGCATCGCTGAGCGCCGCGCTTACCTCATCACCTGGAACAACGGCAAGATCGGCCTGCGCCCCGAGGGTCTGCTCAAGGGAGAAGATCCGGCGCCGGTGGCGACGCTGAAGTTGAGCCGGGACGAATCTTTCAGGCTCTCCTTTCCGGCGGCGCTGGAAAACGAGCCGCCTCCAGAATGGATTTTTTGGCCATCGGGTAATTGTGAGCCGGCCGTGGTGACCTATCGCGGAAAGGACGGCGGCTGGACGGCAAGATATTCGGCGCTGACTGCGCGCGCCGAACTCGCAAATTATGTCACGAAGTAAGCGCCGGCGAAGAGCGTTCGCGCTCTACGAAGTTCTTCTCGGCCTCACGATTTTTGTCGTGGGAGTTTTCGCGCTTGGGCGCTCGGTGGAAAATTGCCTGAACGCCAGCGCCCTCAGCTTTGAAGATGACCGCGTCCGCCAAGTCCTGGCGAACCGAATGGCGGAAATCCAGGCGACGCCCGGTTTTCCCGACGCCAAGAAGGAAACGAAAGTGGCGACCGGTTACGGCGAGGTGACGTTGACTCAACGAAGCGTGCCGGCGGGATTGAAGGACGACAAGGATGTGGAAATGAACGGCATCAATCGAGTGACGTTGCAGGCGGAGTGGCGGCGCCAGGGCGTGGCCCAATCGAGGAAGATCGAATTCTATGTTTACCGCCAGGGTTAGGCGAAATCGGCGCCGGGGATTTACGCTCCTCGAGATCACGCTCGCCGCGGCCATTCTTGGGTTGATGTCGCTGGCGGTTTACCGTTTTGTGCAGTCGAACATCATCAGCCTGCGACTCTCCTCCGAGCAAAACGTGGACGAGGCGCGCTACTCGGGGTTGCTCGATCTGCTCACGGCCCAATGGCAGAACCTTCCGATCGGAACTGGATCGCTCGGGGGCGAGCCGTTCAAGTTCAACGACCGGTCGCGTGATGAGATCGTCTGGATGTGCGGAGCGGGGCCCGGACTTCTGACGCGCTACGCCGGCGGCGAGTTTTCCGTGCGGATGCGATTGACGCCGATGAAAGGGAGCGGCGATAAGATGCAACTCGGATTTCTGCGACGGCCGCGCGAAACGGCCGAGGGCTCGAGCGAGGGTGAAACGTGGGTGCCGCTGATCGATGATGTGCGGGGAATGCGGATTCGCTACTTCGATGTGAGGTTGAATGCGTGGACGCCACGGTGGACCGATACCCTATCTCTGCCGCGCCTCATCGAGATCACTCTCGAGCGGCCGGGGCGGCCGAACTGGCAGGCCATCGTGGCACTGGGCCGCACTCCTTGGCAATGAACGACCCACGCAAATCTTTGGCCGCGCTCGCTGATCGCGGAACCTTCGCGATCCGATCGAAAAAGCGGTGCGGCGCGGCCATCATGCTTTCGCTTTGGGCCCTCTTTTTGCTCAGCGCCATGGTGATTTCGTGGGCGCTGGATATCGACACGCGCCTAACTAATTCCGGCAGCGCCAATCGAACTCTCGAGGCCGAAGCAATGGCTTGCTCAGGCGCCGAAATCGCAATGCATCCGCTTGTGAAGCCGGGCTCGTCTCTGCTCCACGGAACATTTGCGGCCAACCAAAGCTTTGAGGCTCGCATCACCGGCGAAGGAGGACGCTTGAACTTGAACTGGCTGACTCAGATGCCGGAAACCCAACACCTAGAGCGGATAGAGCTGTTACGAAAATATCTGGAAGTCAAAGGCGTGGATCTGAACGAGCGCGACCATATGATCGATTGTCTGCTCGATTGGGTTGATCCGGATAATCTCGTCCGGCTCAACGGCGCGGAAGAGGAGCCGGGTTACAAGCCGGCCAACAAACCGCTCGGCAGCCTCGAGGAGTTAAAGAGGGTTCGCGGTTGGACTGATTTTACCTCGACGCCCGATTGGGATGCCGATCTGACCTTGGTGAGCGCAGGCCAAAAGATCGATATCCGGTGGGCCTCGCGTGACGTTCTGCTTGCCTTACCTGGAATGACCGAAGGTCTCGCGGATCGGGTTCTTACTATACGCCGAGGACCAGATGGCATTGATGGAACGGAGGACGACGGGATCAAAACGCTCGTTGAGTTCTGGGTTGCGCTCGGAATTAGGCCGGACCAAAATCCAGCGCTTGCTTCTCTCGTGGGGGACACCGATCCAGTGGTGCGGATAGTCAGCATCGGAAAATCGGGAAGCGTTACACGGACTGTGCGAATGGTGGTCAGCGGCAAATATCAAAATGCTATTCAATTGAAATTCTGGAAGGAGTTTTGACATCGAGCCGGCAACGAAACGCATCTACATAATCCCGGCCGCCAATGGCTGGAACCTGGTGCGCTTCGCGGAACACAGCGGCGCCTGGGAAGTGCGCGGATTGGCCGGCCTCGAGGAAGCGGCGGAGCTGCTGCGGCCGGAGGATGATATCGTTCTCGCTCTGCCGGTCGATCTTGTCCTCGCGCAACGTCTCCGTTTGCCCACGACGGATCCGGGGGAGTTCGCCGACATGGTCCGCATCCAGATCGAGAAGGCCATGCCCTACTCGACCGAAGAAATGACGACCGATTCGGAAATCATTTCGCAAACTGAGGAGGGCAGCATCATTTCCGCCGTCGCGGTCCACAACGAGAAGTTGTTCCAACTCGCGTCGCCGCTGATTTCGCGCGGCCTTATTCCCAGTCAGGTCACGGTCTATGCCGGAGCGCGCGCGGCGACCCATGCTGCTCGCGAAACCGCGCTGCTGATTTATCCCGAGAACGAAGCGATCGTTTGTGTCATTACCGAGGAAGGCAAAGTCAGCTTCACCGGCACCCTCGAGTCGGCGGAGCCATGGCAACTCCAGCGCGACCTGCCCCAACTCGCCCTGAGCGCGGAGTTGCAGGGGATCAACACTTCCTCGCCCCAAATCCTGCTAGACGAGAGTTTGTTCGCGCTCCGCGACACCGTGGAGGGAATTTTTGCGACCTCCGCTGAGCTCATCGCGGTGGAAGTGCCGCCGTCGGAGACCCGGTTGAATCTTCTGCCCGCGAGCTGGCGTCATCGCCGGGAACAACTCGTTAGGCAAAAGGAATGGCGGAAACGGCTCCTCGTGGCCGGCTGCGCCTATGCGGGTCTACTCCTGCTTTTTTTTGCCTATCTTCTGATCCTGCGGTTCCAGATCGGGCGGCTGGATAAGAAGATCAAGAACGACACGCCGCGGACCGAATTCGTCAAAGCGACCGAGGCGCGCTGGAAGGCGCTCGCGCCCGCGATTGATCCGCATTATTACCCAATCGAGGTGATCCTCCACCTTTTCGACAGCCTGCCCTCGCAGGATGTCCGGATCACGGTTTTCAATCAATCGGCCCGGCAGATTTCGGTGGACGGCGAAGCGAACTCCGCCGCGCTCGCCTATCAGTTTGCCGACAAGGTGAAGAAGAACCCGGACCTGCAAACATTTCAGTTCGAGCTGGGCGCGCCGCGCATTCTGCCTAACGACCACGCCCAATTTCGCCTGGAAGGGAAACCGAGATGATCCCCGCTTTCTACCAACGAATGAACCCGCGCGAGCGCATTCTCGCCGCGATCGTGGCCGGCGTGATTTTTTTCCTGCTCAACTTCTACATTTGGGGCAAACTTTTCGGCACGTTGCAGCAGGCGCGCGTCGATCTGGCGGCGCGGGAAGCGACTCGGAACGCGCAGAACGTTTACATCAAGGAGCGCGATCTCTGGACGAAGCGCGCGAAATGGCTCGATCAGCACCAGCCGGTTCTCAAGAGCCCGGGCGAAGCGTCCACCCTGCTCGACCAGGTCAAACAGATTGCTGGCAAGCACAACGTGCTGCTCGAAAATCCGGCCATCGGGGTAAGCGACGCGACGCGCGATCACCAGTCTGTCTTCGCGTCGATCGAAACGAAAAGTCCCTGGCCGCCGCTGGTGAAATTTCTCTACGACGTGCAGCAACCTGAATCGTTCGTCGTCTTTGAAAACGTCACGCTCGCGATCGACCCGGCCGACCCGACCCAGATGCGCGGGAAGTTCAAGGTCGCGCGCTGGTTTGCGCCGGCCGGAAAATAATGTATGCCATGTTTCGAACGAAGAGACTCCGAGCAGAGTCTTGTATTAAAGTGACTCGATGAAAGCGATGAATCCGAAAAATCTTTCCGCGCTCCTTGTCCTCCTGGGTCTTCCCTTCGGCGCGATAATGGCGGACGACGTGCCGAAGGCATTCAGCTTCGCTCGTTACCAGGGAATGCTGGATCGCTCGCCGTTTGCGGTCGCGACCGCGGTGGCGGCGCCGGCAGCTACGCCGAATTTCGCCAAGGACCTTTACATCGCCAATGCGGCGCACTCGAAGGACGGCGACCTGGTCACGGTCGCCTCGAACGCCGACAAGAACTTCAAGAGATACCTGACCACCGCCGCGCCCGTGGATGGATACAGCATTACGAGCATTGAGTGGTCGGAAAAAGTTGGCGCCACCAAAGTCACGATCACGAAAGACGGACAGACTGCGACGCTGGCATTCAATGAAGCGCTCTTGCGCCAACCGATCGCCAGCGCGCAAAATCCACCCGCGGTGGCGAACTTTGTTCAGCCGCAGCCAGTAGTTCCGCAGCCGGGGAACGCTATGCCGCAGCAGCCGAATGTGCAGAGGCCGATGCAGGTGCCGATGTTACCCACGCCGCCGCCCCGAGTCCGCGGCGTCATTCCGCGGAATCCGACGTACGTGCCACCGACCCCGGTCCCGACGCCCGAAGTGGAATTGTAAAAAAGCCGCGCCGAAATCTATCGGCCGCGCGGCGATTAGTTGCCCCAATCGTCGTCCGCGGTATCGGCTTTGCGATCCGGCCCGGCGGAATAAAGATCGTAGCTTGAGGGATTCTTCCGGCCGGGAGAGAGATAGATGTAGTTACTGCCCCAGGGATCTTTTGGAACTTCCTTGAAGAGTGAGTACCAGCGCGTCGGCTTCGGTTCCGTCGTAGGTTGCGTGACGAGGGCCTGGAGACCTTGTTCGGTCGTGGGCAGAAATCCGTTCATGCTTTCGTAAAGTTTGAGCTGCGTGGCGATCGCCTGGACGTCCGCGCGCACGGCGATGCCTTTGGCGACGCCGGTCGTGTTTCCGAGCTTGTTGATGGCCACGCCCAGGAGAATGACGATGATGCTAATCACCAGCATGATTTCCAGAAGAGTGAAAGCGCCTTGTCGTTTTTTCATTCGCGTTTAACGGTCGGTTTGGAGTTGGTAATCGGTTTTGTCCCAGAGATATTTCAACTGGATCTGGGTGGCGCGAATCGCCGAGGCCGGCGTCCCCGCGCCGCCGATAATGAGAACGTCGTTCGTCCCGACCTTCAGGTTGGCGGCCGGGACCAATTTCTGGGCGCGGAGCCAGCCGGTATATTGAAAGCGCATCGGCCTAACGAGTGAAGCGGCCTCGCCGCGGTAAGCGGGATCGGCCAGGTCGGGCATGGTCAGCGCGACTACGCCAACGCTCTCGCCATTAACGAAAACTTCCGGCGGCGATTCGATATTCGGGCTGGCTACTTCGAAGCTGAGCAAGGCCATGAGCGGTTGGGATTCGAGACCGAATTGAAAGGCCGCGCCTTGCTCCACGCTCGCGCCGATGCGGATCGTCTCCGGCGCCAGCGAGGCGGTGACGGTGCCAAGCCTTTCGCTATCCTGAACCGGCGCGTGCAGCGGCGACATCGCGGCGAACGGTTCCGGAATGAGGTCGCGATGTTCCGCGCTGATCGGATGGAGCACTTCCGCGCTCGCCATCCAATCCAGATATGCGCCTCGAATCGTCTTTCCGTCGCCGGGTACTTCCACGTCGATGGTCGAGACACCTACCATCGGCACCATGATGCTTTCGGAGGTGGGCAGATTGATCCCGGAGCCGAGCGGACCGGATTGCATCACCACCGTTCCCGATTCATCCCAAGCGATCAGGCGCGGCTTTTGTTCGGGCTTGTCGTCGAAAAATAAACGGAAGAACAAGACTTGGAAATCCGCTTTCGGGCGGTTGAGCCGGATGCGAAAAACGGTTTGGGCAGCGACGCCGGGGGCGGTGGTCGAAGGAACGATCGAAACGGCTTCCACCCAATCTGGCGTGGCCTGCGGTTTGGAATTGGCCGCGGCGGTTTGGCGCAGATCGAGCCAGGCGCTTTCGAAATTGCTGCCGGTCGGTTTCGGGGCCTTGTCGGGAAGCGCGTCGGACAGGATGTCCTGGCCGCGCGTCGAAGGTACCGCGAGCAAGAGGAGAGAAAACGCGATAACCCGAAATAGCATGGACGGCGCGAGCGTAGCTCAGTGCGGCCGAAACTGCAAACTATGCGTCATCTCGAAGACGGCGGAGAGAATGCTGTAGACGACGAAGCCGACCACGATCGCGATCAAGACAATGATGACCGGGGGCACCAGGGCCGAGATGGTGTTCACCGTGCGATCCAATTCGCGTTCGTAAACGTCGGCAATGGTCTGCATGGTCCGGGCGAAGTGACCGGTCTGTTCGCCCACCGCCATCATGTCGGTAAACAAATCGGGAAAAAGTTTTTGCGCGCTTAGCGCCGTCGAGAGCGTGGCCCCATCGATGACCGCGCGGCGCACTTCCGCCAGTTTGATTTCGAGATATCGGTTGTCGGCGATTTCGCTGACGAGATCGATCGCTTTGAGGAGCGGAATTCCATTTTCCATCAACGTCCCCAGAGTGCGCGAAAACTGCGCGTAATACCTGTGGCGCAGCACGCGTCCATAGCCAGGAATAACCAGGCGGAATCGGTCCCAGGCGATTCTTCCTTCATCGGTCCGAACGAAAGCGCGGAAGCCAATCACTCCAACGATCGCCAGGACGATCGCGACCCACCAATAACTAGTGATGAGGTTGTTCGCGCCGAGCAGGATTCTCGTCGGCAACGGAAGCGTGCCGCCGTTCTGCGACATGAACCCGACCAGTTGCGGCACCATGAAGGTAATGAAAACCGTGATGAGACCTGCTCCCGCGAGGGCGAGGAACGCGGGATAAATCAGCGCCTGCTGCACGCGGTCGCGCAGGTTCTTCGACTGCATCAGGTGCTCGACCAGTCGCGCCAGAATATCCGGCAGCGCGCCGCTCGCTTCGCCGGCCGCTACTAGGTTCACATAGATCGCCGGGAAAATCCGCGGGAAATCCCGCAACGCCTGGGAGAAACTCCGGCCGTCGACGAGCGCTTGATGAAGCGCGTGTGTCATCTGCTGGACGCGCGGTTGTTTGAGGCGCTTCTCCAGGACCGACAAACCTTCATCGAGCGTCATCCCGGCCTGGAGCAGGTGACCGAGTTGTTCGGTAAAAATGAGCAACTGTCCGTGCGGGATTTTTAGTTTTTGCGTTGGGGCTGCGGGCGCCGGGGCCGCGGCGGCAACGGCAGCGCCATTCTTGCCGCCTTTCGCCGCAGGCGGTTCGGTCCCGACGGCATCGATGCGCACGGGAATGTAATTCAATTGCTCGATTTGCCGGATCGCTACGGAGCGATCGGGGCAATCAAGCACCCCTTCGACCAGACCGCCCTGAGCGTTGCGTGCGCGATAGGAAAATTGTGGCATGCGAGAAGGTTCGGCTGCTCGCGAACCTATCCCGCACTTCCAAGGCCGTCTAGCGTCACCACGCTAATTCGCTCAGTGCATCAAGGCGTGCCGCGGTCATACACTTCGATCAGACCGTTGCCGGTGGTGTTATCCAGGCCGGCCATGATCGCGGTGTAAACGCCGGGCGGGAGCGTGACCGCTATATGGCGGACTCGAGAGTGTTGCTCGGCGCGGGCGGTGCTCTTCGCGATCGTCGCCGGATTCACCTTCATACCTGCTCGCTACACTGCTGGGGTGTTTTTCCTATCAACCGGCCGGGTCTTACGCTATCGTCTTCATTCCCCGGCCGGCATTCGCCGTGCGACATGAAACGATTCAAACCCCATTATCGATTAGCTTTCCTGGCGCTCTGGGCTTTCGCGGTTTTCCCGGTGGCGCTGTCCGCCGAGCAACCTCCGGCCTCGCCGGAAACGGCGGCGGAACTAAGGAAAACGCCCGCTCCACCGCGGGTGAAACCGCAGGTCATTTACCATCTGCCGCGTGCTTCCGCTTACGCGGCCACCTTGCATTCACAAGCCAAAGACCAGCGCGACGCACTCCCGATCGATAACGACATGCCGATATCGCTCCAGATGTCGCGCGAAAGAGCGAATGCTCCTTCCGCGGAAGTGCCGGCGCAGTTGGCGCCAAAGCCATCAGTGAAGCCTCCCACCATTCGCGCAACGGAACTGACTCGGCCCCATTCATCCAGTCGCCGGTCCAATCATGCGGCGGCAAAGATCCACGGACCCGGGAATTCTCACGCTAACAAACCGCGCAAGAACTAGAAGGGCGAGATTGATCTTGCGAAAGCGCGCGCACTGCGTTGCGTAGGCAAGTCATGCGCCGAATTTTCTTATCTTGGGCCGCGGTTTTGCTCGGTTGCGGCAGTTTGCTTGCCGCTGAGGTGCAGGTGAAACCACCACGCGCCACGCCGCCACCGCAACAATCGCCAAAGTCGCAATCGCCTGCGCCAGCTGCTTCAGCCAAGCCCGGCGCGTCCGCAACGCCCGCTGCCACCTCCAGCGTCTCTGCGGAATTGCCCCTGTATCGGCCGGCTCTTCTCGGAGCCGGACCGGCCTCTGTGATCAATCGCATCGACACCGCCGGTCTGATGAGGGACGGGCAGAAAGACGCCACGCTCTCGTTCTGCTGCTCCGTTCAAAAAACGGGCGAAATAGCCAACACCTGGACCTACCGCGGCACGCCCGGCTCCGAATTGCTCGAGAAGGAATTAGTCCGCTGCCTCGATCGGGCTGTCTTCGTTCCCGCGCTTTACAACCGCCATCCGGTTTACGTTCTCTTTTATGGAACAGTCAGTTTCAAGATCGTGAACGGAAAGCCGCGTCTGCGAATTTTTGCCAATCAGGAAACCGAGGAGCTGAAAAAGGAAAGTGACTTTATCGGCCCGCAACCTTTTGTCGGCCCCGATTCGAAATTCGAAGGGTTGCACTATCCGAACGACAGTCTCACCTCCGAGCTCAAGGGCATCGTGGATCTGGCGGTCAAAGTGGACGCGACCGGCAACATGAAAGATCTGCGAGTAGTTAAGGAAGATCCTCCTTTGGTTGGATTCGCCCGGGCGGCCGCAGAGGACTTCCGCGTGGTCAGGTTCATTCCGGCCTTTCGTGACGGCAAGCCGGTCGAGTGCAGCATCATCCTGCCGGTTTATTACGAACCGTAGTCGAGAAAGGTTTCGTTAGGCGAAATGCAGAGGCCGATGCTCTCCGCCGCTTTCTTCCAACGCGATCCGCTCGTCTGCGCGCGCGAACTGATCGGCACGGAGCTGATCTGGGAAAAATGCTCCGGCATTGTCGTGGAGACGGAGGCTTACCTCACTTTGAATGACGAGGCATCCCACACCTTTAGTCGTCCGAGTACGCGGGCCTTCGTCGAGCGGAACGCCGCCGGGGCCGTCTATATCTATATGAACTACGGCGTGCATTGGATGCTCAATGTTCTGGTCAAAGGCAGCGAGCGTAGCGGGCTGATCCTGATTCGCGCGCTCGAGCCCCGGCGCGGCCTGGCGCTGATGAAAACGCGTCGTGGCATTGAGGACATCCGCCGGCTTTGCTCCGGGCCGGGAAAATTGGCCCAGGCTCTTAACATCACGAAGCGGCACCACGAAATGAATCTGTGCGCCGATCCGCGCCACGGTTTTGCGCGCGACGCTAAGCAGAAAACGAAAGTCGTGGCCGATCCGCGAATTGGAATCAGCCGGGCGAAGGATTTTCCCTGGCGTTTCACGCTGGCGGAGAGTCCGTTTGTGAGCGTGCCCGTTCGCCCCAAAGTGGGCCGGCCATTGACCCCGCGGAAGAGTGCAATGAGTTTGCCCGCGCGATGAAAGGCAATAAGCAGCGCGTCCTCCTCGGCATGAGCGGAGGCGTCGATTCCAGTGTGGCAGGCTACCTCCTCCGGGAGCAGGGGTACGACGTCGTCGGCGTGACCATGAAAGTCTGGCCGCAGGATTGCATCTCGCGGGCCGAGGACAAATGCTGCGGCCCCCAGGCCGTGGCGGATGCGCGTGGCGTGGCGCATTCGTTAGGTTTCCCGCATTACGTCGTCGATGAAGCCGACCAGTTCGAACGCCTGGTCATCGATTATTTCTCCAGCGAATACCAGGCCGGCCGGACGCCGAATCCCTGCGTGATGTGCAACGAAAAACTGAAGTTCGGCAACCTTTGGAAAAAAGCCGAGGCGCTCGGCTGCGACTACATCGCGACGGGCCATTACGCGATCATCGAGCATCATCGCGATCGCGCCGTTCTGCGCAAAGGCGTCGATCCGCGAAAGGATCAATCCTACTTCATGTTTAGTCTGCGCCAGGTGCAACTGCAGCGCGCGTTGACCCCGCTTGGCGGCATGTCGAAGCCGGCCATTCGGGAAATTGCCCGCTCGTTAGGCCTGAAGGTCGCGGACAAAGTGGACAGCCAGGAAATCTGTTTCGTGCCCGGGAACGATTACAAGGCGTTCCTTCGGTCGCATCTCGGCGCGGAAGAATTTCATGCCGGCGCCATCTACGATCTCGAAGGAAATTTCTTGGGAGAACACGGAGGCATCGAGCTTTTCACCATCGGTCAACGCAAAGGGTTGCCCGGCGGTTCCGCGCAGCCTCGTTACGTGGTCGATCTCGATCCCGCGACGAATCGCGTCATCGTCGGCTCCGCGGAGGATCTGGTCTCCGACGATTTCGAGATCGATCAGGTCAACTGGATTAGCCGGCACGACTCGGAGGAGCCGATGGAAGTGACGGTGAAGATTCGTTACGCCCATCCCGGCACAGAGGCGACACTGACGCCGTTGGAAAATGGACGCGCTCGGATCCAATTGCACGAGCCGCAAAAAGCCGTTACGCCCGGCCAGGCCGCGGTCGTTTACGATGGAGATGTCGTGATCGGTGGCGGCTGGATTTGCCGCGCCGCCGCGCTCCAGCCGGCCTGACGAATGAACGAGGAAACCCTGCTCGTCTGCAGCACGTTTCCGGACACTGAGACGGCGCGCTGGATTGCGCGGCAATTGGTCACGGAAAAATTTGCCGCCTGCGCGAATATCGTTCCGGCGGTGGAATCAATCTACCGCTGGCAGGGCAAAGTCGAGGATGGGGAGGAGACGTTCGTCTTCTTCAAAACCACCGCGGCGCGTTACCCTGCGTTCCAGGAGAAACTGAAATCACTCCATCCCTACGACGTGCCCGAAATCATCGCCCTCAAAATTAGCGACGGTCTGCCTGAATATCTGAAGTGGGTGGACAGGAATACGAAGCCGAATTAATGCGGTTCCGTCTTCGGTGGCGGACCGTTTCGAAATTCGCGGTGCCGGATTTTCCCGCCGGCGTAGGCAATGTAGCCTCCGGCGCCTAACGACACGAACGCCAGGATGATTGTCGCCACCGCCAGAGGCCGCGCCGTTTTCGGCCACTTCTTCGGCACAAAAATCGCCGCTGCCGCCACCGCGGCGAGCGCGTAGAAAAAATAAATCAGATCTTCGGCGCGATCCTGGTGGGCTTTCAGCCAGGCCTGCCCGTCTTCATCCGCCATGGAGAGGACGCGATCATACGCTTCCTCGCCATGTTGCGCGACCGGCCAGGCCGAGATCGCGCAGGCGAAAATAAGAACAAGCGCCGTCAACTTGCCGCCGCGGCTTCCCAAATACATCGCCGCGATCAATCCAAACAACGCGATCGCGAGCCCGTAAACCGGCAACGGATTCAGCAGCACATGCAGATATTCCGGCTGGCGCAGGTCGCGTAAAATTGTCTCCATCATAAAGCAGGTCCAGTTGGTTGCGGTTGGGATTTGAGGTCGGAGACCATCGGATAATTCTTCCAGTCCGGCGCGCAGAAATGCCACCACTCGGTGCGCAAGCCATAGAAGCCGGCGTGCGCCATCGCCTTCTGCAGCAGTTTCAAATTCGCCCGGACCATCGGGTCTTTCCCGGTGTAAACAATCAACGCGGCCGGGGTGAAGCTGTCGAACTCCGTTGGCATCGGGACCTCGCGGCCCTCCCGATCGACGAGCGTCGCGTCAACCGCTGCGCCGCGTCCATGCATCGATCCGCGACCCTCGGTCGGGTCGGCCACGAAAGAACGATTGCGCGTTGCCTGCCAGAGTTGTTCCTGCGCCGATTGCGGCCGGTAGGCGTCCCAGATTTTCAGGCCATACCCTTTTGCCTTCAGATATTTCTGAGCCACGGCCAAACGCTCCGCCACGCTCGCCCGCACCAGCGCCGGAGTTCCTGATGGATAAAGCGCCCGGTGCGTGACGTTGTCCGGACTCGCGTAGCGCAAATCAATCGCAATGCTCGGATCAACCTTCTGGATGTTTACGAAATCGCTCTCGTTCGTCGCCTCCGCGGCCGAGAGCAGGAGCGGAAAGAACAGAATCGCAATCGCTGCTCCGAATGCGCCGCGTTTGAAAAACCGAGTCATGCTATCGACTTTTAGTTTCCTGCCACAATCGGAGTGGAGTTTGTCTTCGCGATCCGCTGCAAGAGAACGCGGGCGCTGTTCTCGGGAACATCGAAACGCATTTGAACGTTCGCTCCCTGGACTTCCACTTCGGGCGTCTGCGCGTAAAGGAGGAGGTCGGAGTCCTGCAAGCGGAGCCAACGTTGAGGCTCGTTCCGGATCCGCGCCGCCAGCTCGCCAGCGGCTTGGGTTGATTTCGTCTGGAGAATCAGCCGCGCCTTCACCGGACTCTGAAGCGTGAGCGAGAGTCCGAGCAGTTCCGTTGCGCTCAAGAGCTCGCTGTTGAAAACAGGCTGGAAGATTCTGGAAAGATTTGGCGGATCGCGTGAGACGAGACGCAGCGCGTTGCCCTCCTTCAACGATTGAAAGCGATCGAAGAGTGGCCCGGTGATTTTCAAATCGGGGTCGATGCCCAATCGCACTCGAGCCAGCGTGGCGACCTCCCGTTCGGCGCCGATCGCCAGCGTCCTCGGACCGACGCGGGCCAGCGCAAAATCGGGGCGCATCCACATGGGCAACCCGCTGATGGTACGCCGCTCAAACGACTTGTCTTTCTCGATTGAATTGATTACGCGGGAAACGTCCGTGTGCGCTTCGACCAGGACAAACTCGCGCGGCGTGCCAGCATCGATCGCGGCCATGGCGCGCGTAACCCGGACGCCGTCGCGCGGAAGATTGAGGACCGGCGTGCGTTGCGCACCGCCGATGAGTCCCGTCCAGATATTTTGCCATTCAGCCGCCTGATCTTTGCGCCAGCGCTTCGGCAGATCTTCCTTCTCAAGTTGTTCGAGATTCACGGAAAGAATCGCCTCGGTTTCCTGAGGGAGCCATTCGCGCTTCTGTGGCGATTGGAAAACGAGAGGCACGATGATCGCGAGCAGAATGAGCACGGAGATGATGGCGAAATAAAATTTCCGGATCTCCTGCTTGTCGATCTGGCTCGAAAGCACCGCGAGCTCGGCGGTGTGTTGCGAATGGCGCTCGACTGCGGCGCGATGTTTTTGCACTTCGGCCAGGAGTTGCGGCGCATTCGGCGGGGCGATTCCTTGCGAAGCGAGGTGACGCCCAATATTGAGGTAAGCGGGATTCTTTTTTTCTTCGACCACCTGATGATGCCCGCGCGCATCCTTCAAAGCCTCTTGTTGGGTGCGGCTCTGCTCGTTCAAGACGCGGTCGCGCGCTTCAAATTCCTCACGGATCCGCGCGATGTTTTTGTCCATGGCCGCCAGGGCCGCGTCCTGTTCGTTTAATTTTTCCCGGGCCATGCGGCAGGCTTCCGCGCTTCCCATCCGGGCGCGGGTTACCTCCGCGCGTTCCTCGGGCAGGCGAACGCGCCGCCCGCTGATGCCCGCCATTTGCGCTTCGAGGTCGTCCGGCGGCGGAACTTGCGCCTGCAACTCCGCCAGCTTTTTCAACAGATCGCGGTCCGCAGCGTCGTTGTCCTGGAGGCGCCGCTCCACGCTCGCCAATTCGCGATCGCAGATATCCGCCGCCGCCTTGGCTTCGTTGCGCCGCTGGAGGACCGGCTTTTTTTCTTCGTCGAGTTTGGCCAGCGCTTCGTTCTGTTCCTTCGTGTTCTGGTCGCGCTGTAACTCGATCTTGCGGATTCCTTCTTCGATTTGGGAAATGCGCAGCGCGACTTCCTTCTGTTCCTGCTCGAGTTTCTTGAGCGCGACGATTTCGTTCCGGACTTCCGGAAAATTCACCGCCTGCGAAACACCTTCGCGGCCGAGATTGATTTCGCTGCGTTGCAGGACCCGTTTTTCGTGCCGCAACGCCATCCGCGTCTTCTGCCGGCGAATCTTCAGCCCGATCTCGCGCAGGCCTGTTCGAATGAAACTCACGAGGTAAGGCTACGCCGGTTGCGAAATGCACCAACGGAAATTCATATCGACTATTCTTCCGCTTTGCTCAATTTCGCCAGCACACTCAGGTCTTCCAGCGTTGTGGTGTCGCCGGTGACGGTCTTTCCGCTCGCGACTTCCTTCAGCAATCGCCGCATGATTTTGCCGCTGCGCGTTTTCGGCAGCGCCTCCGCAAAACGAACTTCATCCGGTTTGGCGATCGCGCCGATATGAATGCCGACGTGTTCGCGCAGCACCCGCTTCAGCGCATCTGTCGGAGTCACGTTTCCCTTCAGGGTCACGAACGCGACCACGCCCTGGCCCTTTAATTCATCCGGCCGGCCCACCACCGCGGCTTCCGCCACGTTCGGGTGACTGACAAGCGCGCTTTCGATCTCCGAGGTGCCGAGCCGGTGACCGGCCACATTCAAGACGTCGTCGATCCGGCCGACGATCCAGAAGTATCCATCCTTGTCTCGCCGCGCGCCGTCGCCGGTCAGGTAATTGCCTTTGAACTCGCTCCAGTAGGTTTTTTTGTAGCGGTCCTTGTCGCCATAAATCGTTCGCAGCATCGACGGCCACGGTTTGCGGATGATCAATTTTCCGCCGACGTCGGGGCCGACTTCCTTGCCTTTTTCATCCACGATCGCGGCGTCGATGCCGAAAAAGGGAAGGGTAGCGCTGCCCGGTTTCGCGGGGATCGCGCCCGGCAATGGCGTGATCATGATCGCGCCGGTTTCGGTTTGCCACCAGGTATCCACCACGGGGCAGCGACCGCCGCCGACCTTCTCTTTGTACCACATCCACGCTTCCGGATTGATCGGTTCGCCGACCGAGCCGAGCAGGCGGAGCGACGAAAGATCGTGCTTCTTCAACCATTGGTCGCCCCAGCGGATAAACGCGCGGATCGCCGTCGGCGCCGTGTAGAGAATGTTCACTCCGTATTCTTCAACGATTCGCCAAAAGCGGTCCGGCTCCGGCCAGTTCGGCGCGCCTTCATACATCAAAGTCGTCGCGCCATTCGCCAGCGGTCCGTAAACGACATAGCTGTGCCCCGTGACCCAGCCGACATCCGCGGTGCACCAATAGACGTCGTCATCGCGGACATCGAAGACGTATTTCATCGTGGAATAAATCCCGACGAGATAGCCGCCGGTCGTATGCAGAATTCCTTTTGGTTTTCCGGTCGAGCCGCTGGTGTAAAGAATGTAAAGCGGATGTTCGCTCTCGAGCGGCGCAGGCGGACAATGCGCGTCCACATATTCCAGCTCGCGGTGCCACCAAACGTCGCGGCCTTCCTCGACATGGATGTCGTTGCCCGCGCGCCGGAAAATGATGACCCGCTTGATCGACGTCCCGCCGCGCAACGCGTCATCGACGTTTTTCTTCAGCGGCACAATCGCGCCGCGCCGATATCCGCCATCGGCCGTGATGACGGCGACCGCTCCGCAGTCCGCGATGCGATCGCGAATGCTGTCGGCGCTGAACCCGCCGAACACGACCGAGTGGACCGCGCCGATCCGCGCGCAGGCCAGCATGGCGATCGCGGCTTCGGGAATCGTCGGCATGTAAATGATGACGCGATCGCCTTTGCGAATTTTGTTTCGCTTCAGCACGTTCGCGAAACGGCAGACGTCGCGATGCAGTTGCTGATAAGTCAGCGCGCGTTTGTCGCCCGGCTCGCCCTCCCAGAGGATCGCGGCTTTGTTCCGGTTCGGTCCGCTTAGATGGCGATCGAGGCAGTTCTCCGAGACGTTCAGCTTGCCGCCCTCGAACCATTTCGCGAACGGCGCTTTCCAGCTCAACACTTTTTTCCACCGCCGCTGCCAGACCAGTTCGCGGGCCTCGCGCGCCCAAAATTTTTCGGGCTGCCTGATCGATTCGCGATAGAGCCGCTGGTAATGCTGGAGGCTGCCGATGCGGGCCTGTTTCGCGAAATCCTTCGCCGGTTTGAAAACGCGCTTCTCGATCAGGTGCGACTCGATGTTGTCGGTCATTTCGTTAAGAGGCTAGCAATCGCGGCGCTGCGCTCCAATGGAAACTTGAGGCGCGGTTAACGCTTGTTTTGAATTGTCTTCGCGCGCGCCGCATCGAACAATGCCTCTATGAGCGATCACGTTTACAAAAAAATCGAGCTGGTCGGTTCCTCACCTACCAGCATCGAAGAAGCGGTGGTGAATGCCCTGGCCCGCGCCCAAAAGACCATTCGCAACATGCGCTGGTTCGAGGTCATGGAAACGCGCGGCCAGATTGACGACGGCAAAATCAATCACTGGCAGGTGACCATTAAAGTCGGGTTCACCCTCGACTAGTAACGGAGCAGGCTGGTTCCCGCCTAGCTCTCGTCGCCCTGGGCGGCCTGATAGAGCTTGGTCGCGCCGTAAGCCAGGATCGCGGGTTTAAAAGCGATCAGGACAAGCCTCGCAACTCCGCCCAGGATTCTCCCGATCGGAAGCCGATTCAAAATGAATCCGGCCAGAACGGCGTAGGCAATGGAGCGCGCCGGATTTTCGCGCACGTATTCTTCCGTCTGCTCGAGGACCTGCTCCAATTGATCTTTGGTGTAACGCAGTCCGCGTTCAGCGACATCTCCCGAGGTTCCTGAAAACTGTTCTTCCATGGTACTTACACTTCGAATTCCGATGACGGTTTGCGTGTTTCAAACATTCACAAATGAATTGAAACTGACTTCGTCGGCTAACGCAAGGTCATCCAGAGCGTGGACGCTCCGACGCGGGGTGGAAAGTCGGGCAGAGGCGGTTCGCGATGGAAGGTCCCCGCTCGTCGCGTGGCCTTAAGGCAGTATCGTCCCATCACTTCCAGTGCGCGTTCCTGGAGCGTCGAGCAATTGGTCGAGAGCAGAATCTTCGCGTTCCGCTCGGCGACTTCCAGCGCGGCCAGAAGCAACGTCTCGAAATCCTGCTCGACCTGAAATGCCTTGCCCCGATGCGAGCGCGAGAACGTCGGCGGATCGAGAATGATCACCTCGAACTTTTCTCCTTTTCGCGCCAGCCGTGGCAGCACGTCAAGGACGTCATCGGCGAGGAAGCGATGGTCGTTGGTCGCCAGCGAATTCAGCGCGAAATTCTCCTTGCCGCGCGCGAGCGATTTCTTCGAAAGATCAATGCTGACGGTTGTGGCTCCCACCGTTGCCGCCGCGACCGAAAACGAACAGGTGTAGGAGAAACAATTGAGCAAACTGCGCGGCGCCAGGTCGCGGACGAAGCGGCGGTTTTCTCGTTGATCCATGAAGAGCCCGACGGAATATCCGGCGCCGAAATCGATCGCGTATCGCAACGTTCGTTCCAGCGCGGTGCTTTGCAGGTTCGTGCCGGGATCGCCCAGAATCAGGCGCGGCGCTTCGCGGTCGGCGTTGTGTTTCGGCAGAAACCGCGCGAAAACCCGCCGGAATTTAAAATCGATATTGAGAGCCCAGAGGCAAAGCTCGGTCTTGAGCTGTTCCAGCGCGGCCTCCGTCTTGTAGGAGATCAGTACGTCCACGCCGAAGCGCTCGGCCCAGCCCTCGGGCGCGGTGCAAAGACGGAGGGCGTCGGTCTGCTCCGCCACAAATTGCCGGTGAAGCTCCGGCTCAATCCATTCGGAAATTTTCACGGTTACGAGAGAGGGTCAGGTCAGCTCATACGTGAATCGATTGTCAGCTCGCTTTTGCGTCCGTTAGGCCAGAGGAATTGCGGCGGCAGCCAAGCGCCACTAAAGGAAATGGAGCATGCAACAAGTCACCGTCCGCGTTCCGGCCAGCACGTCTAATCTCGGACCCGGCTTCGACTGTCTCGGCGTGGCCCTGCGGCTTTACGATCAGGTGACCATTTCACGCGGCCGGGAGCGGCCGGCCGGGACGATGGTGCGCTCCGCCGCGAGGGCCTTCTTCGAACGGTCCGGGCGCAGGGTTTTCCCGTTTGCCTGCTCGATCAGCGGCGAGATTCCGGAATCTCGCGGGCTCGGCAGCAGCGCGGCTGTTCGCCTCGGCGTCATCCATGGCCTGAACGAACTGGCCGAGCGTCCACTCCAACGCCAGGAAATTTTTGAAATCTGCGCGCGCCTGGAACATCACCCGGACAATGCCGCGCCCGCGGCCTACGGCGGTTTCAACGTGGTCCGGGGCGGGCATCGGCAAATGTTCACGGTCTCCGCGCAATTGCATTTCGTCCTTTTCATTCCGAATTTCGAGATCGCCACCGCTGACGCGCGCCGGCTCCTGCCTGCGAGAGTGGACCATCTCCGCGCCGTGGAAAATTGCCGGAACGCGTGCGCGATCACCGCCGCGTTTGCTTCCCGCGAATACGAAAAACTGCGCGGCGCTTTTGCCGATCACCTGCACCAGCCTTTTCGCAAGAAACTCATTCCCTTCCTGGACAAGGTGATCGCCGCCGCGGAATCAGCCGGCGCTCTCGGCGCTTTCCTGAGCGGATCTGGTTCTACCATTTGCGCCATCACGCTTCGTGCGGCCGAAAAAGTTTCCCAGGCCATGCTCGCCGCCGCGAGGTCTGAAGGCGCGCGCACGATCATCACCTCCGCCGATAATCGCGGCGCGCGAATTATCACCTCTCCGCAATCCGCAATCCGAAATCCGAAATCGCCCAATGGGTCAGCGGACTGAAAATCTCGAGCAGTTTGCCATCGACGTCATTTTGGAGCGGCGTCACGGCCCGCGAGCTGCGATTCTCCGGACGTTGCTTTACGCGCTCTCGTTCATCTACGAGCGCCTGGTGCAGTTGCGGCTTTTTCTCTACCGACGCCGTATCTTTCGCGAGCGGGCGCTAGGTTGTCTCGTCATCAGTATCGGAAATCTGACGGTGGGCGGGACGGGCAAAACGCCGATCGTCGAAAAATTTGCGCGCGCGATGCGGGCGGGCGGGCGGCGCGTGGCGATTCTCAGTCGCGGTTACAAAAGTGTGCCGCGGCGCGCTCCGAGGAAATGGTGGGAAATTTTTGGCCGCAAAGATCCGCTGCCGCCGCGCATCGTCTCCGACGGCAAGACGCTTCTGCTCGACTCGCTCACCGCCGGCGATGAGCCCTACATGCTGGCGAATAATCTGAAGGACGTCATCGTACTCGTGGACAAAGACCGGGTGAAAAGCGGCCTGTTCGCGATTAAGGAACTCAAGGCCGACACCCTTTTGCTCGACGACGGTTTGCAATATCTCCACCTGAAGCATCGGCTCGACATTGTCCTGATCGATCGGCAGGCGCCGTTTGGAAACGAGTATCTCTTGCCGCGCGGAACGCTCCGCGAGCCGCCGCGGAATTTGCGCCGGGCGAGTTACATCTTCATCACCAAGAGCACCGGCGCGCCTAACGACGAACTGATCAAGCGCATCCGGCGCTACAACCGCACGGCCGAGATCATTGAGTGCGCCCATCAACCGCTCCATTTGCAGGACGTGCTCACGGGGGAACAGGTGCCGCTGGAACGGCTGCGCGATACCTATATCGGCTCGATCTGCGGGATCGCGGCGCCGGAAAGTTTCGAGGACGGCTTGCGCAAACTCGGGGCGCGCCTCGAGCTTTCGAAGCGCTACACCGACCACCACCGTTATACGGAGGCGGAATTGCAGAGCTTCATCAACCGCTGCGTGCGCCGCGATCTCGAGATGATCGTGACCACTGAAAAAGACGCGGTCCGTTTTCCGCGTCTGACGAAAGTGGACGTGCCGATTTATTTTCTGCGAGTCGAAATCGAAATCCTGAGCGGGCACGAAAGCTGGGAGCATTGCGTTGCGCGCATTTGCAAGCCGCAAGCTTTGCTTTCGCCCGAACGCTTCTTCGCCTGAGTTGGCGCTGTAGCAACGGCGCTCTGTCGCCGTTAACAGGCGGTTCATCCGTTCGCGTGTCGTAGGCCGACAGAGCGTCGTCGCTAAAAGTCTTCAAAAAATGAGACGCGCACAGCTGACGCGACTCGATAGATTGAAGACGCATGAGCGACAAAGCTGAGTTAATCGTCGAAGGGAAGAAGCTGGCCGTTTCGAATCTAAACAAGGTGCTCTATCCGAAAGCCGGATTCACTAAGGGGCAGGTGATCGATTACTACATCCGCATCGCGCCTGTTTTGCTTGAGCACCTGAAAGACCGGCCGCTGACGATGAAGCGTTATCCGAACGGCGTGGACCAGCCGTTCTTCTACGAAAAGAATTGTCCTGCTCATCGGCCGAGCTGGGTGAAAACGGCGAAAGTCTGGAGCGAAGGCAACCAGCGCCACATGCATTATTGCCTCGCGCAGGATCTGCCCACGCTGGTCTGGGCGGCGAATCTGGCCGACATCGAATTGCACACCTCGCTCGCGCGCAAGAAAGATGTGGCGCGGCCCACCATGATGGTGTTCGACCTCGACCCGGGCGCGCCGGCCGACATCATCCAATGCTGCCAGGTCGGACTTTGGCTGCGCGATTTGCTCGCCGGGATGAAACTGAAAAGCTGGGCGAAGACTTCTGGATCGAAAGGTCTGCAAATTTACGTGCCGCTCAATACCGCCGTGACCTTCGATCAGACGAAAGATCTATCGCGCGCTCTGGCCGAACATCTCTCGCGCGCGCATCCGAAGCTGGTGGTCTCGAAAATGGCGAAAGCGTTGCGGACAGGAAAGGTGTTTGTCGATTGGAGCCAGAACGATGAGCACAAGACGACGGTGAATGTTTATTCCCTGCGCGCGAAAGAGCAGCCGACGGTTTCCACGCCGGTCACCTGGCCGGAAGTCGAATCGACGCTGAAAAAGAAAAACGCGAAGCTCCTCGTCTTTCCATCCGATCGGGTCCTGCAACGCGTCGAGAAAATGGGCGACCTCTTCGCGCCGGTCGAAATCCTCAAACAAAAAATGCCGAAGAAGTGGGACCTGTAGCCGCGATCGCGTTATAAGCCCGGCATGATTGAGCTGCTCGCCCTGGGCTCCGCCATCTTTTATGGGTCGGCCGATTTCTTTGGCGGATTGACGGCCCGTCGCGCGAACACGATAGCCACCGTTTTCTGGTCGCAATTGGTCGGCCTCGTCTTGCTGCTGATCGTGCTTTCATTTCTACCGGCCGCCACGATTTCATCGCGCGACTGGGTCTGGGGATTCGTCGCGGGGTTAAGCGGCGGCATTGGCGTCGCCTTTTTGTATCGGGCGCTCGCGGTCGGCGCGATGGCAATTGTGGCGCCGACCACCGCAGTGATTGCCGCTATCATTCCGGTTCTCTTCGCGTTCCTCATGGGCGAGCGCCTCCGCCCGCTGACGCTCGTGGGAGTTGCGGTTGCGTTGATCGCGATCGCGTTAGTCAGCCGGCCGGCGACACCGAACGACACTTCTCAACAATCCACGAAGCGTTCTCTTCCTCCGGGATTAGGGCTGGCCGTGCTCGCGGGTCTTGCGGTCGGTCTCTTTTTTCTTTCGCTTGCCCGCACCACTTCGGCCGCGGGCATGTGGCCGCTGATCGCCGCTCGCATCGCGTCGGTTGTTTTGTTCGGACTGATTGCACTGGTGACGCGGCGGACGCCCCGCATGAGCGGATCGGCCGCCGTCACGGCAACCGCGGGCGGTGCGCTCGACATGCTGGCTAACGCTTTGTACATGATCGCGGCCCGGATCGGCCCGTTGAGCATTGTCGTGACGCTGGCCTCACTTTATCCGGCGAGCACGGTTGTCCTTGCGCGCGTGGTTCTCGGCGAGCGCCTGAGTTTCGTGCAAGGCATCGGCCTCGGCTGTGCGCTCGCCGCGGTCGCCATTATCGTCGGCAGTTCCGGCTAACACTCGGTCAGCTTACCCGCCGGTCCTGAACTGATCGTCCTTGTTCTTGAAGAGGATGTTGAACGTCGTCAGCGATCCGTAGCAGCGGGTGATGTATTGCTGCAGATCGAATTTGTCGGCATCGCTCAGCTTGTCACTCGCGTTCACCTTTTGTTCCAGCACCCGCAGATTGTTCCGGATCATCACGACAATATATACGCCAAATGCAAAATGGGGATTTGGTGCTCCCATCACCGTTCGCGTTCAAAAGTGGCCGTTCCACAAATTCCCAGGGAGCGCCCCCGTTGTGCTCTGTCGATATTATGTGTCTGCGCTGCGGAACTGGTCATCTTTGGTCTTGAATAAGACGTTGAACGTCGTCAACGAGCCATAGCAGCGCGTGATGGGATTGCTGGGGATTAACTTCAGAGAGGGCACCTTGGTAGTCCTCGTCATTTTCGCCGGCATCAGAGCGGGAATCGGACTTACCGCGTGGAATGCAGCCAAGCGAGCGAACGCGCCTTTGCGCGAGCGGATCGCTTCGGCCCGCGATGATTGGGCGCGCCTCCGACACGCGCAACATGCCGCTGCGCTTTACTCAAGTCAGACGGGGAGAGCAGCCGGACGGAAAGCACTCAAGCCTCAGCCGATTCATCAGGCGAAACTCGTTGTGAGGCATCTCACCGTTCGCGTCCCGCTGAATTTCGCGGCCATTCCTGAAGAGGAGATAAGTGCAGCGTGCGAACGTGTCAGCCTTAGCCTCGACACTAGGATTCGCGGCCAACAGCCGCAATCGGTAACTGAACCACGAGTGCCGGTTTGGGAACCGAACGAGGACGAAAGCAACGCCTCGGGAACCGGCTAACAACATTAAGGCCTGTTCTTCGCAATCTGGACAGACGGGGGAATGATTACTGATCCATTCGCGAAAGGGTTTGCTCGCGTAAATCGCGATCATCAGCGCGACAAAAACAATCAGCCGCGCTAAGTGAAACCGAAAATTGCCACGCTCGTTCACTGTCCAACGATGTATCCAACCGAATTATGGCGGGGTTAGTTAATTTCGTGCCCGAGTCAGTGAGGTCGCCCGAAAAACTCAGATCTCATTGTAGGCTACGCGCTGGACGGCTCGCTCGATCGCTGGGCTTCGAAAAAGAGTGCGAGGATGGGTTTGTCTTCCTCGATCCATGCCTTCATCTCGTTCGGTCTTAACTGGGGCCGGCCGCGGCGCATAACAAAGAAAAGGCCGGGCGGCGTTTCGATTCTGAGATGAAGCGGCTCCAGGAATTGCCGGACTGCGGGAGTGAAGATCGCCCGGATCGCGGCCTCGTCTCCGCCGCCAAGGATATATTTCTTACTGAACCTCGGCGTATCGGGGAAGATGATATTTTCGGTGCGGCCCAGCATTGTCCCCATTTTCGTATAGAACGTTTGGGGAAAGAGAACAAAGGATGGGAACTTCAGTAACGGCGACTGCATTCTGCTAATCGTGAGGTAATAGGTATAGGTGTATCTTCCGGCCGAGAGCCCGTCGCCGTCCGAGTATCGGTAATAGAAGCGAGTGAGATCCAGCTCGTCGGCGGTATGGAGGGCCTCCAGCACATTTGAAACAAAGTGGCCGTGACCAATATTCGCGAGAGAACAGCCGTCGGCCAGCGCCGTGTCCGCCTTGGTCGGGTTTAGGCGAAAGGCAAAGCCGAGCGACTGCGCCATTGCCTCGAGTTTCTTTGCGCGCATACGGTCCGCGTGAAGGCCGAGCCAAATGATAATCAGGATGAAGGGAATAATCGCACTAACAATCCAGATTACTTGGGCATCGGGGAGTTTTGCCGAACTGGACTTTGTCGCGGCGAGCAAACCGGCGGCCTGTGCGTGCACGGCGAGAACAAGAGCCGCACTGGCAAGCGCGGCGATTTTCAAGATAAGATGACGTTTCGCGGCGATCCCTTTCTTCGATCGAGTCGACCGCAGACTTCTGACCACTGTGGTAATCACGCTTTGCGGTTCCACAAAATTTCTTCCAGTGTAGCAGTTATTGCTCATGGCTGCAAGATTACGATCTTGTGAAAGAAAGTTTCGAGCGGCACTTCCTTCGGCTGAAGCGAAGTGTCGGCAGATTGCATGACCAGCGTCCCCCGCTGCCAGCGACTCGCCAGTCCCTCCACGATCACATCCTTCTGTTCCAACCCCAGCGCCTCCACCACCGCCTGCGCGGTATCTCGAATGAGATTGGTCAGCGGAACCTGCAACTCGCTCAGCGTCGCGGTCGCCTCCGCCGGTTCGAGATCGCTCGAGGCCGGCGCCACCGTGCGCGGCGCATCGTCGAACGCGATCTCGGCCGTGTGTTCCGTCAGCGACCTAACGACTCCAACTCCATATTGCGGGTGGCGCACTTTCATTCCAATGTGGAGCGATTCGATATTCACAGTCGGAGAACCTGCGAGATCGCCGGCAAAACCGCAACCGCGATATCGCCCGGCGCGCTTTTTGATTGTTTCGCTGGCAACGGAACCGCATGCTCCGACTCGCCGTGACCGGAACCACCACCACCACCGCCTATCCACCCGGTTTTCGGCCGCGCCGCGGATTGAACTGGTTCATCATCGGCCTGCTTTACGCGTCGTTCTACACCTGCCGCTATAACTTTCGCTGGGCCACGCCGGGAATGGTCCAGGAGTTCGGCTTCAACAAATTTCAGATCACCAGCATGCTCAGCGCCTGGTCGCTCGCCTACGGCACGGGCCAATTGATCAATGGCCTCCTCACCGATCGGATCGGCGGGAAACCGGCAATGTTGATCGGCGCCTTCGGCACGATTGTCATCAACCTGGTCTACGGCTACGCGTCGTTTCTCGGCACGTTCGCCACCTTCTCTCTCATCTGGTTGATGAATGGCTATCTCCAATCCTTCGGCGCGCCCGGCATGATCAAGATGAATGCGGCGTGGTTTCGTCGCACCGAACGCGGGACCTTCGCCGGCATCTTCGGCTTCATGATTCAGCTCGGCCAGTTCGCCATCAACAATCTCGCGCCCATCATCCTCGCCGGTTTCACGGTTGGCGTTCTCGTAGTGGCTCCGGGCGAATGGCGCTGGCTCTTCCGTATCCCACCACTGATTACCGCCTCGGCCGCGATTTTGCTCGCGCTTTTCGTGAAACCAACACCGGAGGCGGCGGGCTATCCGGGAGTGATCGAACACGAGGGTGAGGGCGGCACCGATGGCAAGGTCACCGTGAGTCTGCGCGAGTCGTTCGTCACCATCTTCACTCATCCCCTCATTTGGTTTTACGCGACTGCTTACGCTTGCACGGGGGCGGTGCGAAATAGTTCCGATCAGCTCGCGATTCTCTATTTCGTCGAGCAATTGAAGCTCAATATGGAAGCTAAACCGGCCGCGGTGTTCTGGACCATGAACGCGATGCCGCTCGTCGCGGTGTTAGCAGCGTTTAGCGCCGGCGTGGTTTCCGACAAGATCTTCAAGGGCCGTCGTTCACCGGTCGCGATGGGCCTCTACCTTTTCGAGACTGTCGTCATCCTTGTGGCCGCGGGCGTGATCATGTCGGGCGCGGTCGGCCCCACGCCTGTCGGGATTTTCCTGGGCTGCTTGTTTCTGGTGCTGATCGCGCTGACGGCGAACTCCACTCACGCGATCATCGGAACGGCCGCGCCCATGGATATAGGCGGGCGAAGGATGGCGGGCTTCGCTTCCGGCGTAATCGATTCCTTCCAATATTACGGCACCGCCATTGCGCTGCCCTGCACAGGCTGGTTGATCGATCGCTACGGATGGGGCGTGTGGTATCCCACGATGGCGAGTTTCGGCGCCATTGGAGGTTGCGCGATGCTGATGGTGATGCGCAAACAGAAGCGCATGCTCGCCACCGGCGATCCGCGCGCAGTGGCCCGCTAGAAAAGATTGAGCTGTTCGCGCGGTCGCCGGAACGCGGCGGTCGAGAGTTCGGTCCGCCCTCCGATCCCGTAGCGCCGGCAACTTACTTCAAACATCGATCGGATCTGCTCGGCGAAAATTCCTTCGCCCTTTGTCCGGAATCCCCAGCGGGTGTCATTCAATTTCGTTCCGCCGCGAATGTGGCGAATGCGTTCGAGCACCTTCTGTTTCTTGTCCGGAAAATGTTCGTCGAGCCAATGTTCGAAGAGCGGCGCAATCGCCCACGGTAACCGCACGATCGTGTAGCCGGCGAATTGCGCGCCAGCTCGCGCGCAGGCTTCGACGATTTTGGGAACCTCGTGGTCTGTCAGGCCGGGGATGATCGGCGCCACCATCACGCCTACTGGAATTCCGGCGGCATGTAAGGCGGCGACCGTCTCTAATCGCGCCGCGGGCGATGAAGTACGCGGTTCGAGCACGCGTTGCAATTCCGGGTCGAGCGAAGTCACCGATACATTCACCGCGGCGGCCTGGTGCTGCGCGAGTTCGCCGAGCAGATCAATGTCGCGGGTCACGAGCCGGTTCTTGGTGATGATCGCGACCGGGTTGCGAAACTTCGCCAACACCTCGAGGCATCCGCGCGTGATGCGCAGCTTCCGCTCCACCGGCTGATACGGGTCGGTCACTCCGCTCATAACAAGCACCTGCGGCTTCCATTTTGGCGATGACAATTCCGACTCGAGCAACTTCGCCGCGTCTGTTTTCACCATGATCTTGCTCTCGAAATCGAGGCCGGCGGACATTCCGAGGTATTCGTGGGTCGGTCGGGCGAAGCAATAAATGCAGCCGTGTTCGCAGCCTCGATATGGATTCAAGCTCGTTTCGAAACCAACGTCGGGGCTGCTGTTGCGCGCGATGATCGTCCTGGTTCCGTCGCGAAAGAATTGCGTCGCGCGTCGCGGTTTTTCCTCATCATCGCTCGGATCGAGCTGGACCACATCGGCATCGCCCAAATCGACATGGAGTTTTTCAAACCGATTGGCGGGATTCCAGGACGCGCTGCGGCCGTAAATAGCCGGGGAGGGGGGCGGCGCCTCTTCAACAATCGGGACGAATTTCTTTTTCGGCGTCTTTCCCAGCTTCGGCACGCTGCAAGTTCACATGAACATATTGGCGTGTCGAGCTAAAGGGTGGCACAATTCTCGCGACCTCGAACGCTGGAGGGGTGGTCGAGTGGTTGATGGCTCCGGTCTTGAAAACCGGCAGGGCGCAAGCCCTCGTGGGTTCGAATCCCACCCCCTCCGCCACCTCACCAACCCCAACCGCCGCGCGGCCCGGTGTCATGATGAGGAGTTGTTTCCCCAGCGACCGGTATCTTCTCGTCCACAGAGAGGTTTTCCGATGCACAACCATTCAACATCATCGCCACAAGAATCGGGACGATCAGAATAAGGCGGCTCAAGCTTCGAAAGCGCATGGATTCATTTAACATTATCTCGCTCCGCCATCATGGAAAATGCGGAGGAATCCGCCATTGCCGTTGCTCCTCGATCACGGTCCGCTATGGTGCCGCTCCGTCCTGAAACACTGACACTCAAAAAAATGTTGAATCGACTTGCACAATTCTGCGCCCTCGGCGCGCTCCTCGCTGGCTTCACCGGCTGCGGCACCGTCAGCGACCTGGTCACCTCGCACGTGCCGGAACGGCATTCCGGCCGGCCCTCGATCGTGGTGAACTTGCAAGCGCAGGAAGCGTATCTCTTTCGCGGAAAGAATCGAACCGCGACGTCGCGGATTTCGAGCGGCCGCGAAGGCCATCGCACGCCCATCGGCCGCTTTGCTGTGATCAGGAAAGATCTCGATCACCGTTCCAGCCTTTACGGCAGCTATGTGGACGACTCCGGCAAGGTCGTTAAGGGCAATGTCGATAGCCGGAAAGATTCCAAACCTCAGCACTCCCATTTCGTCGGTGCACCGATGCCCTATTTTCTCGAATTTTCTCCGGGCTACGGTCTGCACCAGGGCTACTTGCCGGGCGTGCCCGCATCGCATGGATGCATCCGCATGCCTTACTGGAAAGCGCGCCAGTTTTTCGACGCCGCCCGCGTGGGGACGCCGGTGGCCGTAAAACCGTAGCGTGTCGTTAGGCCGCGCGCCGGCTGCCGGTCACCCCGTAGATGATGAAGCTTCCCACGATCAGGGCAAAGCATGGAAACAAGCGGATAATGCCGGGTCCTTGAGCCGACAACCATTCGACCATTGCTTGCGCCCTCGCGACTCCCAGGCAGGCAGTCGCGACACCCGCCAGCAAAATGAGAACGCCAAAGACGCGCAAAGCGTTGGGTGCGCGGGAGGCGTGAGCCGCCAACAGAAGCACCAGCCCCAAGCCGACCCGCACTGCCGCGGCCACGTAGACCCCGACGGGCGTCGCGGCGTGGCGAGCAATCGCAATGAGCTGTTCTGGCCAGATCAGCCCGATAACACCAATAGCAAGAGCAAGGATGCCGAAAATGAGTGCGAGTATTTTCATGTGCCTTGTTCCTCTAGTAGCGAGAATCAAAGTAACTCAGACTAGCTAACGCGAGCTTTCTTTCCTTCCGTCAGGCTAGAGATGGCAGTGTCATAAACGCCAAAGGCTTCCCGGCAATTGGTAACGGTAGTGCCCAAGTCTCGGGTCAGCCCGTCCTGCAAGCCATAGATCCAGCCGTGCACCGCCAATTCCTGTCCACGCTCCCACGCTTCGCGGGCGATCGTGGTCTGGCAGACGTTAGCCACCTGCTCGATGACGTTCAATTCGCCCAGGCGGTCAGCAGCATCGGCATCGCCAGTTACACCGGCCAAATACTTCTCGTGCCTTTGTCGCACATCTTGAAGATGACGCAGCCAGTTATCACTTAGTCCTAGCCGGTCGCCCCGAACCGTGGCCAGCACGCCGCTGCATCCATAGTGCCCGCAAACGATAATGTGGCGCACCTTCAAAATATCTACGGCAAACTGAATGACCGACAAACAGTTAAGATCGGTGTGCACAACCAGGTTGGCGACATTCCGATGGACGAACAATTCTCCGGGAAGCAGTCCCACGATTTGGTTCGCGGGCACCCGGCTGTCGGAGCAACCAATCCACAGATAGGTCGGGAATTGTTGTCGTGACAGCTTGAGGAAGAAATCCGGATCTTCCTGTCGAATCCGCCCGGCCCAAGCCTTGTTGTTCTCAAAAAGTTGGTTCAGTGTTTCCATAGGCAATCGATTACGACTGGCCAACGACCGATCGTGCTCGGGTTGCGTGCTGAGACTTACCTATCCTGTTCGTAAGCCCGCTGCAACGTCTTGAGATCGAGCTTATCCATTTGCATCACGGCCTTCATGACTCTGTCCAACCCATCCGCGTCCTTCAACATCTCGGCCAGGGCCGAGGGCACGACCTGCCATGACAGTCCGTATTTGTCCTTAAGCCAGCCGCAGCGTGATTTCTCTCCGCCCGCGGACAGCTTCTCCCAGTAACTGTCTATTTCTTCCTGCGTGTCGCAGTTCACGACAAAGGAGACGGATTCATTAAACTTGAATAAGGGGCCGCCGTTCAAGGCTGTAAATTTCTGCCCGTTCAACTCAAAGGCGGCAGTCATGACCGTCCCTTTCGGTCCAGATCCCGTCTCTCCGTAACGGGTAACGGTGATGACCTTGGAATTCGGGAAGAGAGAGACATAAAAATTCATGGCCTCCTCGGCCTGGTTATCGAACCAGATAAACGGAGTTATTTCTTGCATATCGGTTTACTGCTTTGTGTTAACGGCTAGGGCGCTATTTCGTAGGACGAAACACCTGGCCGGCCTCGTCGAACACGGCCCAATTGTCGGACTCCTGAAAGAAAAAAACCTTCATCAGAAGGCTGCCGTCGGCGTTGAGAATCTGCACGGGATAGATCACGGCATCTTTGGGAGCAATCTTGCCATCGGAGACCGTTGTGCTTTCGCGCTTGAACTTTTGTTCCGGCATCATGAACGCGAGTTTCCGGACAACTTCTTCTGGCGGACCGGATTTTTCCGTGTCCGCGCTTGCCGGCGCCGGCGACTCCTGTCCGAAAACTGAAACCGTAGCGAACAACGTGAATAAAACGACGCAGGCGATGAGCGGGTGTGTTTTCATTTTGGTTGGATGTGAAGATTCTGAACGCGCTCAAGGTGTCAACAGCGCATTCAACGACGGCGCATCAGCGGAACGCCTACGGTGCGGGGTAGATTGGCGCGGGCGGGTGCGCTTTCCGGGCCCCGTTGCTCATGGGAAGCAAGGCGCTGAGGCTCGATGGTGATCCACAAATGGTTCGATTCCGGGAGTCCGGCGGAAGCCTGTTCAAATGTGTCGCAACGGAAGCTCACGGTCAGAGGATCGCCAGCGGTTGGCTGGAATGGCCCCATCAGAAAAGGACAGACCCAAGTGAATGCCAAGCCGATGAACAGAAGAGTGATAATGAAGGTAAAGAGGTTCATTAGTGCTTAACGCGAATCAGCAGATTTCAACTCAATGGAATGCCATTCGCCTCCTTCGTGGCTTGGTGCTTGGTAGTGAAGATAAATTCTCTCGAATCCGTGGGCCGTGGGGATGAGTAGTCGCTCAACGCTGGCGTCTACGACGTGCGACTCTCCGCTGAGCGCAGCCTGCTGGGAGACACAGAGCCACACGCGGTCAACGCCTGTATACGTCCGACAACACTTTTCTTGGATTTCGCGCTGTATCCTAGCGAAGATTTTCTCGTCCGGGTTTTCGCCACTCCAGATGCGAATCACGCTTCCTTTCGGCGCGTGAATCTTCCCGCGCGCAAGGCTCCACTCACGTTCCGCTTGTGAGTCGTCGTAATAGGCGGTCGCTACTTCGATGCCAAGAAGCTCGTTTTCGCAGGAGTAGATAACGTCAGGTTCGCCGCGATCATTGCCCTCGCGAAGAAATCTCGCTGGCAGTGCTAGATTCTTGACCAGCCGGTTGCAGACCGCGATCTCATGTTGTCGCTTTAGATGTCGCGTCATAGTCCGCCTAACGAGACAAAGCTGAGCCACCCCTGGCGGGAGCGAGCGTGGCAAACATGGGGAGCTGCTTCATAAAATCAAATGTGGACTTCACAGCGGCCAGCGGTTGGTTAGGTCTCGGCGGTACCATTGGTCTGAGCGTGATCCTGTCGGAGTTCGGCTCGGTTACTTCGACGGTGACTCCGGCTTCTCAAAATCCGTCGTTTGCTCCGGGAATCGAGCGAACGCCCTCGCCAATTTCGGGCTGGGCCGCAGGAGCCGCCGATCGCTGCCCATTGGTCCCCAGTAGAACCACTTCGCCCACCAGGAAACGGGTTTGGCGAGTCTTATCGCGCAGACAAACGGTGCCAATTCAATCGGCGAAAACAGATTAAAAAGGTAATTCCCGGTGATTAATGGACCAACAGCAATCGCAATGCCGGCACCAATTGCGAGGATTGCGGTCCGGGTTTTCCATTTCAAGATGCACACGATCACGCAAACGAGCCAGACTGCGCCGACGACTAGGTCAACTTGTGTTTGGGTCATTTGGGTCGTGGCGTGTTTACTTGGTTTTCGCCGATGGGGTCAAGGTGCTTTTCCCGAAAACGAGCCATCGCTTACGAGGTTGAGAAGTCCGCACGTAATAAGAATCGCAGCCACTAAAACCCAGCGAATCCAACCTCCGTAACAAAATACGGCAATAAGCTCCGACATGAGGGCGAATGCCAAAATGCCTCCGAGTAGTTTTTTCATTGGCGACCGGTCGTGGGGCCTTGGGGTATCATAGGCCGTCGACCCATTTGTAGAACGGAACAAGCGTGTTACCTCTTGTAACATGCCAAGGCTGGCTGAGGTAAACATATCTGCGGTCAACCCTCTCCAAAAATTTGAGGGCTTCGACAGTCTTCTTGAGAACTGTGCGTGCTGTCGCACGGTGAATGCGAGTTGGAAAGGCATCCAAATGCAAGCGACGGGTCGCACGTGTTCCCGAATCGACGACGCGGTTAAACTTGTCGTCGCCGTACGCAGAAAGTTTTTCGGCAGAGTTAAGCGCCATTCCACTGCTATCGTCCCAGCGTATGGCGGCTGTCCAAATATGGTTGTGCGCGATGACGTCGCGAAGCACAAAGACTTCCTCGATGTCATCAGCCAAGTCACCGGCGCCAAGCCGCTTTAATGTGTCGACCGCACTTTCCCGCTGGGGCTCGTTGCGCACGTAGCGTGCGCGGTTCAACGCGGACTCCACGATCAGCGCGGAAAGAACAATAACGGAAACGGCGTAACCGTTTTCAAGCATTCCCGCCTGTACTTCGTTTGGACCTTTGGGATCTGACTGCTCCAACAGCTCGAATAGATCGAATATTGGCTGCAAAAGATTGACGAATAAGACAGACACGTAATTAATGTTTGGCGGCATGGCTAGTGATGGCGACACGCAATTAGGCCTAACGAGACGGAGATGAGCGACCGCCGCCGAGAGCGGACGCGAATCGTGGTGAAGGGGTTTTAGTCACGCAAGACGTAAGCACACAGCGGGCGGCGGTTCGCTCCATCGAATTGGTTAGACCTCTTGGTAACGCTCTGCACTGGCGGCGAGAAAAAGAGCAAACGCTCGAACTCCGAAAACAAAAGCGGCGAGAAGAACAACCTGAAATGCGATAGAGAACAGTCCCTTAAAAAGGCAAGCAACGACAGAAAGCGGAACGATGCCAACGCCGCCCATCAGAATGCCGATGACCACGCCGAAGCCGCCCCAAAGCGTGTAAGTGAGAAGAAGGCTCCAGACCCAGACGGTGAGTCCATAAACGTAGGACGTGACATAAATACCGGCGGCGGCAAAACCGCGCGTCTTTCGAAATATCGCGAGTGGTAAGAGAACCACAACGGTAACGGCGAGTGCGAGGACGAACAACACTATCAGAATGGGATAGACTTTGTCGGCCAGCCACGTGCCGCCCTGCACGAGCAGAAAAACGACCACGATAATGGCGGCGAATCCCACGACGCCAAGTGCAAAGCCACCGATGTTTTTGAGGATCTGGTTCACGCGCGCATAGGTCTAACTACAATTCGACGAAACCGCGTTTCGTCTATTTCGGCGTTCGCCGCGGGAACGACCGGGGGAAAAGCGAAACATGGTTTCTCCTTTACCAAACACTGCCCGTGGCCACAAGCCCGAACTCTTCGATCACCGGATGATTCAACGGGCGCAGCGTGCCACCCGCAGCGCGTTGCGCAGGCCGACTCGACGCCATTTGAAAGCTGGTCGCTTTCGGTTAACGTTGGGTTGCCCGCGAAATATAAATTCTTATGGAAACAACCATCGCTGATCCGAAAACAAGCCCGACTGCTGAAACTGATTTTCTTCCGCTCCAGGGAACCGATTACGTGGAGTTTTATGTCGGAAACGCCAAGCAGGCCGCGCATTACTACAAGACCGCGTTCGGTTTTCAATCGCTCGCCTATGCCGGCCCGGAGACCGGGCTGAAAGATCGCGCCAGCTACGTTATCCGGCAGAACAAACTGACCTTTGTTCTGACCACACCAATGCGGCCGAACAATCCGATCGCCGATCATGTCGTCTTGCATGGCGACGGCGTGAAGTTCCTCGCCCTCAAAGTCGAAGACGCGACCTCCGCCTGGAACGAAACGACGAAGCGGGGCGGCAAAAGTTACATGGAACCGACGCCGCTGAAGGACGAAAAGGGGCGCGTCGTGATGAGCGGCATCCACACTTACGGCGACACGGTCCATCTCTTCATTGAGCGCGGCGATTACAATGGCGTGTTCATGCCAGGCTTCCGCAAATGGGAGAGCGACTACAATCCGCCCGACACTGGCTTGCTCTACGTCGATCATTGCGTCGGCAACGTCGGTTGGAACCAGATGAATCCGTGGGTGAAATTCTACGAAGATGTGATGGGCTTCCGCAACATCCTCACCTTCGACGACAAGGATATCTCCACCGAATACTCCGCGCTCATGAGCAAAGTGATGAGTAACGGAAATGGCTTCGTGAAGTTTCCGATCAACGAGCCGGCCGAGGGCAAAAAGAAATCGCAGGTGGAAGAATATCTGGAGTTCTACAACGGCGAAGGGGTGCAACATTGCGCGGTCGCGACGAACGACATCGTCAAAACCGTGACTGACCTCCAGAGCCGCGGGGTCGAGTTCCTCAAGATCCCGACCACTTATTACGATACCTTGCCGGAGCGCGTCGGTCACATCGATGAAGACCTTGGGCCGCTCGCGCGTCTTGGCATTCTCGTCGATCGCGATAATGAAGGCTACCTGCTCCAGATTTTCACCAAGCCCGTCGAAGACCGGCCCACTCTCTTTTTCGAAATCATCCAGCGCAAAGGAGCGAAGAGTTTCGGCAAAGGTAATTTCAAAGCGCTCTTCGAAGCACTGGAGAAGGAGCAGGACGCTCGAGGCAATCTCTAAGGAGTAACGACATGCCGTACTATCAAAAGCTCGGTCAGATTCCGAAGAAGCATCACATCTGGTTTCATCGCAACGGCAGCGGGCCTTCTTTCAAGAACGAAGGGATCGCCTACGAGCACGTCATCACCACGGAAGGTTTTAACGAAGCTTACTCGATCATTTATCATCTCCGCCCGCCCACCCGCGTGCGCAAGGTGGAGCTGATCAAGTATTGGGCGCCGAAGAAAGTAACCGAGAGCCCGCTGCGCCATCATCACATCAAGACTGCCGAGATCCCGCGGCGAGGGGATCTCTATACCGGCCGCATTCCGATGTTGTTTAACGCGGACATGACCGCTTACCGCGCGCGACCGGAGAAGGCCTACGGCGAATTCGAGTACTATAAGAATGGCGGCGCCGATGAAGTGATCTTCGTCTTTCATGGCGCGGGCACCCTCGAAACGGTTTTCGGCAAACTGCGTTATCGAGCGGAAGATTACATCGTCATCCCGCGCGGCATCACTTATCGGCTCGTGCCCGATAACGTGCAGGAAGAAGATTATCTCATTCTGGAATCAGCGGGGCCGGTCCGGATTCCGCAACGTTATCTGAATCACGAAGGCCAGATCAGAATGGGCTCGCCTTATTCGGAGCGCGATTTCCATGCGCCGACGGAAATGCTCACGATTGATAGCGAGGAAGACGTGCAGGTCCTGGTGAAGGACGGCCCACGGCTTACTCGCGTTACGCTGGCCCATCACCCGTTCGATGCCCTCGGCTGGGATGGATATCTTTATCCGTTTACTTTCAACGCGCAGGATTTCGAGCCGATCACCGGGACTGTCCATCAGCCGCCGCCGATCCATCAGACCTTTGAAGTGCGCGGCTACGTGATCTGCACTTTTGCTCCGCGAATGCTCGATACCCATCCGGAAGCGGTCAAAATTCCGTGGGTGCATGACAACGTCGAAGCGGACGAGGTCCTCTTTTATGTGCGCGGCAATTTCGGATCGCGGCGCGGGATCGAGAGCGGATCGATCACTTTGCATCCGCGCGGGATTCCGCATGGACCGCATCCGGGCACGATCATGGCGAGCAAGGACGCGCTGCGCACCGAGGAATTGGCGGTGATGTTCGACACCGCGCATACGCTCGAGCTCACCGAAGAATCGCTCGCACTCGACGATCCCAAATATCCCCTGAGCTGGCTCGACTAGCGACCACCGATTCTAGTTCCAGTCAGGCGGCTGCGCCGTCCGGGACATGATTTCCTGGAACCTCGGATCCTTCCGGATGCCGTCCCAAACCGGATCGAACTTCAACCGGCCGTAGTCTGGTCCGGCGGGCAGGTGCGCGATCGTAGCTAATTGTTCGAGCGCCGCTGCGCCTTCTCCAAGTTGGGCGTAAACCTCCGCGAGGAGCAGGATCTGACCCGGCCCCTCGAGCGCATCGCGCGATAACGGAACCAATTCTACAGCATGCTTCGCTACGCGAATGGCATCCTCCTTCCGGCCAAGTCCCGCGTAGGCGACACTAAGCCCGCTTAGCGCATCCAGATCATCAGGTGTTAGCGCCACTGACTTCTGATAATAATCGAGAGCGGCGGAATAGTAATCCCGCGCCTTCTCCTGTTCGCCACGCATCTTTGCTATTATTCCTTCCCAAGGCATTGAATATTTTCTCTCGGGGGGAAGCGTGGCGATCAGCGCAGAGGCGCGATCGAGGTCGCGTGCGAAAATGGCCAGTTGAATCAATCGGGTGGTGCCCCAGACTGTCCGGAGCGGCGCGTTTTCCAGGACCGATCGAGCTTCCTCCAATTTTCCCAAGCCGAGCCGGCAATAAGATCGGTAAAGCCAGATCACGTCATCATCCGGGGAAAACTGCTTGATCGCACGATCGGCGAACTCTTCAGCTTTCTTGAATTGCCGCAATGCGATGTAGCTCTCCAGAAGTTCGACGGGAGTGAAATGATTGTGCGGGTCTAATTCGACAGCAGCCTCGGCATCTCTCAACGCGTCCTTCCAGCGACCATGCCGTCGCTCCGCCAGCGCGAGGAGTTCGGTAAACTCCGCCTTATCGCGCGGAACGCCCGTGCCCAACAGCTCCTGCAGCTCGCGCTCAAAATCGCGTGAAGCGCGATAATAGCGCGCCATCGCGAGATGCGCGTCCGGTAAGTGAGGAGCCAGGCGCACGGCCGTCTCCGCGGCGTCCTTGCCTCCGAGCAACGATTCTTTGGACGGATTCACAAAACGGTGAACGTCGATATACGTCTTCGAGAGAAGGCAGTAGGCGAGAACAAACTGCGGATCGCGCTCGATTGTGGAACGGAGCAGGTCGATTGCGCGCGAATAGTCGCGTTGGTAAAAAGCCTGGAGCGCGCGCAAATAGAGATCATAAGCTGCCAGGTCGCGCGTCGGCGCGTTGGCTAATGCGCTCACTTCTTCTCGCGAGAACTTCGCATTCATCTGCGACGCGATTGTTTGGACGATTTCGCTTTCGAGCGAAAAGACTTCCTCCAACTTTTTTTCGTAGCGCTGCTCCCAAATTTTGGCATCGGTCCGCGGGTCAATCAGGCGGACATTGATCCGCAGAAGCTCGCCGGACTTTTGCACGCTACCCTCGAGGACGTAAGCGACGCCCAGGACTCGTGCGATTTCGCGGCGGCTTGTCGCCCGGCCGCGATAGGGAGCGACGCTGTTGCGGCTTATGACCTTTAACTCGGATGCCTGCGTCAGCCCGTCGAGGATGTTGTCATGAATGCCATCGACAAAGTAGGCGTCCGCAGCATTCGCGGCGAGGCTTTCGAAAGGCAGGACCGCACTGCCAGGAGTGATGCTCGCGAAAGGCAGAACGGCGATACTCTTCTTTGACGGCGCCGCGATCGGCGAAACCTCCGGCTGTTTGCGGCTCAAGAAAAAGCGACTACCCAGGAGCAGCAGAGTTAAAGCCGAGGCGACCGCAAGAACGGCCAGAGCAAATCGCAGCGACCGGTTCCTTGAGAGGGTGCGTCGAAGGACGTAAGCCGGCTCGCCCGAGCGGACAAGGATCGCTTTGCCCGCGAGGTGACGCTGGACATCGTCGGCGAAGCTTTTTACGGAGGCGTAACGCCGCGCTGGATTTTTCTGCAGGGCGCAAAGGACGATCGCGTCCAAGTCTCCTCGAAGACGCCGTTGGCGCGCTGCATCCTCGCCGACGGAACTTGGCGGGTGCGGCTCTTGTTCGCAAAGAACCGTGAGCAGTTCGTCGAGAGTTGGATTTCGATGAGGAAACCGGTGCGGTTTGGATCCTGAAAGTATTTCGTAGAGCAGGATACCGAGCGCATAGACATCAGTCGACTCGGTCACGGCCTCGCCCCTGGCCTGCTCGGGTGAAGCCGAAACCGGCGTTAACAGTTCGCCACCTGGCGCGGTGGCTTTCATCGGATCAGTCGCGCCCAGCATCACCTTGGCGATGCCAAAATCGAGCAACTTCACATCTCCTTTTGCCGTCACGAGGATGTTGCTCGCCTTCAGATCGCGGTGCACGACCGAGTTGGCGTGGGCAGCTTCCACCGCTGCGCAAATTTTCAGGAACAGCTCCAGCCGCGAAGAGAGGGAGGCATTGCTTTCCTCCAGAAAGCGAGTGACTGGCACGCCCTCGACGTATTCCATGACGAAATACTGACAGCCATCGACCGTGACGCCGGCGTCTAAGAGCCGGGCGATATTCGGATGGTCGAGGCGCGCCAGGACCTGACGTTCGGAGTGGAAACGCTGGATCATCTCTTCTGTGTCGACTCCGGAGTTGAGCAGCTTGATCGCGACCTCTTTCTCGAAGTATCCATCTGCCCGCGCGGCGAGGTAGACGGTTCCCATTCCGCCACGCCCGATCTCGCGTGTAGCTACATAGGCGCCGATCCGCTTGCCGATCTGGGAAACGCCCTCACGCCGAATCCGTCTCACGGCATTTTCCGCGCATGCTTCGAGATCGTCGTTAGCGCTTCGGCGCAGAATTTCCGCTTCCGCCAGGAGGGATTCAGCCTCAAGCAGCAGCGCCTGATCGCCGGAACAGGAGCGCTCCACAAACGCCAGGCGAGCGCTTGTCGACTCCTCCTCAAACGCATCAGCGAGAATCGACTTCAATTGCTGCCATCGCTGAGGATCCATGCTCATCAATCGGCGCGCGATAATTCGCGATGCAGCCACACTTTCGCCAGCGCCCACTCGCGTTGGACGGTGGCTACTGAAATTCCCATGGCGGAACTGATCTCCGGGACTGTGAGGCCACCAAAGAAGCGCAGCTCGACGACCTGGCTTTGCCGCGGGTCGAATCTTTCCAATTCGCGAAGCGCCTCGTCCACGCGCGTCACATCGATCTCGCGGGATTCGTAGAATTCCGCGGCGAGTTCCAGGGGATCTTTGCCGCCGCGCTTCTTCCGGCTGCGGGCGATCGCATAATTCGTCAAGGTCTGGCGCATGGTGCGCGAGAAAATTCCCAGGAAATGTGCGCGATTTTCCCAAGAGGTGTTCTGCTGATTTTCCAGCCGCAAAAAAGCTTCATGGACGAGTGCGGTGCGCTGTAGGGTATGGTCCGAGCGTTCTCCTCGGAGGTAGATCTCAGCCAGGCGAAGCAACTCGTCGTAGACGGTGGGAATCATCGCGTCCAGCGAGTTGGCCGCTACCGTCGTCGGCGTTGGAGCGAGAGTCTTGGCTAAACCCATGTTGCTTGGATCACACGATGAAGAATTGGAACCGTGTTAATTTTACGGTTTTGACTGGTCAGCACAATACCTTTGCACCGGCGATTTTGGGGTGGAAGAACCGCGCCGATGTTTTCGCACGGCCCCCGGCTGATTGTTGATAGGTTTTCGCACCCGTTATTGCATTAGGGTGTGTGGAAAGAGAATCACTATTCGCGAAGCCAGACATTCGTCGTCGTCATGTTTCAAATTTTTCCGTGACGATGCGGAAAGCTGGATGCCTTGTAATCGCCGTCAATCTTGCCCTGTCTGGGGCAGGCCTTAGGGCTGAGCCGCCGGCAACGACCGAGCGCATACCCAAGGCTCTCATTGAGTCAGCCAATGGCTGGACGTACGTGAACGGTCAATGGGTGCACCCGGATGGCTACAAGTTCGTAAACAACAAAGTCCTCCGAACGACTGCGAAAAGCGGAAAGGCGTCGCCCAAGCCGCCTGGCAAGCTCGCGCTTGAGAATCCTGCGAAGTTGACGCCACGAAGTAAATCCACAGACGACACCAGGACAGCCGCGGAGAAAGCTGCTGAACAGCGGCGAAAAAATCTAACTCCGACTGCTGCGCCGCAAACCGGAACGCACTTGTAATCTCGCCCACACGATTTCCCAAGCGCTAACCGTGAAGTCCTAGAGGCGTTCGCCCTGCAATAGTTGTCTTGACGCGCTGCCGCGCTAAGCTTGGCGGATGCGGAACCACGAGACAGAGCTGCAAGCGGCTGAGCGTCGCATTGCCAGTTTGCGCCCGTGCGGCGCGGCAAAGCTCGCGGGCATGGAGCACTCGTTCCGTGCGCTGCTCGAATCGATCGGCGAAGATCCCAAGCGTCAGGGTTTGCTGAAGACCCCACAACGCGCGGCGCGCGCCTTCGAGTTCATCACCAACGGCTATCGCCAGAGTCTTGACGTCGTCCTTAACGACGCCATTTTCGATTCGGAGGCGAGCGAGATTGTCCTCGTGAAGGACATCGAGCTTTATTCGATGTGCGAGCATCACCTGCTGCCGTTCATCGGCAAAGCGCACGTCGCTTACATCCCAAACGGGAAAGTAATCGGGCTTTCCAAGGTGGCCCGAATTGTCGACGTCTTTGCGCGCCGGTTACAAATCCAGGAAAACCTGACGATCCAGATCGCGGATGCGCTCATGAAAACATTGCACCCCAGCGGCGTGGCGGTTGTGATCGAGGCCAAGCATCTCTGCATGATGATGCGCGGCGTCGAAAAACAGAATTCCCTCATGAAAACGTCGTGCCTCCTCGGCTCCTTCAAGGAAGACGCGCGCACGCGGTCGGAGTTCCTCGCTTTGCTGGCCTAACGAGCGTGGCATCATGCTCCTGACCGTCAGCAAGCGGCTCGAATTTTCTGCCTCACGGCGTTTGTTCGTCAAAGAGTGGAGCGACGCCGAGAATCTCGCGGCTTTCGGGCCGGAGACCGCGGCACGTCACGGTACGGGGCGAAACTACGCCGCTTATTTTATTTTCTCCGGCACAGTCGATCCGGCCACGGGCATGCTGATGAACATCAGCGAAATCAAGGAGCGGGCGGGACAGGTTTTGCGCGACGGGTTCGATCACAAATTTCTGAACGCGGATAATTCCACGTTCTCGAACGTTCCGCCGACAGCCGAAAATATTGCGCGTGAGCTCTTCGTGGATGCCACGCCTCTTTTCCAGGATAGCAAGGCGCAGCTCATGGCCTGTCATTTGTCGGAATCGGACGAACGCAGCGCGACTTTTTTCGCGAAGGGAACCACCGAGTCGAATCATTGGTTCGAATTTTCCGCGGCGCGCCAGACCATGTCGCCGCTCTTGAGCGCGGAAGAGAATGAAAAGCTTTTTGGCGCGGCCGCGTCTCCCTTCGGGCACGGGCACAATTATCGCGCGCGTGTGACCTTCCGAAGCGAAGCAGGGTCGAGCAGCGATGGCTCGTCCGCATCGCAGGAGATAAAAAGCGCGCTCGCTTCAGTGCAGCGCGAGCTCGATCACAAGAATTTGAATCGCGAGGTGCCTGGCCTAACGAATCAACGGATCACGACCGAGAAACTGGCGCGTTACATTCACGGCCGGGTGGCCGAGAAGTTGCCGGTCCATCGGGTCCGGTTGCATGAGCGCCGGGATTTTTTCGCGGAGTATTGGAAGGGCGGCAGCTATTTTCTCGGCCTTCAGGTTCCGTTTAGCGCCGCGCATCGATTGCATAGCCACGTTTTGTCGACGGAGGAAAACCTGGCGCTCTACGGCAAATGCAATAATCCGCTCGGCCACGGCCACCTTTACGTGACGGAAGCGACGATCGGAGGCATCTTCGATGAACGCAGCGGGACGCTTTCGGATTTCATCGCCTTCCAAAGCGGGATCGCCGACGCAATCCAGCCGTGGCAGGACAAGCATCTCGATTTCGAAATGGAGGAGTTCCGGAACAAGCCCTCCACCGGCGAGAACATCGTGCAAGCACTCTGGCCGCGATTTGATTCACGGCTCGACGGCCGGCTGGTTCGCCTCCGTCTTTGGGAGACGGCGAACAATCGTTTCACGCTGCGCAAACTGTAGCTACAGCGCTGTAGTCACGGCGCTCTGTCGCCGTGTCCGGAGGGCGCAAGGAGGATTCGCTACGAAGGCTGACTCGCCGTCTCGAGCCCAGTCTTGTGATATGTCACCAAACGGAATCCCCACTCGATCAGCGTGGCGTTATCCTTGTCGATCGTCTTTCTCCCGTTGAGGAACGTCATGACTTGCTGCTTGAGCGCGTTCTGTTGACCGGTCTCATCCAGGATTTCGAAAATTTCCATCGAGAGCAACCAATCGTCGGCATGTTCTTTTTGCTGCGTCTCCCAGATTTCTCCCAGTCGCTCATAGCCGACTTTGCGTTCACGAATGTCACGCACCTGCGCATATAGACTTTCGAGACGCTTACGCTTCGCGTCTGAGGGCGACTTAATCGTGCGTTCGCGTGGGACCAGCGCGACCTGGTTGTAGGCATCATTGTCCGCCGCGCCGTTGAAGACGGAGACTACGCGGGCCCCGACGGCCATGTCATAACTTCCCCAGCTCGGATCAAACAAAATACGATCGCCAAATTTCGCGGTGCAATTGGAAAACGTGACGAGCAGGAGCTTGCCTTCGTGGCGCAGGAGCTTTTCGACTCTTCCTTCCACGGCCACGCCGCTTTCGAATTCCAGTTTTGTTTGCTGGCCCTCGGCCAGTTCGGTTTCCTTCCAGTCGCCGATCGGCGAACCGAAACCATCCTTATGATAATCGCGGCCGTGTCCCGGCAATTCCTTCCCGCCAAAAGCGAGCGCGGTCGGTCCCGTCGTCCGCAGATAAATTGCGTTTCCTGCGTCGTCGGTCACTACCTCGGTGAATCTCCCCGAGACCTGCAATCCCGACGAGTATTCGCAGGTGGCGGTGTTCTTGCACTCGATCGCTTTCCTGATTCCTTCCAAGCCCCCGACGCGAAAGGCCATCTTGCTCGCGAATTCTTCCAGCACTTCGCCGAGCTGCTTGAAATCGCGCGTCACAAAAAGCTGCGGCTGTTTTGTCGTGATATCGAAGGGCACGTCCTGCGCATCGATCGAATACGGAATCTTCTTCACGTGCGGTTCGAGGCAACTGACGGATTCGCCGATGGAAGAGAGCAATCCCGCGCCGTAAATTTTCGGTTTGTCGAGCGGACCGATGAGACCGTACTCGACCGTCCACCAGTGCAGGCGCGAGAGCAGCGCCATCTCCGACGGGTCACCCAGATTCGTTTGCCGCTCCTCGACCAGTTTCGTGGCTTTCGCGAGTGCTTCCGGATCGGGGTTCGGTTGTTCCTTTAAGATCGAGAGATGCCGGATTGCCTCATAAAGTTCGAAATCTTTTTGGGAGGACATCGCCTTCGCTCCCACCTCGCCGAACCGCTGCAGATAATCCGCATACTCGCTGTCGACAATGATTGGCGCATGGCCTGCGGCTTCGTGGACAATGTCGGGCGCCGGCGTGTATTCGATATGATTGATCTGGCGCATGTCGCACGCGATCACGAGCACGCGATAGGCCTGGAATTCCATGAACGCCGCCGGCGGAATAAAACCATCCACGGCCACTCCGCCCCAGCCGATCTTGCCGAGGATCTCGTTCATTTCTTCGATGCGCGGAATGCGGTCGAACGAAATGCCAGTGTCGAGCAATCCCTGGAAATAAAGTTTGTGTGCGTACTCGCGCAGGAAAAAAATATTCTGCCGCATGATGAAACGCCAGACGGCGTGATCCACCGGCGTGTATTCGTCGTAACGCTGATCGACCGCGAATTGGAGCAGATGTTTCGGAAGCGCCGCCACCGACTTGTTGTTCATCGAAACAGCAATTGATTTCATAAGCAGTGGCTCAGCCGCCGAAGCAGCTTAAAATAAGATCGATTGGAAACTGAGCAAGCGCATTCACCGGGCTGGCCCGCTACGCAAACTTCGGCGAGCGTGGCGCGCAGTCACTCGCCCGGGGTCTGGCTGAACCTGGTCTGTCTTGACGCGCCAGTCGTGGCGGTCGCCTGGCAGTGGCTTTTCGCAACGACGTTTCATGTGCCGATGCAGTTTGGCAATTCCGCGGCTTTGCTTCTCACGGCGTGGCTGATCTACCTGGCCGATCGCCTCGCAGATGCTTCCTCGCTGAACCCGGATGGACCGCGATCGCTCCGCCAGGAATTTTGTCTCAAGCATCGCCGTGTTTGGATGGGGGCGTTGATGGCGGTCGCCGCCGCCGCCGCGAGCGCAATTTGGAGGAACACCGCACCGGTAACATTCCTCGTCGGGGCCGGCGTCGGCTCGCTCGCTCTCGTCTACCTTGTCCTCAACCATCCGTTAGGCCGCATCTGGCGATTGCTTCCATTGAAGGAAATTTCCATCGGCGTCCTTTTCACGGCTGGAACACTGGTCGCGCTTTTACCGGCGGTTCCGCCGATGGGACCGGCGCTTCTTTCCGCGGCCATTGCCTTCGCCTGTCTCTGCGCGCTCAATTGCATCAGCATCGCCGGTTGGGAACGCGAGCTGGATGAGGCGCAGCAAAAGATTTCGATCGCGACGCGCTATCCTGCTCTCGGGCGAGTTCTGGGAAAAATCTCTTCGGCTCTGGCGCTCGGAGCGTTCGGCGCAGCGCTTTTCTACCGCGACACCGCGATGGTTTTCGGTTGCATCGGTCTCAGCGCGCTTTTGCTGGCTCTCCTCGATATGTTGCCCGCCACGATCGGAACAGATCGGCGCACGGCCCTGGCGGATCTGGTTCTGCTCACGCCCTTGCTGGCGCTGCTGATCACGAACGCGTGAGCTTCGACGCCATCGCGCCCTGGTACCGTGCTCTGGAGTGGATCGCGTTCGGGAATGATCTTCAGCGTTGTCGCATTGCCTGTCTCGGCGAGATCGAGTCGCCGCGCCGGGTCCTGATCGTGGGCGAGGGGAATGGCCGGTTTCTCTGCAAGCTGCTTCGCGCTTATCCGAACGTTGAGGTCGATTGCCTCGATGCAAGCGCGCGGATGCTGCGATTGGCGGAAGAGCGTATTTGCGCCAAAGCGCGAGACGATTCCGCACGCGTCCATTTTCTGCATGACGACGCCACGTCCTGGTCTGCGCCGGAGCGCCATTACGATTTGGTCGTGACTCACTTCGTTCTCGATTGTTTTCCGGAAGTTCAATTGGCCGGGATCATCGAGAAACTTGCCCGCGCCGCGACCGATGACGCGAGCTGGCTGCTGGCGGATTTCTGCATTCCGGCCCGCGGTTTCGCTAAACTGCGCGCCCGAACTTGGCTTGCGATCATGTACAAATTCTTTCGCGTCACTGCTGGAATACAGGCCACGCGTCTAAGGGATCCATCGCCATTTGTCCAAGCGCAAGGTTTCGCGCTCGCGAAACAGCATCAATTCAAGAACGGGATGCTGAAATCAGAGGCGTGGCGGAGATAGGACAGGATTGACGGGATTACTTGGATTTTGTTCTTCCTCAATCCTGTTTATCCCGTAAATCCTGTCTTCCCAAATTCCTAGTTCGCGCCGTTCTCTTCTTCGGCGCGTTGTTTCGCCGCGCGGCGTGCGCGGGAAACGCGGCGCGCCACCCAACCCACTCCCGCGATCGCCAAAACCCACGGCGCCAGGAACGCGATCGCGACTCCAATCATCCGCGCGCTCCACATCAACGCAGCGGCGCCTTGCCCAATCGTCCTGCGCAGCGTCACCCAAATCCCGGTTTCCTCCGAGACGATGTTCCCCTGGCTGTAAACCTGGATCGTTAGGTCGGCGGGCGCGTTTGCTTCATCGGTCTGCGAGTTTGGCCGGTCGTCGCGGCGCACGCTCACGTTCTCGACTTTGCCCAGCGCGTTCAACGATTGCATCAACGCGTTGTAATTCTTCATCGGCACGCGGAGCGAAACGTTTGCGTATTCGCGGCCGTTCGGATCGCGCGAGAAAGAGGAGCTGCGGATGCGGCCATTTTGTTGTTCTGCGATGGCGCGCAACTGCTTGGTCTTGTCGTTCACCTCCGGCGTTTGAATGCGCAGCGAGGTTTGCTGGAGCGCGATCTCCTGTTCGTCGTGCGAGAGCGTTACGTTCAGCTCCACCTTGTCGCGTTCGGTCTTCGCGTTCTCGCCCAATCCGTCGCCGCCCTGCGAGACGCGCTCCGTTTGCACCTGGAAATTCTCCACGCGCGCCATGCCTTTCACTTTCGCGATGACGGCCTCGCTCTCCTCCGGCGCGAGCAACAAACTGAGCCGGGCGGAAACGCGGCCGGTGTTATCGCGATCGATCTGCGCGTTTGTGATCTGCACTTTCGGCGACGCCAGCGCTTTGATGTCGTTGTAGGTTTTCTCGACTTCGGTCGCGTAAAGCGCGAGCTGCGCGCGCTCCTTCAACAGAAACGCCGCCGGAACATTCATGTTCTTTTCCGCGAGCGTGATCGTGACCGTCGCGAAATTCACCTGCGAATCCATGAACTTGAGCTCGCCCTGCATCGTCTCGATTTCCCCGCGGACGCGTCCGAGTTCTTTCTCCACCTCGAGCAAGTCGGCGACATCCTTGCTTTTCGTTTTCAGAATCTCGATCAACCGCTGTTCCATCAGTCGTGCGTTCTTCAATCGCGATTCGGTATCGAAATAGGCCTTCGTCACGTCTTCCGTCGTCAGCGCCTGGTTCTTTAGCTCGCCGATCCCGCGCAGCTTTTGGAGAAAGCGATCGAGATTATCCGGCAGGACCTTGACGACCACTTCACCGCTCAATTTCCCATTCGCCTGCTTTTCCGAACTGGTCGTGGCGACGTATCCTTTTTCTTCCGCAGCGAATCCGGTGACTTTTTGGAGCGCCGCGTCGAAGCTGACCACTTCGAGTTCGGCCGTCGCGTTGCGGACTAGTTTCCGGTTTGCCGAGGGGCCGGTGACCGTTGCCGTGGATTCCTCCGTCGTCTCGTTGGCCGCTGCCGTCGGCGCCTTTTCATCTTTGAATTCGGCTTTCTTTGGTCTTGCGATGGAACGTAGCTCTGTCTGGGGCTTTGGGGCGTTCACGCTTGCCGTGTCTACGGGAGGAGGCGCGGGTGGCAGCGGGCTTTGCGCGAACATGTCAGTCCCTTTGGTTCGGCCATCCGTCTTGGCGAGCACTCCGAAATCACGGCGGGCGCCGGGTTTTTCGGCGTCCGTCTGAAGCTCGGACAACACGGTCGCGTTCGTAATATCACTCCGCGTCGGTGTTGCCGATTCGCCGGTGATCATTCTTCCCATTTGAGCGAGCGCGAGCAAAAGCGCCGCTACCGCCGTGAGCTGGACGGCGCGAACGCGGAGAAGGTTGGCGACGATGCCGAGAAGACCGCGGCGTTCCGGAACCCGATCGCGAAAACGGGAAACCATCCGCTGTTCGAAGCCATGGTCCGCTTTCTTGTCGGCAATAGTTTGGTTGAGAAGTTTGTGCATGTTTTTTTCCTCCTGAAAAGCCTGGCGGCACTCCGCGCACTCCACCAGATGCGCGTGCAGTCCGTCGCGTTCGGCGGTGCTGAGCTCTCCGTGGAGATCGGCCGCCAGAAATTCGTCAATTTGTTCGTGGATCGTTTCCATAAAATTATGTCGCCGAAGCGAGAGCCGGCTTCAGCCGTTTGCGCATCACCCCGAGAGCGCGCCCGAGTATTCCCCGGAGCGCGCCGTTGGTGACGCCGAGCGTCCGTTCGATCGTGGCGTAATCTAATTCCTCGAAATACCGCAGTGTGAGTGCGACCCGGTGAAGCTCGGGTAATTGCGCGAGAGCCGCGTGCACTTCGCCGTCGAGATCCGCAGTTTCTTTTTCGCTGCTGGAGTCAACCAGCTCGGTTGATTCGAGATCGTGCGGCAGCGGCTCCGGACGCCGGCGTCGCGCCACATCCCGCGCACGATGCCGTGCGATGGTCGAGAGCCACGCCGGAAATTTCTCCGGGTCACGCACGCGCCAGCGAGATTTCCACGCCTTCACGAAAGAGTCCTGGACCACGTCCTCCGCTTCTTCGCGGTTTTGCAAAATGCCGTACGCGATGGCGAAAAGGCTTCGGCTGAAGGAGTGGATAATCATCTCAAAAGCCTCGCGATCGCCCTGGATGGCTGCGCGATGAATGGCGTGTTCATTTGAGTCCATTGCTTCGATCTACCAGCCTAGACGCACGAAGGACCGGTTCCGCGCGAAAAATCTCGGGCAAATTGCTGTAGCGACGCCGCTCCGTCGGCGTAGGACGTGTGGCCTGCTGAGCCTGCGGTTTACGGCGACAGAGCGCCGTCGCTGCAGAAAGCAGCTACCGGAAAATCGACACCGCGTTACCTACCGTGACGAGCTCTTTCACTCGCGCGGCGTCCCAATTCGCGGTGCGAATGCAACCGTGGCTCCCGGCCCGACCGATCGTCTCCGGATTGTTCGTGCCGTGAATGCCGACGTGCGGCTTGTTCAATCCCATCCAGAGAATCCCGACCGGATTGTTCGGTCCCGGCGGCAAGTTATAGAACACACTCGACTTCTCTCCATGCTGGAGAACACCTTCGTCGTGCCGGAAGACCGGGAGCGTCGCGATCCCGAGAATTTTCCACAAGCCCATCGGCGCGGGCAACGTGGACGACCCGGGCGTGATCGGAAATTCGGCGACGAGCTGTTTGCCGTCGTAGATGAGAAGGAAGCGGTCCTTGGTGTCGATAAAGATTTTGCGATTGGCGAAGGCCGGGTTCACCTGCGCGAAACCTTCATGCAGGTCTTCGATCTTGAAGGGCAATACGTTTGGCACCTTCACCGTGTCGCCGGGTTTCAACGCCTCCATGTTCACTCCCGGATTAATTTTCTTCAGAAAATCTTCCGCGGAATGATATCGCTCGGCGATCAGCTCGAGCAATGAGCCATAGTTTAACCGTTTCAGCTTCTCCTGCTCCGACGGCTCGCTCGCCGTCGCCCCGACGAAATTCAACGCCTCGGGCGGAATGGTAAAAGTCGTGTAAGTCTCTGGCACCTGGTCGAGCAGCCAGGTATCGACCGCTCCGGTCTCCGCCATGCCATGGGCGCGTTTGTAATGCACGAGCGCCTTGCCAAAAAATTCGCCCATCCGGCCATCGATTTTTCCCGGACCGAAGTCGTTGTTATCGAGAAAAATCTGGAGCTTCACGCTCGTCTCTTCGTCGTAATTCGGCAGCGCGACGGGAATGGTCTTCGGGACTGCAGCCTTCGGCTGCGGCGAAGACTTTGGTCCGGCCGGTTGCGCTTTCTTTACCGGGGGCTTGGCCGCGATCGTGAGCAGCGCGAGAAGGACAATCAGAATTCGAGAATGCATCGGCGAAAGTAATCGGCTGAGATGGCGCGGCTGGCAAACGGGCATCACCGATTTGCCCCCGCCGGGAACATGACTCTGTCCGGCTCGGCGTTGAGCGCCGCGAGCAATTTTGGAATCAAGCGCGTTTTCACCGCACCCGCTTCGCGCGGCGGCACGACGTAACGCACGATCGCATCGATCCAGGTGACTTCATCCACCCGGAAAAAAACGCGCGGATGAGCGCGGACCTCGAGTTCGTTCACCGGCGTTTTCGCCAGCAGATCGCGATAGACGGTGACGCGTTCCTCCATGTCTTCGCCGATTTCTTCCTCGACGATCCGCTCCATTGTGCTGGCCACGAATTGCAAATCGCTTTGGTAGGCGATCTGGAACTTGATCTCGTTCCAGATGTAGGGAAACAGCGGCCAGGAATAATTGTAAACCATCGAGCTGAGCACTTTCGCGTTGGGAAATTTAATGACGCGGCCGCTCGGATGGTCGGTGGAGAGAAACGAACCGCCGAATTCCCAAAGCGTGGTGTCGATGTAACTGACGTCGATCACGTCGCCGGTCGCCTCGCCAATTTTGATCCGGTCGCCCACGCGATAAGGCCGCCGGACCAGGATGTAAATCCAGCCAATGAAGCTCGACATCGGCGTTTGGACGGAGAGTCCCACGATGACGGAGATCACGCCGACGGAGATGAGCGCGGTATACCAATTCGCGAAGAAAATCGAGAGCCCGATCAGGACGATAAGAATCCCGACCACGAGATGTTCGATGCGCCGAAGGGTGAAACCGGTGGAGGCGTCCGTGATCCGGCCGATCGCGTAAACGGAAACGGCTTTTGCAATCGCCAGCACGATCACAATGAAGACGGTCGCGCGTACTCCGCGCAGAAGGAGGTCGTAATGGAGCGGCTGAAGCGGGATTAGTCTCCAGCCGAGCAAGAGATAGGCGACTCCGCAACCGAGGAGGACGAGCGCGTGGGTGACGAACCAGAGTTTGTCGGTTGCCTGCGCTTTGATCTTAGGCTTGCCGCCCGTTTGGGCGAGTGCTTCGCGCACCTCGGTCTTCTGCTGAAGCTGGACAACGGTCTCGGCCATAATATGGAATCGAAGGAGCGTCGCTTGTTGAGTGTCCTGGAAGCGATGTCATCCCGAGCCGCGCAGACGGCGAGGAACCTCGCAACTGCAACCCGGATTTGCTTGCGCCACCACCACGCCGAAACATAAGCAGTCAGATAGATCGCGGAAGCGCGCGTGTGAGCTTGTGTGAGGTCCCTCGCCGTCTGCGCGGCTCGGGATGACACGTAGAGGCGCTCTCTACATTACGCCGTCTTCACCCAGCAGCGCAACACTTCCGCCACGCTCCAGGCCTGCGCGATGCAACCGCCCGCCGTATGCGGCTCACGCGCGTCGAAAACTTCACTGATCGTGCCGATTCCATTTTCATTCATGCTTTCTGGAAAGCGCTCGAGGAATTTTCGGGCCGTTCCCTGTTCGTCCGGATGGACTTTCGACCACGCGTCGATGAATGGCCCGATTAACCAGGCCCACACCGTCCCCTGATGATACGCGCCGTCACGCGAGCGCAGATCGCCGCCATAAATCGGTTTGTAATCCGGATGCTTCGGCGACAACGACCGCAGACCGACCGGCGTGAGCAACTCTCGCTCTGCCACATCCACGACCGATCGCCAGCGCGACTCATCCAGCACCGGGTGATCGAGAGAGATGGCGAAAAGCTGATTCGGCCGGCAGGCCGAATCATTCGTGCCGCCGCCATCAACGTCCACGACATCGTAGAGATGTCCGCCTTCCTCAAACCAAAAGCGCCGGTTGAACGATTCGAGTGCGTGCCGCGCGTGTTCCTCGTAGCGGCTCGCCTCCGCGACGCTTCCCGTTTCCCGCAGCCAGCCTTCGAGAAGTTTCAGCGCGTTAAACCAAAGCGCGTTGATCTCCACCGCTTTCCCGCGCCGCGGCGTCACGACCCAATCGCCCATCTTCGCGTCCATCCAGGTGAGCTGATAACCTTCCTGTCCCTGAATCAGCAGCCCGTCCTCGGGATCGACGTGAATATTGAATTTTGTCCCGCGCAGATGGTGCTCGGCGATATCGACCAGGATCGGCAACAGCTGCCGCAGCGTGATGCGATCCTCCGATTTTTTCAGGTAACGGCCCAGCGCGTGAAAAAACCAGAGGGTCGCGTCGGCCGTGTGATAAAGGCCTTCCTTCTGGCGATCCGGGAACATGTTTGGGATCAATCCGTCGCGAACGTAATGCGCGAACGTGCGCAAAATATATCCCGCTTCCACGCAGCGGCCGGTGACCAGGGTCAATCCTTCCAGGCTGATCATGGTGTCGCGCCCCCAATCGGTGAACCAATGATACCCGGCGATGACGGTGCGAACTTCGTCGCCCGCGGCGTGGGCGCGCGCCGCTTCCTGAGCGCGGCCGGCCGGCGTGATGACAAATTGGTCGCCCGCAAAAACTAATTCCGCCGCGACGCCTTCGCGCGCATCGGCGTCGGCATCGGCCAGCAGGCGGGCGCGACGCTCCCTCTCGGAAGCGAGCACTTCCGCCGGGTTCAGGACGTCGATGATGTCCCACGGTTCGGTCGAGCCGACCAGGGTCGCGGTTTTTTCATCGGCCAGCTCCACCTGGAAAAATCCCGGGCTCCAGAGTACGCCTTCGTGCGCGTAACCGCGCGCCTGTTCCGTGCGATACACCACCTGATGAATGGTCGATTGAGCGAGCGTGAACGCGGAAGCGTGCCCGAAAAGACGCATGCGGAGCGGTGGGAATTTCCGGCGCGGCGAAACAATTTTGTAGCGATCGTTTACCGCAATGAGTTTGTAAGGCTCGCCTAACGACACATCGACGGCATCCTCGTGATGGCGAAAATGAAACGCTGGTCTCAGCTCCAGCCGCGGCGGTTTTCCGCTCCCGATGATTTGATAACTGACGTGCACGGTATTTTGGAGGTGCGGAAGCAGAACGCGCTTCTCGATCACGAGATCGCGCACGTGATAAATCCAGACCGGCATGCCGTCTTCGAGACGGAATTCGCACAGGTATTCCGCGCCGTGGAGATCGAGCTGGCCCCCGGCCCGCTCTTCCGCGCCTAACGAGACCACTTCGTTGTCGTCGAAGCGCAGGAATTCCGAGACGTGGTTCCACATCACGACACGCCCGAGCGGCGCGGGCAGCGCGGCGACCAGGATGCCGTGATATTTTCGCGTAATCGCTCCGGAGACCGTGCCCGACGCGTAGCCGCCGAGGCCGTTCGTCACGAGCCATTCGCGGTTGAGCAGAATCTCGCGCGACGGACGCGTGGGCTCCCAGGCCATCGACCGCACCACGACCGGATTACTGCTCGACTTTTCGTGCATGTCTCACCCTTGGTTTGCGGCGCGGTTTTGTTTGGGGAATTGCGCGAAGCGCGATGGCTGCTTCGCCTGGCAGCGACCAGCCCTCATCGGAAAACGGCTTGGCCGTCCCCGGACCACCGTAACGCGTATCGTCGCTCGACCAAATCACATCCCATTGAAAACCGAACGGTGGCGCGAGGAGCGGCTCGGGTGAGGGGATCAATGGCTGTGGCGGTCCCAGGTTCACGATGAATAATCGTTCGTCGTTCCGTTCGCCGAAATATCGAAGCACGAAACTGCGATCGCCGAGCACCGCGCCATCCACGCCTCCGGGAATTTGTTTTTGAAATCGTGAATCCTCCCGGCGCAGCCGGATGAGGTCGCGATGCAGATCGTAGAACTGCGCTTGGGACTCGCGTTCGGCGAAGTCGAGCTTGCACTGTTCGAACGTTTCCCGGGCGGTGGGATCGGGCAGCGCGCGTTGCACCTTCGCCGTAGCCAGCGAAGGAAACTGCGCGAGGAAATCGAAGCGCCCACCGCGAATGGCATCCCGCAGATTTTCGTCGCCCACATCGGTGAAAAAGACGAACGGAGTTGACGCGCCGAACTCTTCGCCTTGAAAGAGCAGCGGCGTCCAGGGCCCGAGCAAAAGCAGCGCGGTCATCGCGCGATACGAGCCGGGCGAAGATTCAAAGCGCATGCGCACGCCCTGCGCACTGTTGGAGACCTGGTCGTGATTTTCGAGGAAACAGACGAAGGCCGCCGGATGCGCTCCGAGGGCAGGCATGCCGCGCTCCGCGTCCTGCCACCAGTAGGGCTGGCCTTGAAAAAGGTATCCGTACTTCGCTGCCGACATAAATTCCTGCGGCCGGCCCCGGTAATCGGAGTAGTAGGCTTCGTGTCGGCCCGTCAACGTTACATACGCGCTGTGATGGAAGTCGTCGTTCCACAAACCATCGAGATCGTCGCCCCCTTCGCTCCGCCGCCGGATCAACTTCGTTTCCTGCGGCTCGTTTTCCGCCACAAGAATAATCGAGCGGCTGCCCGCGGCTAGCCGGGCCGCGCGGCCGATCGCGCCGACGATATATTCCTCCGACTGATCGTGGATGCTCTGGGTTGCATCGAAACGAAAGCCGTCGAAATGGAATTCCTCTATCCAATACCTGCCGTTGGTGATGAAGAACTCCCGGACCGGTTCCGAATTTTTGCCGTCGAAATTGATCGAGTCTCCCCATTCGTTCACCAGCTCGCGGTGCAGATAAGTATCGGAAAAAACGCCGAGATAATTTCCGTCCGGCCCGAAGTGGTTGTAAACGACGTCGAGAATAACGCCCAGGCCTAACGAATGCGCTTCGTTCACAAACGCGCGCAAATCGTCCGGCGTTCCGTAAAGACGGCAGGGCGCGAAGAGATCGACGCCGTCATAACCCCAGCCGAATTCGCCGGGGAAATCCGCGATCGGCATCATCTCGACCACCGTGATCCCCACGCGCGCCAGCTCGGCAAGTTGCTTCGCGGCCGCGCGCCAGGTGCCTTCGCTCGTGAAAGTGCCGACATGCATTTCGTAAATGATCTGGCCGGGCATCTTCACGCCTGTCCATTTCTGATCGGTCCACTGGAATTGCGATGGATCGACCACGCAGGAGGATCGGTGTGGTCCTCCCGGTTGGTAGCGCGAGGCGGGATCGGGATGAAATTGTTCCGCCGCATTGACGCGGAAACGGTAAAAGGAGCCGGCGCCGGCCGTAACGGTGCCGGAAAAATAGCCGCCCTCTTCCGCGGCCAACGGATGGAAACTCCTCTCCGCCTCATTTTCCGGGCTGCTTTCCAGGACAACGTCCAGCCCTTTCGCTTTCGGCGCCCAGACGCGAAAATGGGTGCGACCTTCACCGATCAGCTCGGCCCCGATCGGATAACGACGTTTTATTTTTTGGCTGGTCACTTCACTCCTTCGCTTCATCTTCGCGGCGCGGTCGTGCGGGAATTTTCTTTTCGCGCGGTGCCTCTCAACTTACAAGGTAGCTGGCTGCTGCCGCTTCACGATGGCCGGAATCATTGAACGTTACACGAAGTGGCTGCATACGCAGTGGCCCGCGGGCACGGTGGAGAAACTTCCCGTCTCCGGCCCCGGTGGCGTGACAGCTCAACCGGGCGTGCGAATTGTCGGCGATCTCACCGGGATTCCGTTGCTGAAGTTTTCTTCTCATACCGGCGCGAGCGCGGTGCGCGCGATCCTGAGCGAACCAGATTTTGCGAAAGGAGGTCAACGCGATTCCGCTGTCCTCGACCTCGCGATCATCGGCGCCGGCGTCGCGGGAATTTCGGCGGCGATTGAAGCGAAAAAGGCCGGACTGAATTTCGCGGTCTACGAAGCGACCGAAATTTTCTCCACGGTCGTTAATTTTCCGAAGGCGAAACCGATCTACACCTACCCGACCGAAATGAGGCTCGAGGGCGGTCTTCAGTTTAAGGCGAACATCAAGGAGGCACTGCTCGAGGAAATGGAAGCGCAACGGAAGGCGGCGGGGATCGAAGTCACCCCAGCGCGCGTCGAGAGCATCGAGAGAAAGGGTTCGGAGTTGTCTTTGCAGATGAGCGATAAGACAGCGGCGGTGGCGCGGCGCGTCATCATCGCAATCGGGCGGAGCGGAAATTTCCGCAAGCTCGGGTGCCCGGGCGAACAGCTCGATAAAGTTTACAATCGCCTTTTCGATCCGCATGAGTTTGCCGGTCAGGACGCGCTCGTAGTCGGCGGCGGTGACTCGGCCCTGGAGACGGCGATCGCGCTCACCACTTGCGGCGCACGCGTCACCCTCAGTTATCGCCGCAAGGAATTGTCGCGCGCGAAGCCGGCCAACATCGAGAAAATCGAGATGCTCGTGCGCGATGCCTCGGCCGATGTCCAAATCGAAAAGCCGACCTCGGAGCGCGTCAACACGGCGATGACATCCGGCATGCGCGGGCAGAAATCAACGGGCTCGCTCAAGCTCGCGCTCGGAACGCAAGTGACGCGGATCGAGCCCAAGCAGGTCTTTCTGAAGAACGGAGCGGAAGAGACGCTGCCTAACGACGTCGTCTTTACCATGCTGGGCCGCGAAGCGCCGCTCGATTTCTTTCGCCGTTCCGGCATCCCGATCGCGGGTGAGGGGACGCTTCCCGGCTGGATCGCGCTCGGAGTTTTTCTCGCCTTTTGCGTTTTCGTTTATGGCTGGAAATGCGGCGGCGGCTTCGCCGAACCCTGGCTGAACCCATTTCCGGAAAACATGCCGGCTGTTCTCAGCTCGTTAGGCGGATGGTTTCAATCGCAGGTGGCGGACCGCTCGACGCTCCTCGGCACCCTCGCGGTCTCACTGAAATCGCGCTCGTTTTATTACACGCTCCTCTACAGCAGCATGATCGTTGGCTTTGGCGTTACGCGGATTCGCCGGCGCAAGACTCCGTACGTCACGCTCCAGACCATCGTCCTGATGTTGGTGCAGGTGGTGCCGCTTTTCCTGCTCCCCGAAATCATCCTGCCGTATCTCGGCTACAACGGCTGGTTCGATTCCGGCCTCGGCAAAACCATAGCCGATCATCTTTTCGAATCCTACATTCCCGCCGATCAATACGCCGCGCATCAATGGCCGGTTTGGGGACATCCCCGCGCTTATTGGCGCGCTTACGGTTTCATCCTGGCCTGGCCGCTCAGTGTCTATAACGTTTTCACCGACGCGCCGCTCGCGTGGTGGCTCGTGATCGGGTTCGTCCAAACCTTCGTCATCATCCCCGCGATGATCTGGCGCTGGGGAAAGGGCGCTTACTGCGGATGGATTTGTTCCTGCGGCGCGCTGGCCGAGACCATGGGCGACAGGCAGCGCCACAAAATGCCGCATGGCCCGTTCTGGAATCGCCTGAACATGGCGGGGCAGGTGATTCTCGCCGTCGCGTTTCTTCTTTTGTTCGTCCGGATCATCGGTTGGATCTGGCCGCAATCATGGGCCGCCTCATCGTTCCACTTATTGCTCGAAGGAAAAAATGGCGCCGGCCAACTCGTCACCTACTTCAATTACAAATGGGTCGTCGATATCTTCCTCGGCGGCATCATTGGTGTCGGGCTTTATTTCAAATATTCCGGGCGCGTCTGGTGCCGGTTCTTTTGTCCGCTCGCGGCGCTCATGCACATCTATGCGCGCTTCTCCCGCTTCCGGATTTTTCCCGAGAAATCGAAATGCATTTCGTGCAATGTCTGCACGTCCGTCTGCCATCAGGGCATCGACATCATGAACTTCGCGAATAAAGGACTGCCGATGCAAGACCCGGAGTGCGTTCGCTGTTCCGCCTGCGTCCAAGAATGTCCAACCGGCGTCCTGGCCTTCGGTCATTACGATGGCAAGCAGCGCGTAGTTCTCGATCGACTTCCCGCGTCGCCGGTGCGAATGCGTGAAGGCGCATAACCCGGGAGGGCGACACTCTGTGGAGCCGCAACGATTAACCAAACGCGCGGCGGCTCGACAGAGTCTCGCCCTACCAACAGCATGATAAAGCTATGAATGCTCGCGTCACGATCGTGGATCACCCTGTGGTCGCAGCCGGGCTTTCTAGGCTCCGTGCCAAAACCACGCCACCCGATCTCTTTCGCCGTCGCTTGCAAGAGATCGCCATCTTTCTTTTCATCGAAGCGTCTCGCAGTTGGGAGACCGCGGCGGTTGAAGTAGAGACGCCGCTTGCTTCCTGCGCGGGCGCGGTCCTCGCAAAGCCGATCGTCCTGGTCCCGATTCTGCGCGCGGGTCTGGGAATGGCCGATGGAATCCTGCGCGTCGCGCCCGATGCGAGCATCGGCCACATCGGTCTCTATCGCGACGCCGAAACGCTGCGGCCCGTGAGTTACTACGATCGCCTGCCGGTTAACGTCGCCGCTGCGTCGGTGTTATTGCTCGATCCGATGCTCGCGACCGGACACAGCGCTTGCTCTGCCGCTTCGATTCTAAAAGCGCAAGGCGCGACGCAGATCCAATTTCTTTGTGTCGTCGCCTGTCCACCCGGCGTGCAACAACTCCAGAGCGAACATGCCGACATCCCGATTATAACGGCCGCCATCGATCCGGAATTGAACGGCCATGGCTACATTGTTCCCGGCCTGGGCGACGCCGGTGACCGCTACTTCGGCACGTGCTGAAAATTGAATTAGGAACGCAGGAAAACAGGAAACAGAAGGGTGAAGAGGAGAATTTATTTCTGGTTCCCTTTCCTGCGTTCCTCTTTTCCAGATTCCTCTTGTCCCTGTCAGCGCGCTTGCTTCGGCCAGGTCCGCGACAGGTAGCTATCGTAGTTGCCCTTCTCGATTTGTTTCACCAGGTCGCGAAAGTTTTCCTTTTGCAGGATGCAGCCGCGCGCTGTCTCCACCGTGGCATCGTTTCCTCCCACTTTTCCCACCGCTCGCTGGTAAGCCGCGCGATCCCGCTCACGAAGGGCCACCAGCAGATAAAGCTGCCCCGCCGGCGAAGCCTCAGGCAGCATCTTCTCCAACTTTGCCGTCGCATCGGGTTGATTGAGAATCTCGCGAAGCGCGCGTTCTCCTTCGGACATGCTGCCCGCTACGCCAACGCCGCCCATGGCAAACATTGATGTCTTTCGCAGCACCGACTCAGGATCAGAATGTTCCTCGGCGCGGACTAATCCGGCGCAAAGCAAAACCGACGCAGCAATCCACAACCCGGACCCGACGATTCTGAATTTCATATCAGTCTAACGAACGCCACTCTCAAATCATGCAGGGAGATTCTGAATCTCAGGTTGGGGCGATTGACCTTAATCGGCCCGAGACTACTCCCGCATCGCATGCCGTCACCGTCGCGCTTTATTTTTCTCGGCGTGGTCGCGCGCAAACCAAGAATCCCACGAGAATGACATCGCGGGACGATCAATCGTCTAGTTAGGTCTGGGGTTCATGGTCGGACTGGCGCTTTTGTGCTGGGTAATACCGAATACGCCTCGACGACAAGCTTATCAGTGGGGCGTGAAGAAGCACGCAACACTTCAACCTCAAAATCGTAAGTAACGTGGCGAGGTAAGCTGGTCGTACCCTCCATACGATAATCCGTAAACGCGAAGGATATCTTCCGGCGCGATCCTTGGGCGTCCGATCCTTGTCTGTCCCTCCCTAAATGTATTTCGCGGCTGAAAAACCGCGTTCCGTCCGCCGCCAGAAGTGAAGCGTGAATGACACAGTGACTCCACGGATGTTCAGCCGCGCGTGGGAAATCCTCCGTTTTCGGAACCTCAAGCAGAAAACCGCTCGGGTATATGACGCGTGGCAAAGACGCAACATGGTACCGAACCACGCTGACTCTACCGATCGGGATTTCTGGGAACGTAAGGGAGCCAACCGTCTCTGGCAGGAAGGACGGATTTGTCCCCTCGATCAGCCGAGCGTCGCCGTAACGCCTTCCTCCAGCGCATGCGACGAGGCCGAGGAAAATTACAATTGCTCCAGCGCGGGCGAAAATGTCAGCGGCGCGCGACACGAGACCTAACGAGAGATCACAGAAGGGGAACTAATACTCCTCAGATTTTAAGCAGTCGGAGCCGGAGCGGATTTCTGCGTCGCGATCTTGGCGCTGCCGACGAAGCTCGCGGCCTCGTCCACCACCAAACGCGGCGCTTCGATGTCGCCATTCACGGTGCAGCCGGCGCGCAGTTCGCAACGTTCGGCGGCGGTGATGTTGCCATCCACGGTGCCATCCACGATGACGGAACGCGTTTTGATGTCGCCTTTGATCCGGGCTTGTTTGCCGACGGTCAAGCGGCCGTTCGAATCGATCTTGCCTTCCACTTCGCAGTCGATCAGGAGCTCCTTCTGAAATTTGACGGTGCCTTTGATGGAGACGCCGCTCGATAAAGTCCCGCCGGCTCGGGAGACTTCTGCAGCGCCGTTCGGGGCCGGCTCCGGTTTCACCGGAGGGGGTGGTTGAGTGGCCGCCATCGGCATGGCTGGTTCGACTTTTCGACTGCCTGAAAACATCTGCATTGCTCTGATCTCCTTGCTGCTGCTGAACTTGGGTGTGACGCCATCATGGGAGATCGGCGGCCAAAGGTCAAACGTTCTTTATGGGAAAAGGACGGAAAGAGAGGAAAGGAGCGGCTCGACCGAGTCTCGCCCTACCGAAAGACGCGAGAATCGCGGCGGAGCGCGATGAGGTAGAAGATGGTGCCGCAGGCGCCGAAGGCGGCGGCACCGAGGAAATTTATGGCGGGTCCGAATTTCCAAAGCAGGGCACCGATGATGGCGGCGACGCTGACGATGAGGTCGCGCACGAGGTAATAAGCGCCGATCATTTGTCCGCGCCGCTCGGGCGCGCAGTAACCGATGATGGTGGCTTTGCGCGAGGTGTCGCCAAATTCCTTCAAGCCACGAAGGGCGAACGCGAGCAGAAGCATGGCGAAGTTGCCGGAAAGCCAAAGGGCGACCGGAAAAAGCGTGAAGAAGCCGAAGGTGGCAAGGATGAATGGCTCACGGCCATGTTTGTCGGCGAAATGCGACGCCGGGATAATGCAGAGACTGGCGACGACGACTTCGACCGTGGTCAGAATGCCGACCTGTTTTGCGCTCACGCCGACATTATCCATCGCGTAGATGACGACCCACGCGTAAGGGATCCGCTCGCAAAAGCGCACGAGGATGTCGCTGAGCAGGAGGCGGCGGAGCGGTCCGTGAATGGCGCGCAAGCTTTGCCAGAAGTTCCAGCGGTCGGCGACCGGGACCGCGTCGATCGGCGCTTCGCGCAATTGGCGTTGCACGAGGATGGTCGCGGCGGAGAGAAAAATCGAGACGACCAGACCGATGCGGACGCCGTCGACGATGCCGAACCGATCGATCAGGATGCCGCCGATGATGGGCGCGATCATGATCGGCAATCGTTTGATGACGGACTGCATGCCGACGCCCATGGCGTGGCGGTTCGGGCCGAGGGTGGCGCCGATGAGCGAGAAAGTGGCGGGCAACGAAAAGCAGGTCCAGGCAAGAAAGAGAAACATTCCGGCGATGACCGCGCCCCAGTGTGGAATGAGCAGGACGAGCGAGTAGCCGGCGATAGAGAAAAGGTTGAAGGCGAGAAAGGCGCGCCGATGTCCCCAGCGATCGACCAGGACGCCGCCGGGATAGGCGTAGATGGCGCCGAGCAAGGTTCGAAGCGCGTCGAAAAGTCCGATGACGAAAATGGTCGCGCCGAGGGCCTGGAGATATTTCGGAACGAAACGCATCCAGAGTTCTTCGCCGACGCCGATGACGAAGATGGCGACGAGGAGAACGACGAGGTTGCGCTTCAGCCCGAAAAATTCCGCGGCCCGGCGCCGAAGGTTCACGACTGATTTACTTTTTCGCGCATGATTCATTTCTTGATCGCATCGTGTTACTGTGGGCGGTGCGGCACAAGCTGTCATCCCGAGCCGCGCTGTAGTCGCCCCGCTCTCGAGGGGGCGTTTCCCGGACGCGGCGACAGAGCGCCGCGGCTACAGTGCGTTCTCACGCGCACTCGCGACGCACTGGAAGCATGCTTACACTCCGGAGCAATGCGCGCAGGTTGGAAAAAAATTCGGTATCGACTCGAGTGGATGGCTCTCAAGGCCCTCTCGAAGATCATCCCGCTCCTTTCCCGCGAGGCCTGTTATCACCTGGGCCAGTTTATGGGAGCGGCAGCCGCCCGCATCGATCGACCGGGCCGGCGCGTGGCCTTGAGCAATCTCGATGTCGCTTTCGGCGATGAGCTTGCGCCCGCGCGCCGGGTGGAGATTGTGCGCGAATCGTACCAGCATCTCGCGCGCACGTTGATCGATCTTTACTGGAGCCGGCGCCTAACGAGTGAAAATCTCTCGCGCTATGTGGAGATGGAAAACCTGGAAATCTGGCACGAGCAAATGAAGCCGGGCAACCCGGTCGTTTTCGGCTGTTATCATTACAGTAACTTCGAGTGGATGGGCGTCGGCGTGGGCCATCGCGGTTTCCCCAGCGCCATTCTCGCCCAGGAATTCAAGAATCCGTTGCTCGATCCGATCTTCGTCGATTTGCGCGAAAGCGGCGGCCATCACGTCGTGCCTCGCGAAGGCGCTGTGCTTGCCTTGTACAAAGCGGTCCGCCGCGGCGGGCGCGTCGCCGTTTTCGTCGATCTCACCATTCCGGTGCAGTTGCCGACCGTGGTGATCGATTGTTTTGGCCTGAAAACGAGCGTCACCTTCGCGCACGCGTGGCTCCATCAACGCACGGGCGCGCCGATCATCAACGCGCATTGCGAGCCGTTGCAGAACGGGCGGTATCGCGTTGTGTTTCACCCGCCGCTGGAAATTCCGCCGGGCGCATCACTCCAGGAAATCGCCCAGGCCTGCTGGGACCAATTCGAGCCTTACGTGCGCAAGCATCCCGCGCCCTGGTTTTGGATGTACAAGCATTGGCGTTACCGGCCGCTGACGGCAGACCCGGCGTCGTATCCATTTTATGCGAATATTTCCGAAGGATTCGAACGCCGGCTCGACGAACGCGCGCAGCGTCTCCCGCCGATGACTTCGAAGGTAACGCTTCCCCCGGGAGTCATGCCATAGCGAGCATTTCGGTGGAATTTCCGAGCGTAAAACCCGCGCGCGCTATTGACAAAACCCGCGCAATACGCTCTTCCAATGAGCAACTATGCAACATCTTTCTCGCCTCTTCTTTTGTCTCTGCGCCGCGGCCGCGTTATTCCTGACGAGCTGCGGCACGCCGATGGCCAGGTCATCGGGCAGTTATAAAGTCGTCGCCTACAAACCTCATGATCCGTCGAAGGTGGAAGTGAGTCTCTCGCTTGCCACTCAAAACCTTTATGTCACGGAAGGCGACCGCCTCCTGATGGCGGTTCAAGGCAATGTGGGTAAACCGGGCGCCGCAACTCCGACCGGCAATTTCACCATTTACAACAAAGAAAAAAACAGACGCCGCCAAAGCGAACCCGATCGCGGCTATCCGATGGCTTACTGGTGTGAGTTCAAGCCGGCTTACGGCTTCCACGAAGGCTTTGTCCATCCTGCCCCGCACACGCACGGCTGCATCCGGCTTCATCGGGAAGCGGCGGCCCGGCTTTTCGCGCTGACGAGGATCGGCACGCCGGTCCACATCGCGAACTCGCTTCCCGAGGACAAGAAATGGGGCAGCGAGGTCCGCCGCCTCGATCAAAGCCGCGACCCGGATCCGCCGCGTTCGGTGATGATGGCGCCGAGCTGGTTCAAGGATCCTCCGGGACCGTTGTTGATCGACCAGCCTTAACCTCTCCCGGAGAGAAAGAACTTTTCGGCGTGATCGCCGGCCCGTGGTAAGGTGGCTGGTGATCGTAATTTGTTTTCGGCCTGAGCCATGAGCACCAATCTCATCTCCAGCGGTACGACCGCGCGCGAGAAAGTGAACCTGCGCACGCCGGAGGTCATGACCGCCGTGCAGGAGCAGGTCGAATCGCATTATCGCAGCGACATCGTCGACAAGGTCCGGCGCAAGGGGGGCATTCTGTCTTTTGGCGGCGTCACGGTCCGGCTCGCGAAGCAATTCGGCTTTTGTTACGGCGTCGAACGCGCCATCGATCTCGCCTACGCCGCGCGCAAAGTTTTTAAGGACCGGCGCCTCTTCATCGTCGGCGAGATCATTCACAACCCTGAGGTGAACGACCAGATATCCTCGTTAGGCATCAAGAACCTGATGGGAAAAAACAAGGAGGCCGACATCGCGGATTTGCTGCCGGACGATGTCGTAATCGTCCCGGCCTTTGGAACCGAGCTTTCCATCCAGCAGCAAATCAAGGATCGCGGTTGCCAGATCGTGGACACGACCTGCGGCGACGTGATGAGTGTGTGGAAACGGGTGCGCAAATACGCGAGCGAATCGGCCACCTCAATTATTCACGGCAAGGCCGAGCACGAAGAAACGAAAGCGACCAGCTCGCGCGCGCTCGGTGACGGCAAAGGCCATTACCTCGTGGTCCTCACGCTCCCGGACACCGATTACGTGTGCGAATACATTCGGCACGGCGGCGACAAGCAGGAGTTTCTGGAGAAATTCCGGAACGCGCATTCGCCGGGGTTCGATCCGGACCTGCATTTGCGCACGGTTGGGGTGGCGAACCAGACCACGATGTTGCGCGGTGAAACCGAGGAAGTGCAACGGCGCATCCGGCAAGCCATCGTGGATCGCGACGGGCCGGAACTGGCCGCGACCAACTTCCGGTTCTTCGACACGATTTGCGGAGCAACCCAGGAGCGGCAGGATGCGTTGCGCGAGCTGCTCGATGTGCGCCTGAATTTGCTCCTGGTGGTGGGCGGTTATAACAGCTCGAACACTTCGCACCTCGCGGAAATGGGCGAGGAAAAGTTGCCGACTTATTTCGTGCGTAACGCCACGCGGCTCGTGTCGGAGAAGGAGATTTTGCATTACAACCTGCACGAGAAAAAGGAAGTGATCGCGAAAGACTGGCTGCCCGAGGGGCCGATCGTGGTCGGGATCACGGCGGGCGCATCGTGCCCGAATAACCTGATCGAAGAAACGCTGGTACGCTTATTCGAGCTGCGCGGGATCAAGCGCGAGCAGCTCGAAGCCGCAGCGTAAGGCAGGTAGGGGCGATTGACCCCAATCGCCCGCGGGCGGTTCGGTGAACCGCCCCTACCTCACACGCGATCTTCGCCCCAGCCGCGAAGAGCTTTTGTATGCGCGCAATCTGGAAAGGCAGCATCAGCTTTGGCCTGGTCAACATTCCCATCGCTCTCTACCCGGCGACACGAAAGGAGGAGCTGAAGTTCCGGCTCCTGCGGGCGAAAGATCACAGCCCGGTGAATTACAAAAGGGTCGCGGAAAAGGACGGCAAGGAAGTCCCGTGGGATGAAATCGTAAAGGGTTACGAGTACGAGAAAGGAAAGTTCGTCGTGCTCAATGACAAGGATTTTCAGCGCGTCGATCTGGAGGCAACCCAGACGGTCGATATTCAGGACTTCGTCGATCTCGATGAGATTGATCCAATGTTTTTCTACAAGCCGTATTATCTCGAGCCGCTAAAAGGCGGCGACAAAGCCTACGTCCTGCTGCGGGAAGCCCTCGCTGATGGCAAGAAGGTCGGCATCGCCAAGGTCATCATCAAGACGCGGCAATATCTCGCGGGGGTAAAGGCGTTGAAGCATGCGCTCGTGCTCGAGCTCATGCATTTCGCCGATGAACTGCTGGATGCGGAGAAGCTCAACGTCCCGAAAAAACTGGAAGTCGGGAAACGCGAGAAGGAGATGGCCGAGGCGCTGGTTAAGAGCATGACCTCGAAATGGGATCCGGAGAAATACCACGACGATTACCGCGAGGCGCTCATGGAAGTGATCGAGGAAAAGGTGGAGTCGGGCGGCAAGGAGATCGAAGAGAAGCCGAAGGAGAAGAAGCCATCGACGAAGGTGATCGACCTGGTTGCGGTCTTGCAGGAAAGCCTGGCGCAATCGAAAGGCTCGAAAAAGAAAAAGAGCACCGCGAAGCGGACCACGCCGCACCACGCGAAGAAAGCGGCGTAACCGAAGCCTTCGGTTCTGGGGAGCGCACGCGTGTCGCGTGCTGGCGAGGGCGTCCTCGCACTCGCGAACTTTTTCATCCGCGTCAACCCAGTTCGATTCGGCGGTTGCAAACCGCCGCTACAATTCAGCCAATGCGTCGGCCACCGCGTTCTGAAGCAAGCGCGGCCCCGATCCGCCAACTTGCGCATCGACTACTTCAAGCCGGCGAATGAGATCGATGACTTCCCTCCGCGCGTACGGGCCGCCGGCTGCCGCGCAGAAATGGGTCCGGCATCCGAACGGACGCGAATCGTAGATCAGACAATTGCCGGTAGGGGAATCGAGGAGCGGACAGGCGCCCGTTGCGTTTTCAGGCAATCGGCTGCGACCCGTTGCACGAATTGCCTTGGCCGCCAACAACGCTTCGCCCTTTGTCAGGTAAGGCGTGCGTCCAGTGAGTTTGAAGTGGCAGCACTCCTTCACCCGAAGGCAATTGCGCTCGACCGGCCGCTTCGCGAGATCGTGGTAAACCGCCCGGATTTCTTGAAGCGCTTTGTCCACGTCCAATTGTAGCCGGGATCGCGATCCCGGCCAGCGAAGTAAATCCAGCGGAGCAGTCACGCGGCCGGGATCAGCGATCCCGGCTACAGCGAATCCGCCATCGCGTGCCCGGCGATCCAACCCGTAGTCCACGCCGCTTGGAAGTTAAATCCACCGGTGATGCCGTCGAGATCGAGCAACTCGCCGGCAAAATAAAGGCGCGGGGTAATGCGGCTTTCCATGGTCTTAAAATTGATCTCGCGCAGGTTGACCCCGCCGCAAGTGACAAACTCATCCTTGTTCAGCGATTTGCCATTCACTTCGAGTTCGGTGCGAGCGAGGAGACTGGCCAGCGCATTGGCCTTCGCGCGAGCGAGCGCGGTCCAGCGCGTGTCGCGATCGATTCCCGCGCTGAGCGCAAGCTGTTCCCACAAACGAACGGGCAGGGGAGCGAGCGGCGAATTATGCACGAGCCGGTTTGGATTGGTTTCACGGAGCGCTTGCCATTGCGCGCGAATCTCTTCGTCGTGGAATTCGGGCACCCAGTTTATGCGCAGCCGGAAACGGTAATCCAATTGGTGCAACACCCGCGCGCCCCAGGCGGAGAGTCGCAAGATGACGGGGCCACTGACGCCGTTGTGCGTGATCAGGATCGGACCGCGTTCGCGCAGCGATGTGCCTTCCACCGAGACCTCGACGTGCTGAACCGAAATGCCCGGCAGCGACCGAAGCCATGGCGTCGAGACATGAAAAGAAAACAGAGACGGGACCGGCGGCGAGATCGTGTGTCCCAGCGCCTGCGCCATTCGCGCGCCGCTCTCCGATCGCGCGCCACCTGTGGCCAGCAGCAACCGATCGCAGCTGATCGTTTCGTCTCCGCCCATCTTCAACTCGAAGCCGCCCGCCTCGTTCACGCGCGCGCTTTCAGTCGCTTTGCGCGCGAAGAGCCGAACGCCCGCGGCGCGCGCTTCATTCACCAAACAATCGATGACGGTTTGCGACGAGTCCGTCACCGGAAAGATGCGGCCGTCCGATTCCGTCTTGAGTTTGACCCCGCGCGTTTCAAACCACGCGACCGTGTCTTCCGGCGAAAACCGATGGAGCGGCGAGATGAGCGCCCGTTCGCCGCGAGGATAGCTCTCGCTCAAGGCCCGCGGATCGGAACTAGCGTGAGTAACGTTGCAGCGCCCGCCTCCGGAAATCCGGACCTTGGTCAGGAACTCCGAACCGCGTTCGTAGATGGAAACTTCGTTCGCCGGATTGGCGCGCGCGCAGGCGATCGCGGCGAAAAATCCCGCCGCGCCGCCGCCAATGATCGCGATTTTTTCCTTACTCACGGAGATTCATTCTAACACGAGACAGCTGTAGCGACGGCGCTCTGTCGCTGTTCAACGCGTCTCACGCCGACAGAGCGGCGTCGCGGCAACCAAAGACGGCGGTCTGGAGACTGCCGCTCCTTGGTAAGAATCTTGACATCAGTGAGCGCGGATAACAGCCTCGCCTCATGAACTCACTGAATCGTTTTGCCGACCCGATGTATTGCATCATGCGTTTTGTCGTCGGCCTCTTATTCGTGTGTCACGGCGCCCAAAAGATGTTGGGAATGTTCGGCGGCCAGGGGGTTGCCCACGGTAAAATGATGCTGGCTGGCATCATTGAGCTTGGTGGGCTCCTCATCGCCATCGGCTTGCTCACGCGGCTCTTTGCCTTTCTCGGCAGCGGATTGACGGCGGTGGCTTATTTCACGGCGCACGCCAGCGGACAGATGATCAAGCACGTTCCGCCCAGCACATCGGAATGGTTTTTCCCGATGCTGAACAAAGGCGAACTCGCGGTCATCTACTGCTTTATTTTCCTGTTCATGATCTTTTACGGAGGAGGTCGGTGGAGCCTGGATGCCATGATCTGGCGAAAAGCCGCGCCGACGCCAGCAAGTTCGACCCTCTAATCGAGCCGAAATCAATCAGATGAAAACGATACGAGCCATCGCTGTCGCGGTTGCTTTCCTCACCCTGGCCCAGGCGGTTTCCGCGCAGGACTGGGCGAAAGCGCGCCTGGAAAAATCGTCGCGCCATGGTGAGTGGGTCGAGTTCAAATCGGGCGAGCGCACGATCAAAGCGTTCGTGGTTTATCCCGAACGGAAAGACAAAGCACCGGTAGTCGTGGTCATTCATGAAATCTTCGGGCTGACTGATTGGGTGCGCGGTGTGTGCGATCAACTGGCCGAGAACGGCGTCATCGCCATCGCGCCCGATCTCTTGAGCGGCCAGACCTACGCCGATGTGGATGGCGCGCGGAAAGTCATCGCGGCCTTGCCGAATCCTCAGGTCGTAGCCGATCTCAATGCGACCTCTGATTACGGTTTAAAACTTCCCGCGGCGAATGGCACTCTGGCTGTCTGCGGATTCTGCTGGGGCGGGGGATGGACCTTCAACTACGCGAACCTGAATCCGAAGCTGAAAGCCGCTTACTCATTTTATGGACCGGCCCCGGACAAGGCTGAGCGAGTCGCGGCCATCCCGTGCCCCGTCTACGGTTTCTACGGCGAGAACGACGCGCGGGTGGACGCAACGATTCCCAAGGGCGAACAACTAATGAAAGCCGCCGGCAAGAAATACGAGCCGGTCATTTACAAAGGCGCCGGCCACGGTTTCATGCGCGAAGGCGAATCCCCCGAGGGAACGCCCGAAAATAAGAAGGCGCGCGACGATGCCTGGGCGCGCTGGAAGACGCTCCTGAAGCAACTCCCGTAGCGCAATTCCGCGACAGAATTAGACAGGATTAACGGGATTTACAGGATTGAAGAAGGGAACTCAGCTTCCCCCAATCCAGTTAATCCTGTCCTTATTTCCCCAGCTCATCCGCGAGCGCGTTCGCGTCGTAAACTTTCCGCAGCGCTTCGGTGATCGCGGCGGAATCGACGCTGACGGCGCGCGCTTGTTTGTCGGCGAAAATGCAATCGAGCACGAGCGACTGAATGTTGCCGTCGAAAATAATGCCGACGAATTCATTCGCCTTGTTCACGACCGGGCTGCCGCTGTTGCCCCCAATGATGTCCGCGTCGGAAACGAAATCATATTTCGTTTCGAGATTGAGCGCGGATTTTTTCTCGATCCAGCGTTGCGGCAGGTCGAAGGGTGGCTGGTTGTTATGTTCGGTCGAGCGCTCGTAGAGGCCGGCGAAATTGGTCAGGGCCGGAATTTGTTTTCCATCCTGCTCGTAACCACGCACCACGCCGTAAGAGAGGCGAAGCGTGAAGGTCGCGTCGGGATAATTGCTCGTTCCCTCGATCGCGAAACGCGCTTTCGCGATGTCGCCATATGCCTGCTGTTTGTTTTCCTCCTGCGCTTCGAAAACTTTCCGGGCGGCGCGCGCGGGTCCATCGACGATCCGGGCCAGCTCGATCATCGGATCGTGCGCGGACGTAACGGTTCCAGCTCCCCCTTCGTAAAGTTGTTTGCGGAGCGCGGGATCTTTTAGCTTCGTCGTAGTCACGACTTCGTGGGCGCGGGCAGCCGGCGATTTTCCCGCGAGAACTTTTTGCACGAGCGGATCGTTGAAACCGAAACGCGAAGCCAGATCGGTCAGTGAATCGGTCAGCGTCAATTGCTCGACGTCTTCATGGATCGGCTCGGTGGAAAAAAGATCGAGCTCGAGCGATTCGCGATTGCTGTCGCGAAATTCCGGGAAGCGTTCCCCGTTTGGTTTCGGCCGCTCATCGCCCGCCCGGAGAATCCGTCGCGCATATTTGAACAGGTTGCTGTTAAAGCCGCGCGGCGCGCGGTAAGTGGCCGTCGCTCGGCCCCGAAAGGTTTCGTAATAATTGTAAACCGGGAGGATCCTCACCGTTTCCTCCTGCGCCTTCTTGATTCGATCGTAGGCCGCGATCGTGCCTTTCCACTTGGCGTCTTTCGCCATCGCGTCGCGCAGCTTTTGTTCGCGCGCTTTGAGCGAGCGATCGATCTCCGGATCGAGGAGCGCGGCCAGGTAGCCATCGTAACGCTTCCGGTTATTCTGGATGCCGAACAAATCTTCGCGGACGCGCCGCGCATTCTCCAGGCTGCGCTCGGCGAAGGCGGTCAGGAAAACTTCCCGCCGGTTAAACATGTTGAGCAGGAAGGGCGCTTCGGCATCGCGCATGTGCGCGAGTTCGTCCACGGTGAGCTGGCGATCGGTTTTGCCGGGATGACCGCTCACGAACGTCAGTTCGCCCTCCTTCGGTCCCTCCGCATTCCACTTCAGGAAATGCTCGATTTTGGCCGGCTGGCCGTTTTCGTAGGCGCGGAAGATGCAGATATCGAGATCGAACCGCGGATATTCGAAGTTATCCGGATCCCCGCCGTAAAAAGCGATCTGCTGCTCGGGAGCAAAGACCAGCCGCACGTCGTCGTAACGTTTGAAACGATAAAGGTGATACGCGCCGCCCTGGTAAAGCGTGATCACATCCGAGCGCAGTCCGGTTTTTTCTTTGCTCTCCTTTTCAATTTCCGCGATGACCTTTTGCCGCGCCGCCGCCGCCTGGTCCGCGCTTAGTCCCGGCTTGAGCGCCCCGGTCACCCGCGCCGTCACATCTTCAATCGACATCAGGACATTCAGCTCGAGATCGGTCGCGCGCGGTTCTTCCGCCTGGGTCTTGGCGTAGAAACCGCCGTTGACGTAGTTGATCTTCTCGCTGCTGAGTTTTTGCAGCGTATCGAGACCGACGTGGTGATTGGTGATGACGAGCCCGTTCGCCGAAACGAACGAACCGCTTCCGCCCGAATTAAAACGGACGCTCGATTTCTGGAGATGTTCGAGCCACTGCGGCGTCGGCTCGAACTGATATTTGTCCTTGAGCTGTTTGAGCGGCGGATTGTTGAAAAGCCACATTCCCTCGTCGGCCCGGGCGGCGGTGAGCCCGGCGGAAATAATAATGAGAGCGAAGAGCGACCGGAGAATCGGATGAGCCATAAGTCGTGCAGCTTAGAACGGAGCCGCGCGACTGCCACCAAATTTCACCGCGCTTGTTTTGCGCAGCGCAGCTCTGCTAGCGAGCCGGGTGACGAAGCTCTTACAAGCCGGTCGGATGCCGGGCCTCAAAACCGGACGGCCGCCGCTCGGTCGGTTGCCAGCGAGGGGCCCAACGGCGCGAGGGATTGTGCGGAGAAGTCGTATCGAGGCGAAGCCCGGCGATCACGGCAAAGGTGTGACCGTTCCGCGCATAAACAGTGATCCATTTTCCCGGGCCACGGCTGCCGTAGACGCGAAACTCCGTCGAGCTTAGCGGTACGGTCACGAGGCCAGCGCCGGCCAGCGCGTAGGAGACCGTGCCCGAACAATCGTACGCGTTATCATGAAACGACTTGTGGCCGCCGCCGTATCGATACGGTTTCGTGCGCAATTGATTCGCGGCCCAGATGGCGCGCTTGACCGAAAGCGGCGCGTTCACCGGGGCGAGAGCCTCGCTCCCGCGCAACCGCGCTTCATTTCCAGGAGTGGTGGGGCCGGAAGATGGAAAGGCGGCGGCGAAGGCAGAGTGCGCCGCGAAGGCGAAGATCGCGCTGCAAAGCAGACTCTTGGAAATGGATAAGGTCATGGAGATCGATTTGGGAGCGCTTCGTATGCCAGCGTTTCTCAAAAAATCAAGCCGCGAGACAAGCAGAATCTTCTCTGGCAACGTCAAGGATCGGCGAACGCGAGCATTAATTTTTTTGCTGGAGCGCGGAGAGTTTTTCTTCCGCGCGATTCACCTCGGATTTCCGTCCGCTCCCCATGGCGAGCAGCTTTTTCTGACGCTGGAGATTCAACATGGCCGCGTCCAATTCCGCCCGTTCCTTTTTTGCCGCGGCGGATTCTGCTTCCCGGGTTGCGATGAGCAACGCCGATTTCGTCGCCTCCGCTTCGCTCTCCGGAGTTTCTCCGGCCGCGATCCGCGTCTGTTGTGCGGCCAGCTCTTGTTTCGCGGCATCGAGTTTCGCCGCAGCCAGGTCCGCTTCCAATCTGACCACCTTTAAGGCCCGATTTTCCGCCTCCACTTTTGCGATGATGCCGCTTTTATACATCCGCTCTCCCGAGGCCGCGCTTTTCCGGGCCTTCTCCAGCGCGAGCTGGATTCGCTCCGGATCTGTTTCCTTTTGCCCCGGGGCGCCCGGCGAAGTGTTCACAATATTCCGGTTCGGAGTTTCCTGGATCAGGAGAGGCGGCTCGATCTCGAGCGGTTCTTCCGGGTTCTTCGGCAGGTCTTCCTGCGCGAGCAACGCCGGCGTTGTTGCCGCCAGCAACGCAACCAATGCGAAGGCGAGGAAACGCATCATCGAACTGGAGATTATCATGAAATCCCCGGTTGTGGCTACAACTGAAGCTGACCCGCTGTAGCAACGCCGCTCCGTCGGCGTTAAAAGCTTGGAACGGCGACAGAGCGCCGTCGCTACAGCACTAAACACGAGCGCAAAGCAGCCCTCAGTCGCGATTCATTCAACAATGGCTTTTGACGATCGAGACGAAATCGGCACTCCCGGCAAACCGCGGACTCCACCCACCCGTCAGCTTCACTGGTCGAATTTGTTGCGGGGGCCGTTCGACATCAAGTCGTTCGCGCTCACCGGCCTGTTCGTGCTCGCGGTTTTTTACACGATGTACTTTATGCGGGCGATAATCCTGCCTCTCGTCCTCGCCTTGCTCCTGAGCTATCTGCTTACGCCGTTGGTGCGCGGGCTTGCGAAAGCGCGCATCCGTCCGCCAGCCGGCGCCGCCATCATTCTACTTACCTTGATCGGATTGGTGGTTTACGGGATTTCGCGTCTGGCGGAGCCGGCCGCGGGCTGGCTCGAAAAAGCGCCCTACAGTTTAAAAGAGCTGCAGCAAAAATTGCTCCCGCTGAAAAAGCCGATCGAAAAAGTGGCGCAGGCCACTGGCGAAATCGATAAGATCACTACCCCGGAGCCGGAGACAGCCAAACCCCAGGCCGTGGTGGTGAAACGCAACGTGCTGGCCGAGGCTTTCTTTACTCAGACGCCGGAATTCGTGGCCAGCGCGGTGGTCATGCTCATCCTGCTTTATTTTCTGCTCGCTTCCGACGGCGTCTTTCTCGCCAAGATCATCAAATTAAACTCGCGCCTGGAGGACAAGAAGCGCGCCCTCTCCATCATGCGCGAGATCGAGTCCCAGATTTCGCGTTATCTCCTCACCATCACCGCGATCAATATCGGGCTCGGCCTGGCCGTCGGCACCACCGTCCATTTTCTCGGGCTGCGCAACCCCATCATGTGGGGCGTGCTGGTCGCGCTCTTGAACTTCGTCCCTTATCTCGGCGCGCTCACCGGCATCATTTGCATGACCCTCGGCGCGGTCTTGAGTTTCGACAGTCTCGGCTATGCGATGGTTTTTCCGGCGAGCTATCTGCTTCTCGCCACCCTGGAAGGTAACTTCATTACGCCAATGGTCCTGGGCCGATCGCTCACTCTCAACCCGGTCATCATTCTGATCGCGCTTACTTTTTGGGGTTGGATGTGGGGTATATCCGGGATGATCCTGGCCGTCCCTATCCTGGCCACCTTCAAGATATTTTGCGATCACATCGAACCGATGGCGCCCATCGGCGAGTTCATGAGTTGAAACGCTGAATGGCCCTGAGGTTAGAAAATCGGAGATCGGAAGTCAGTGCCAAAAGCGTTAGGCGTTAGCGCGTTGAATCCGACCTCCGAGCCGCAAAGGACGGATTCGCTGTGGCGAACCTCTGACGTCCCTCTTCTACTTTAGCCTTCCTCCTTTCCAATTGTGGGAGGGGCCTCAGCGCCGCGACCCTTTGCATCCTCCCTCCCCGCTCTGACCTCCGACCTCTGACCCCGCCGCGCCGTAGCCTTGGCGAAGGCGGGTCCGACCTCCGACTTCCCTTCTACTTCTACTTTAGCCTTTCTACTTTGCTTCCCTCGTCCAGCGGACTCTTAACTCCCAGGCCCGGATTGTTGAGGACATGCGTGTAGATCATGGTCGTGCTCACATCCTTGTGCCCTAACAGCTCCTGTACCGTCCTGATGTCGTAGCCATTCTCTAGCAGATGCGTCGCGAACGAATGCCGGAACGTGTGACAGCTCGCCGGCTTGGCGATTCCCGATGCTCTCACTGCCTTCTTCACCGCCTGCTGTAACCAACTCTCATCCAGATGATGCCGTTGTCGTAATGTGGGAGGGGCCTCAGTGCCGCGACTCCTCGGATCCACCGACAGCCGCGGCGATGGAAATAAATATTGCCAAACCCATTCCCGCTCGGCGTTTGGATACTTCCGCGCTAGCGCATGCGGGAGATGAACCGCGCCGCCGCCCCCCTCCAGGTCCTCCTCATGCAGCGCCTTCACCTTCACCAGATGTCGTTCCAGCGCCGCCGCCAGATTCACCGGCAACATCGTTATTCGATCCTTCGCCCCTTTGCCGTCACGCACGGTGATGCGAGCATACCCGAAATCGACGTCCTTCACCCGCAGCCGCATACATTCTAAGAGTCGCAGACCGCTCCCGTAGAGCAGCCCAGCCATCAGCCGCGACGTGCCCTGCAACTGGGCCAGAACCTTGCGAACCTCGTCGCGGGTTAGCACCACCGGAAGCCGCTGCGGCTTCGTCGCGCGCTCCACCCCGTCGAGCCACCCGATCTCCTGCTTAAGCACCTGTTTGTAGAGGAACAACAAGGCGCTCAGCGCCTGGTTTTGCGTCGAGGCCGCCACTCGGCCGTTCCGTGCCAAGTCCGTCAGGAACTCAGTCACTTCCGGTTCGGCCAGCTCGCGCGGATGGCGCAGGCGGTGAAAGCGAATAAATCGTTCAATCCATTCGCAATAAGTTTGCTCGGTGCGCAAACTGTAATGTTTCAAGCGCATCACGTCGCGCACCTGCTCCAGGAGCTTTTTTGGCTTGTCAGGACTGGGCAAAACCGACAATGCTTGCGGCATGAACTCGGCTTTTACCCGTTCGCCCTGCTCGACGCAAGGCTCAATTAGGCCGAATAATTCCGCGAAAAAAGGCGGAAAATTTCAGCCCACTTCTCGTTAGGCTAAAGGAGACCGCATGAACTGGGAAATGTTGGCAGCGATCGGACAATTGGCCGCGGTGCTTGTAGGAATTCCTTCCTTCATTTATCTCGCCGTCCAAATCCGAGAGCAAACCAAGGAACGGCAGCGTGCGGCAGTGACCGCTCTCACCGGGCAGTGGGGTGAGCTCGTGAGATCTCTGCACGACAGCCCGGATTTTAGTGCAATTTATCTCCGCGGTCTGCAATCTTTCGGTGAGTTGGATGCGGTGTCCAAAGTCAGGTTTAGCGCGTTCTTCGGGCGCTTCTTTAAGAATTTCGAGGGAATGTATTTCTACCGGCGTGACGGCACGCTCGGTGAAACACTGTGGGGCGAGATCGAACGGACAATGGCTGATCTGATCGCCTATCCCGGCACACAGCAGTGGTGGAAGACCCGGCGGCACTGGCACACGCATGAGTTTGCTGCTGTAGTGGACGACATCATCGCAAAGGGGTGTAAACCTGACGCCTACGCAACGTATGATCTACGCGAAGTCTCAAAAGCCTAACCGGACGATGCAGCGAACGCCTACCCGCTGTTCGCCCCACACCTTCCATGACCAAAACATTCTACCTCCGATCAACGCGCGCTCCCGGTAGGCGTCGCTGATCTTGTTCTCGTTAGATGGTTGTGCGCGTTCCGAGAATGAAGTCTGCCGGCAAGAGCATCGAAGCCGATGCCGTCGTTTCCCTGAGATCGTCTGGGCGCAGCGCTGATTTTGAAGTGGCGTCTTTCTCCCGATTCTGATTCATTGTTTTCCATGCGGCGAAAGCCCCATCTCCTCCCCGAGCCTTTTGGTTCCATCTCCAGCGTGAAGCCACGTCCACCATCTAACCAGCCGATGCAGCGAACGGCTGGCAGGCTCGGTTCCTCACTTTCCATGAAATCCCATCCTCAACCCGCAGCGACGCGCCACCCCGCCAGCCGTCGCTGATCTTATTCTCGTTAGGTCTTATGAATCGTTCCATCATCCTCGCAGCAATCATCATCAGCGCCGCCATTCTCGTGAACGGATTTCTTGAGAGGCGCGCTCACGTGTCCACCCCCTCACCCGAGCCGGCGCCAGCGGTCGCGCCGGTCGATCGAACAATCGCGGTCTTGCCCTTCGCGAGTCTCGACTCCACCGACCCCAACAACTCGTTGGCTGCCGGCATCCAACGCGAAATTATCACTCGGCTTACTGCGCAGCACGTCAAGGCCGCAAATGCAAGCGAGACTCCGCGCGCTGGTGAAGTTCTGCTCGGCAGTGTTCAGCGCGCGGGCAATCGGGTGCGCGTCAATGTGCAGCTTATCGATGCCGCCTCCAAAATTCCGCGCTGGGCCGAAACGTATGATCGAGAGCTTACCGATGTTTTCGCATTGGAGAGCGAGATTGCAGAGAATGTCGCCAAATCCATTGCAGCGAAAAAGACCTAACCATGCGAGAGGGTGTGTGATAAGTGG
>QHBM01000065.1 GCA_003244145.1 Chthoniobacterales bacterium
ACGTGGTCCTGCCCGACATCCCCCGCGATGAGTTTGTCAGTCGGCGGATCGAAGCTGAAACGAAAAACGTTGCGCAATCCGTAGGCATAGATTTCCACGATGCGATTCGCCGGCTGGAGCGTGGCCACGAACGGATTGGAAAGGGGCACGCGGTATTTGCCGTTCGCGCTGACTGGATCGCCGGTCGATGTGGTCAGCGCTGGATCAAGCGGATCGATCCGCAGAATCTTGCCGAGCACATTCGTGAGATCCTGGCCGTTTCCGGTGGTCGAATTATGGCCTAACCCCACATCGTTCGCTGCGCCACCGTCGCCTAACGAGAGGTAGAGATAATGATCGCTCGGCCGAAAGGCGAGCTTGCAGCCATTGTGATTTGATTGCGGTTCATCGATCCGCATCACCTCGCGGCGGGTCGTGGGATCGACGACATCCGGGTTGCCCGCCGAGACTTTCCATTCGGCCACCACACTCTGGTGATTGAACACGGTGCCCATCGGAATCGGGACGGTGAAGTCAGCTCCTCCCGCGACGGGCTCGCTCGTGTAGGTGTAAATCTTTCGATAACCGGGACTGCTCGGATCTGCAAAACCGGGATGAAAGGCCATGCTCAGCAATCCGCGTTCATCATAGTTTGGACTCAACGTTATCAGCCGGCTCGAGACATCGAGAAAGGCGGTGGACGAAATCACGCCGCCATTCAGGATCAGGATTTGGCCGGTCTGCGTGACAACAAAAAGCCGGGCGGTTCCATCGTTGGCCGAGAGCAAATCGATCGGCGCCTTGATGCCGCTCACGACCGTCTGTAGTTCAATGCGAATAGGCCCCTTGCCCACGCGCGGCAGGATCGGAGTCGGCGAAGGTGTCGGAGTGGGTGCTGTCACCGAGACGGTGCCGCTCATCATGTTGCCGTGGACTTCGCAAAAATAGGGGACCGTGCCCGCAGTCGGGAACGTGTGTGAATAGGAAAACGCAGGGCTCTGTGTGCCCGACGAAAGAATATTGCTTGGCTGCTGCTGTGTACCCGACCTGACGCTGTGAGGTCCGGATGCCCAGTTCCACTGCACGGTGTCGCCGATTTGGATATCAACTGAGGCGGGCGAGAACGACATCGAACCACCGGGCCCGACCTGAACCGTGACGGTCGCGGCTCGAGAAGATGCGGCTGCAAGCAAGGCGCAAGCGCACGTGGCCCAGGCGAGGAACGGGAGAACGCGGCCAGATTTTCCGTGCATCTATTCCTTAACCCTCGTTCCGTTGACTGGTTGCGGCAAAAAATAAAGCTGTTCCCTGATAGGAGGCGTGATTCGAAAGGACGTGAACGAGGAAAAGTAACCAGCGGGTAGTGGGTCAGTTTGAAAAATTGCGGGATTTTAGACCGGAGTCACGGGCGCAGGAGTCGATGCGTGCTCTTCCGGTTTCGGATCGTCGGGAAACGCAATTAGCTGATCAATAAACGACACAGAAGGAAGCAGGAATTTCCCATGCCGCGAGCGTCCCGTGATGGTCGCCACCATATCCCGAGCCATCGAATAAAGAATGGTAGGAGCGTTCACGGCTACAAGCTTTCGCTGTTTCGCTTCGGGCTGTTCAGGATTAACCACCGTAAAATATCCTTCGCATTCCACATGCCCTTCATAAGGCGATGGCGCTGTCTCCCTCGACTGAAATTCCACCAAAAGCTTGACGATCCATTTCAGAGGATTCTCGTTGTGACGCGCATAAGATGGCGTCGCATTAACCACGATTGCCCCGGGGGCTACGGGCGCTGCCGACTCGTTCGGAGTGACCGTTATTTCGCCAATAAAGGCGTCGTCAAGCTGCAAGGGCGAGGTCTGCATGATCACTGACAGGCATCGAGTCAAATTCACGCACAGGAGAAACTTCCTGCGCCAAAACGTACGGCGCAGACTGACTGCGAGCGACCGCCGCGCGAAGTTCAATGTAAACCTCGCTTTTCAGCAAACGTCCAATCCGGACCATCGTGCGCAGCGTGAAGTTATTACGCCCATTCAAAAGTTTGGTCACATACGCGGGGGATGACCGCAGTCTGTCTGCCAAATCCGTTTTCGAAAGACCAAGAGCCTTAAGGCGCTCCAAAATACTGCCGGTGAAGGATAGGATAGCCAACTCTTCCCAGAAAACGTCACTCTGTTTCGATTTCTCGAAAATAGGCGCGAACGACTCATTAATGTCCGGATTCATGATATAGTTTTCTTTCGTTTTTGGCTTGGAAATATGCCTTTTTCCAATTGATAGCAGTTTCTATGTCAGCGGGATCGTGCCGATCCTTTTTCTTCACACAACCGCTCGTGCAAACAATTAAATCACCTCCATCTTGGAAACAAAACAGGCGGAGTTGGAAGACTTTAAACTCAAGCAGTCCATCTGTTCCTTCAACTCGTTTGAATTTGGTGCCAATCCATCGGGGGCCGTAACGGGCGGTTGATTCCAATAGCGCCGTTAGACGGTACAGTTGTTTGGGATCTCGGCGGTGCTCTTCATGCAGAAATTCAAGAGATGGACATTGGAGCGTTCCGTCTTGTGACCGACTTGCAAGGGCCAAGATTCGGCATGCGTAAGTGTGAGAATTGCCGTCTTCATCGTAGTATACTCCCTCCCGAATATCCTTCGTAAGGACGGCCATAGTTCACCTAAAGGTTAATCGTTGCAAGGCTTTTTTTCGCCTCTCTGGGGGCTGCTCCAGAGGGGAGGCTGTGAATAACTACCTTTTTTTCCCGGGAAGGCAATCGTAACCTTAACCGCGCCGTGCCCCTTTTAGAGGAGCGAAATAAGCTCCTCTAATTCCCAAACATGGTCGGAAACTCCCGCTTCCATCGCTGGCGTGACGCGCAACGTTTGATGAATCCGGCAGAAATTGTAATACATGAAGTAGAGCGCCAGCGCGTGCTCGTGGTTTTCCAGCTTTTTAGAAAAGCCATTCGTCAGGCGAGTGAAGCGGCGCATCGACATGCGCATTGTAAGGTTCTGCCGCTCAACGTAGGACGTAGAAACGTGGTTGTGATCGGGGTTGCCGCTAATGACGGCCTTGCGCGCTCCCATGCAGATTGCGGGGCTGTAGCGCGTCTCTGGCGACTCGTTTACGCTGCCATAAATCTTTTGCAGCATGGCGTAATCAATCTGCGAACCAAACGCATCCTCAACGGCGCTCAAGTAGGCGCGGTGGCCGTCCGTGGTCAATTGAACGCGATGGGCGAGGCGTTCCGCCAGATCGTGCATGAAGTGATAAGCGCAACCGGCGTCTCGGTGTCCGACAAACCAGCAAGGAATCAATTTCGTTTCGGCATCAAGCGCCGTCCACGTCCACACATCGCCAGCGCCTTTAGCTTTCATTTCCGCGCTGCAATTCTTTTCCTTCGCTCCGACAAAACTCCAAATCTCATCGCACTGGATTCGTTTCGATTTCAGATTACGAAACGCCTTGTCCTGATAGTCAGAGCACGCGCGGCCAAGATCGCAGAGAAGTTTAACGACGGTGTTTTTTGCAACGCCAGTCATGCGAACGGTGGCGCGGATGCTGTTGCCTTCGACCAAGCACGAAACAACCTGCGTTCTTTTTGCGGAGTCCAATCGGTTCATGCCTGATACTTGCCCTTAGCAAGTAGTCTGTCAATACTTATTCTTGCCCATAATTCGTATTGACTACTTGCCCTTGCCGTGTATTTTCGGCTCATGGTTATTGAAAGCTCATCACAGGGAAAGAAGTTGGCGAAAGCGGGAAGCGCTAAGGGCGGTCGGGCCCGGGCGAGTGTGCTTACTGCCGAAGAACGAAGCGAAATAGCAAGAAAGGCAGTCCGGGCCCGATGGGATAAAGCGGGCAAATCAAAGGCGGCTACAACAGATGTTCCTGCGGTGGCATCTCCAGTTGCAGTCGAAACGGAAGCACTCGGTCCCACTCTGCCGTTCTCAATGTTTCGAGGAGAATTGGAACTGGGCCCGGTTAAATTAGAATGCCACGTCCTAAATGATTTGAGGCGTGTATTCACGCAACGGGAAATCGTGAAGGCGTTGAGTGGTGGCCGCGAAAGCGGGAATTTGTCCCGCTATTTGGAGCGAAACCCGCTTACTCAAAGCGGCCTTGATGTTGGCCCGGAAATCCCCTTCCAGGTTCCGGGAACGAAAATCACAGCCATTGGCCGCGAAGCCATTACGCTTATTGAAATCTGCGAAAAGTATCTCGAAGCGCGAGATCAAGGATTGCTGCACGAATCTCAACTGAAACTTGCAATTCAGGCCGAAATAATCATACGGGCTTCTGCGAAGGTCGGTATCATCGCACTGGTTGATGAGGCGACAGGCTATCAAAAAGTTCGCGCCGATAATGCCCTTCGCCTGAAGTTGCAGGCTTTCATTGCTGATGATCTCCAAGAATGGGCCCGCACTTTTCCCGATGCGTTTTGGTACGAATTGGCCCGGCTAGAAGGTGTGCGCTATTCCCCGCGCAATAGACCTCTCCGTTGGGGGAAATACATAATGGCTTTCGTCTATGATGCGATTGACAAGGATGTGGGCAACACGCTTCGGGAAAAAAATCCGAATCCGCACTTCAAGAAAAACCACCATCAATGGCTGAAAGAGTTCGGGAAAGACAAGTTGATCGGGCAAATTCAGTCCGTCATTACGATAATGAAACTCTGCAATAACATGACAGAGTTCCGCGAGAAGTTCGCGCGGGTATTCCAAAAGACGCCGCTACAAACGTCGTTTGACGATATTAACTGGAATGCTGCCGCCTAAATCTTTTTCCACTAACGCTTGCGCCGTATTTCGTATCGTCGGCGTTGCGGCTTTATTTCAGTCGCTTTTTGAACCACGTCGAATGCGATCTGCGAGAAATCGCGCTGCTCTTTTTGAGGTTTTGGCTTGGCCTTGGCTTTCTGCTTCGCTTTTGGCATTCCCTATTTTGCCACGAATCAACAGCAGGCGATATTCAATTTTTCAAACTGACCCACTACCAACCAGCGTGTTGTTTTGCCACCGCGCCTAATCTTTGTTAGTTAAGCCCCTTATGTCTTCCGAGCTTCAGCAAACCCTCGCGCGCAGTGCGAGCGTCAGCGGCACTTCGTTGCACACCGGCGAAAAAGTGACGCTGAAATTGCAGCCGGCCCCGGTCGATCACGGGATCAAGTTCAAACGCAAAGATCTTCAGGACGAACCGACGATCGACGCCACCATCGCGAACCTGAAAACGGTCGAACGCGCGACCACCATCGGCGAGGGCTCGATGCGCGTGCACACGGTCGAGCACATTCTTTCGTCGCTTTGGGCGCTGGGAGTCGATAACGCGACCGTGGAGATGGACGCGAACGAGCCGCCGATCGGCGACGGCAGCGCCCGCCCCTACGTGGAGTTAATCAAAAAAGCCGGCGTGATCGCGCAGGAATCGCCGCGCCAAATTTTCGATGTCCGCGAGCCGATCCATATCGAAACGAAAAACGGATCGCTGCTCGTGGTGCTGCCCGATCCAAAGTTCCGCATCTCGTGCACCCAGGTCGGCCCGGGCGGACAGTTCACCCAGTTTTTTTCCACCGAGATCACGCCGGCGATTTACGAGAGCCAGATCGCGCCGGCCCGGACGTTTGTCTTTTACGAAGACGTGCAATCGCTCATGGACAAAAATCTCATCAAAGGTGGCAGCCTCGAGAATGCGATCGTGATTCGCGGCGAGGCCGTCCTGAGCAAGGAGCCGCTTCGATTTCCGGACGAGTTCGCGCGCCACAAGATCCTCGATATCATCGGCGACCTCGCGCTCGTGGGGCAGCGGATTCGCGGACACGTGATCGCGATCAAACCCGGCCACGGCGCGAATGCCGAACTGGCGCGAGCACTCGCGCGCGAGCAGGCGCGGACTACGCCGGTCCTGCGGCCGCAAGCGGTCCCGCCGGGCGAAGGCGGCCTCGACATCAATGAAGTCATGGCGGTCTTGCCGCATCGCTATCCGTTTCTCATGGTGGACCGGATTTTGCGCTTCGACGGCGAAACGAAATGCATCGGGGTTAAATCGGTCTCGATCAACGAGCCGTATTTCGCCGGCCATTTTCCAGGGCACCCAGTCATGCCCGGCGTTTTGCAGGTCGAGGCGATGGCCCAGGTCGCGAGCATTCTTATGCTAAAATTGACCAAGAGCAGCAGCGGACGGCTCGGCTACTTCGTGAGCGCGGACGAAGTGAAATTCCGGAAGCCGGTGTTTCCCGGCGACATGCTCGTCATTTCCGCCGAGCTGACAAAAACGCGCGGGAAACAGCTCGCGAAGCTGAAGTGCAGTTGTGCCGTGAACGATTCCGTCGTCTCGGAATGCGAGTTGATGTTGAGGCTCCTGGATCAATGAGCGAAGCGCAGATCCATCCGACCGCGATTGTCGATTCGCAGGCGGAAATCGGCGCCGGCACAATCATTGGCCCGTACTGCATCGTCCAGGCGGACGTAGTGCTCGGCGCGGATTGCTGGCTCCAGCATCACGTCACGCTTTGCGGTCCGATGACCGCCGGCGCGCGGAATAAATTCTACGCCTACAGTTCCATCGGCCAGCAAACCCAGGATTTGAAGTACCAAGGCGAGCCGACCTATCTCGAGATCGGCGACGAAAACACCTTTCGTGAATTCGTCACGGTCAACCGCAGCACCACCAGCGCCGGCAAGACGCGCATCGGCAGCCGCGGAAATTTTCTCGCCTATAGCCATATCGGGCACGATTGCGACGTGGACGACGCGGTGATTTTTTCGAACAATGGGACTCTCGCGGGACATGTGCAGGTCGGCGATCACGCCATCATGGGTGGCCTGACCGCAGTGCACCAATTCTGCAAGATCGGCCGTTACGCGATCACCGGCGGCTGCTCCAAAATCGTGCAGGACATTCCGCCCTTCATGATCGCCGACGGGAATCCGGCGAAAGTGCGCGGGATCAATCTCGTCGGTCTGGAGCGGAGCGGCTTTCCGCCGGAAAGCGTGAAGTGGATCAAGGAAGCGTTCCGCCTCATTTATCGGTCGAAGTTCAATACGGGCCAGGCGATCGAAGCGATCCGGAAGGAATTGCCGGCAAGTGCGGAGATCAATCAGATCGTCGAGTTTATCGAATCGAGCGAGCGCGGAATCATTCGTTAGGCGCAGCTACGGGCGCCGGACGTTGGCCGGCGTTGTCGCTGGCGTCGCCCGCGCTTCCATCTCCAGTTTCTTCAAAAGTGGCGCCGAAGGCGCATCGCCGGAAATGCGCAAAACGCTGCGAATCAAATCGACCGCGCGTTTCGATTTGTTTTGCCTGATCCACGCATCTCCTTCTTCCAGCACGACCCGGAGAATATCGTCGCGTTTCGCATAGACGGATCGCGCCTGCTGAAAATAGCTCGTAGCCGCGGCGAGATTGCCATCCCGAATTTCCACCAGACCAAGATCTTCCAGCATCGGACCGTTATGCCCACGCAAGGCCAACTGACGCGCCAGCGCCCGAAATTCCGTGGGCGGCCGTGACGAATTCTTCGTCGCAAATTCATGATAGCTCTTCCAGTCGGACACGGCCTTTTCCGAGTCGCTCCCCTCCGCGATCCGCAACCACGCCGCATAAGGACGGTAGAGCGGATCGCCCACCATCACGTTCATCCAGGAAAGAGCCGGGACCGACATGTAGGCGCTCTCGGCGAAAGTGAAACCGTGCAGGAGCCGGTCGCTGAAAACACTCAGATGAGAGGTGAACTGGAGAAACGGCTCGTAGACGTTGCCCAGCGTGGCCGTGGCGCCCTTGGCCAGAAGCGGTCCCGCCCAATTCGCGTTGTCATATTTCAACGTTCTGGCGCTAAAGGAATGGATGTGCACCGCAATGGCGCCGGGGGCGAACTGGAAGCCGGGTTGCGTGAACGGACCGGCCATCGTCTGCGCGTACCATCCAAAATAGAGCGCGCAATCCGTCATCGGATAACCATCTGGAAAAATCGCCGGGGCATCGTCGGAGATCACCGGAACTCCAACCTTGTGAAGTTGCCCCGCAATTTCGGCCAGCCAGTCATCCCCCATTTTCAATCCTGGGTCCGTATTGTGAGCTCCATCGATATAGGCCCGACCCCAGAGCCCGGTCTTTTCCGCCTCGATCGCATCCACGATCATGCGGCGCACCGTCGCGGCCGTCGGAGCATCGAGGCGACAGACGAGCATGAGCGCCGAATTTTCAAACTCGGTGATGGCGCGATAACTTTGAAAATACGGGTTCGGCAGCGCACCTGAAATTTGAGGAGAAAAATTTCCGAGCGCCGCCAGCTCGGAATCCACCGCGGCGGCATTGTTGCCCGCAACCGGTCCCGAACTCGGCTTGTCGCCCGGATAATCGGCCATGTGTTTGATTTTTAGCGGCATCCCTTTGATCAGGGCGACGAACCGGATTGAGTTCGACGCGATCGTGGTTTGGCCGCCCTGAACCTCGTGGAGCGTCCACCATTTCTTCTGGCTAAAAATGGCGCGCAGCGGATCGCGGATCGTCACGTCGTACTCATCGCGACTGATCTCTTCCGCTTTGGAACAAGTCAGACCGACGAGATGGTCGTGGTCGATTCCGCGTTTTTGCGCATAAAACTTCGCCAGTTCGACCGATTCGGGAACGTCCTTGTTGAAAACGACGATCGTGGCGGGCGCCAAAAGTTTCTCGGCCGAGGCCTCGCGGAGAGTGAGCGCCAAACAAACGACGGCCAACACTTTTGCGTACGAGCGGAGCTCCATTTAGAAATGCAATTTCAATCCGTCGTAGGCGATCCCGACGCCGGACGGAAGTTCGGATTCGCTGGATTGCGGCAGCTCGTGACAAATGTGGGTGAAGAGCGTGCGCGCCGGACGGACTTTTGCGGAAACCTCCAGCGCCTGGTTCACCGAGAGATGCGTCGGATGCGGCCGGTGCCGGAGCGCGTCAATGATGAGTGTGTTCACTCCCGCGATTTGCTGGATGATTTCGTCCGGGACCGCGCTGCAATCGCTGAGATAGGCTACGAGCTTCTCGCCATTTCGTGAAAACAGGTAGCCGTTGACCATGGAGCGTCCGTGCGGCACCGGCAGCGGCGTGATCACCGTGTTGCCCAATTCAAACGGACCCTCGATGATGTGCGGCACGGGCCAGAGATAGCCCGGAAATCGATTCAATCCGTTGAAAGCAAATTCGAAAACGCGTTCCAGATCGCGCATCGTTTCCGCCGAAGCGTAAATCGGGATCGACCCCAGATCGTGCGAGTAACGCCGTAGATCATCGAACCCCATGACGTGATCGGTGTGCGAGTGGGTGAATACGACCGCGTCCAGGCGCCGGATATTTTCCCGCAGCGCCTGGGTCCGAAAGTCCGTGCCGGTATCCACCACCCACGCGTATTCCGGCGTTTCGATGTAGATGGAGGAACGCAGCCGCTTGTCGCGCGGATCGGTGGACCGGCAGACGTCGCAATCGCACCCGATCGTCGGCACGCCCTGCGAAGTGCCCGTGCCGAGGAAGGTCAGCGAAAATTGAGAGTTGAGAGTTGAGGTCGGAGAGTTCAAACGTTTAGGCGCGGCAGCTTCCTCTTTCATCCTTCATCCCTCAACCTTTTCCAAATGCCCGCCGTCCTCACTTTATTGCGAATCAAGAACCTCGCGCTGGTAGAGGATCTCGAATGGCAACTCGAACCGGGCTTCACCGCCATCACGGGCGAGACCGGCGCGGGGAAATCAATCATCATCGGCGCGCTCCAATTGTTGCTCGGGGAACGAACCGACCGGTCGCTCATTCGCACCGGCGCGGACCTCTGCGCGGTCGAAGCTGTTTTCGCGGGGCAGGAGTTGGACAAACTCAACCCGCAACTGAGCGAGGCCGGCGTGGAATTAGGCGAGGGTGAGCTGATTCTCAAGCGCACTTTTTCCAGCGCGGGCGCCAACCGCCAGTTCATCAATGGATCGCCGACCACGCTCACAGTTCTGAAAAATCTCGGCGATGAGCTGGTTGATTTGCACGGACCACACGATCACCAATCCCTTCTCTCGCCCGACCGCCAGCTCGCGCTTCTCGATGGATTTGCGCACGCGGAGGAAGCGGTCCGGCAATTCGGAGAAAATTATCGCGAACTGCAAAGCTTGCGGACCCAACACGCGGCGCTCAGCACGGCGGAATCCGCGCGCGAACAGGAAATCGATTTGTTGCGTCATCAGGTAAACGAAATCACGAGCGCGAACTTATCGGCGAACGAAGAGGACGAAATCTCATCGCGTTACAAACTTGCGGCCAACAGCAAGCGGTTGATCGAGCTGGCGGGCTCGGTCGCGCGCCGGCTTTCGGACGCGGACGAAGCCATCCTCCCGCAACTGGCCGAAACGCAACGGCTCCTGCGAGACCTGGAAAAAATCGATCCCGCTACGGGGACATTGGCGGATGCGCACGCGGCCAGTGTGGTCGAGTTGTCCGAGATCGCGCGTTCGCTCAGTCAATACGCCGAGAAGTTGGATCTCGATCCAGCGCAGCTCGCCGCCTTGGAAGATCGGGTTTCGCTCTTTGAAACCTTGAAGCGCAAATATGGCGGCTCGCTCGCCGAGGTCATTTCTTTCGGTGAGCGCGCGGCGGAGCGGATGCGCAAGATCGAGGGACGCGACGCGGAGCTCGAGCGCCTGAGCCGGGAAATCGAAAGTGCGCGCGCGGAAGTCGAGCAAAGCGGACACGCGCTTCACAAGCTGCGGGCCAAGGCGGCGCCGAAGCTTTCCGAAAACATCCGCGCGAATCTGCGCGATCTCGGTTTTCGCCAATCTGAATTCGCGGCAAAACTCACGGCGCTGGAGGAAGCGCGCGCGACCGGCTTCGATGCCGTAGAGTTGCTCTTCTCGCCAAATCCGGGCGAGCCGTTGAAGCCGTTGCGCAGCATCGCGTCGAGCGGCGAAATCTCGCGCTTGATGCTCGCGATCAAATCGGCCCTGGCGGCGCAGGATGCGGTGCCGTTGCTCGTGTTCGATGAGATCGACGCG
>QHBM01000023.1:0-633 GCA_003244145.1 Chthoniobacterales bacterium
TCGCGGTTCGCCCATTCGCTGATTACGAGATCCGTCTCGACCGGGACGGCGATGCGCTGGAGCTCACCCGCCTGGTCCAGAGCCTCGATGAATTGCCGGAAGGAAGTGTACGCCATCGCCCGAACTCTATCAGCTCACGCCGCGCCGCGCGATATTTCCGCCGGCGTAACTTCCCAGGAGCGCGCTGCGCGCTCCTCAATACCAACCGCGCGGGCTGTTCAGAAATTGGTAGGCGACGACCCGTCCGTTCTGGAACGAAACCGTCCGCTCCGGATAACTCACCGACGGCCGATAGTTATAAAAGAACGGCTCGTAAAACGGATCGTATCCGAAGCGGTGAAAGCCGCCTCCATGCCGATGATGTCCCACAAATCCGTAGCCATAAACGCCGCCGTAGAAGCCAGGCCCCCAGCCGTAGGGATAGGGGTAACTGCTCGTGGCGGTATAAATCCATGTCTCCGCCGGGCGGCCGTGGACCGTGCCGGTTGCTTTTTGATCAGGCCCGCCCCACGCGATATAGACCGCGTCCTGCGACATTCCGTTTCTAATTTTGCCTTCCCGCACCAGCGCCTGATCGCTCGGTGAGAGCCGTTGGAACATCTCGGGATGTTGGGAAATGCGCGTCTCTGTCTG
>QHBM01000023.1:760-14380 GCA_003244145.1 Chthoniobacterales bacterium
AGCGCTGCACTTATTGCATGCCGCACGAATTGCAGGAATGGCTCCCGCGCGCGGATGTTCTCTCCTACGAGGAAACGCTGCGGCTCATTCGCATTGCCGCGGCGCTCGGCGTTTCGAAAGTGCGCATCACCGGCGGCGAACCGCTCACACGCCGCGATGTGCTTTTTCTTTTTCAGGAATTGCGCAACATCCCCGGGATCGACGACATCGGCATTTCTACCAATGGCACTTTGCTCGCGCGGGCCACCGCGTCCGGCGTAAACATGGCGGCGGCATTGCGCGAGACAGGAGTGAAATCGGTTAACATTTCGCTGGATACGTTGGATCGCGAAGCCTACGCGCTAACGACCGGCCGCGATTTTTTGCCGCAAGTGATCGCGGGAATCGACGCCGCGATTGCCGCGAAATTTCCGCTGATCAAATTGAACTGCGTGCTCATGCGCGGCCGGAATGAAGATCAGCTCATTCCGTTGGTGGAGTACGCCGCCGAGCGAAATCTTATGCTTCGCTTCATCGAGTTGATGCCGGTCAGTCACAGCGACGTTCTCGACGAAGGGAATTTTCTGCCGGTAGCCGAAGCGCGCCGCAATCTCGAAGCGCAGTATGGCCCGTTGATTCCGGAGCCCACGTTTCGCACCAACGGCCCATCGAGTTATTACAAGGTGCCTGGCCGCGACCAGCGCCTCGGCTTTATCGGCGCGATGACAAACCTGCATTTTTGCGAGAGCTGCAATAAGTTGCGGCTCACCTGCGACGGAAAACTCCGGCCTTGTTTGGGCAGCTATCTGGAGTTCGACATCATGAAGGTAATGCGCGCCGGCGCGAGCGATGAGGAGCTGCGGCGCTTCTTCCTCGATGTGGTCGAACGCAAACCCGAGCAGCACGATTTTCGCGAAAACTACCAGCCCGGCCGGATGATGGTGGCCATCGGCGGCTAGAACATGGATCGCCTCACGCATCTCGCTGAAGACGGCAGCGCGCAGATGGTCGATGTCTCGGCGAAAGAGCGGAGCGCGCGCGAAGCGGTGGCAGCGGGAAAAATCCAACTGCGCCGGGAAACGCTCGATCTCATTTCAAAAAACCAGATCGGGAAGGGGAACGTTTTCGCCACGGCGCGGATCGCCGGCATCCAGGCGGCAAAGCGAACTTCGGAGCTGATTCCGCTCTGTCACAATTTGAATTTGAGCCACGTTGAGATCGACATCGCTACCTTCGACTCGGGATTGGAAGTGACCTGCACCGCGCGGACCGTGGCGCAAACCGGAGTGGAAATGGAAGCGCTCACCGGCGTGGCGATCGCGCTGCTCGCCATCTACGACATGTGCAAAGCCGTCGATAAGGAAATGCAGATCACCAACATTCGTCTGCTCAAAAAAACAAAACGGGATGACAGATCGCCTGGTTGAGGTAACCACCACCGTGCAAATCAGCGTCGGAATCATTACCGTTTCGGATCGGGCCGCGGCCGGCGACTATGAAGATCTGGGCGGACCGGCGTTGAAAGAAGCAGCGGAGAAAAATGGCTGGCAGGTTCTCGCCGAAGCGATCGTTCCGGATGAGGTCGAACGCATCCAGGAAACGATTCGTTCGTTCTCCGAGCAAGGGTGCGGGCTGATTTTAGCGACCGGTGGAACAGGTGTCGCAACACGCGACGTGACCCCGGAAGCGATTCGCGGCGTGATGCGCGTTGAAATTCCGGGCTTCGGCGAAACGATGCGGCGCGGATCGATGAAGATCACGCCGAACGCGATTCTTTCTCGCAGCGTGGGCGCGGTCGTGGACCGGTCGCTCGTTTTGGCGTTGCCGGGAAAGCCCTCCGGGGCGGTGGAGTGTCTCGGTTTTGTCGTGGGCGCGATCCCGCACGCGGTTGCCCTCGCGCAACGCGTGCCGACCTCGTGCTGAATCGCTGCGCGCTGTAGCCGCGCCGCTCTGTCGGTGCATGGATCGCACACCGTAAAGACACGGCGACAGAGCGCCGTGACTACAGCACTAAATCGTAACGACCGTGATCTCGGGCCGGCAATTCCATCGGAACGGAATTCGATAGGTGCCGATGCCGGCATTCACGTAAAGCGGTCCGCCCGGCGTTTGGTAATAGCCGTGATCGTACTCGCCTACACCCTTGGGAAGAATCAGCGCGCCGACAAACGGCAGCCGGATCTGACCGCCATGAGAATGCCCGGCCAGGATGAGATCGAATTGGCGGCCCAATCCATTCGCGACCGCGGGATAATGCATTAGCAATACCTGGCGGTCGGCTTGTTTCCTGAAGCCGCGCACACCGCCGCGGCCCATGCCGACCAGCTCGATATCATGATCAGGAATCACCGCGGAGCGATCCGCCAGCCATCCGCCGCCGGTCGCGGCGAACGCGCGGTTGAACTCTGCTGAAGAGACGCCGCTCTGAAAATCGTGGTTGCCGGGGATCCCATAAACAGGCGCGCGGATCTGTTGAATAAAAGCAAGTGCTTCCGGCGCGAACTTCTTTTCTTCGACCAGGTCCCCGGTGAAACAAACGAATTGCGGTTCGAGCGCGTCGATCGTGCGCACCATTTCGGCGGCGTAATCGGCGTCGCCCCTGTAATGGAAGTCGCTGAAGTGGACCAGGTGGCAATTGCCCGGGCCGCATTTGATTCGCGTGATCCGGAGCGAATTCGTTTCAATGAAACGCGCGTCAGCGCCGAGGGCGGCGGCCGGGAGCGCCAGTGCCGTGAGCCCGAGAAACTTTCGCCGTGTGATTTTGCTCATCTGATCTTCGTTCAAAGCATAGAACATTCTCAACCAGCTGGGAAGTAGTCCTCCTCGATTGGCAGCAACGTCTAATCTGGAAACACCAGCAGTCGCATGAACTGCTTTCCTTTTCCGGTGAGATGCGCGGCGGCGCCCCGGCCGGCGATCCTGTCGCTCGTCAGATAGCTGGCATCGATGCCGCCCGGCTTCAGGTAGGACAGCTCCGGTTCCGCGACCTGTTTCGCGCTCCGCTCGATCTTCAGCGGAACCCCGGCGCGATTGAATGAAACCTCCCAGCTCGCTCCTTCATCTGATTTTTGGCGAACCAGCCACGGATAAAATTTCGGGAGGTCGAAATTGTTCGAGGCTGGAAACACGACCCGGTAGAGCGTTTCTTCCTCGGCCAGAAACTCTGGAATCGTGAGCGCAGGCCGTTTTTGCAAGGCCAGATAAAGACGGGCGATATCGATCCCGACGAGGTTGAGCCCATTGTAAAGGCCGTGATGGTTCTGCTCCGTTTTGAAAAACGTGTCGTGCCACGCTTCGAAGTGGCGGCTCAACATCAGGTTCAATTCGAGATGCACATGGGCGCGCGCCTGATTCAAACCTTCGCCGGTGTGGCCCATCACGCCGAGCTGGTCGCGTTGTTGTACCCGCTGCCCCGCCCGCACTCCAATCACACTCAAGTGCCCGTAAAGGCTGTAGAACTTGGAGCCGTCGAAGCGGTGTTCGACCACGACGTACTTGCCGTAGTTGGAATAGCCCGCCACTGAGTTGGTGTGGACGACTGTGCCGTCGGCGATCGCGCGGACGGCATCGAGCGGTTCGCCCTGTGCGTTGCGTTGCATCGGCCGAATGTCGATCCCTTCATGGAGACGCGTGTAAACCAGTCCGCCCGACGTCTCGACCGGATTGCGCACAAACCCATAACGCCCGCCTTCCCACGGCGTCGATTTCACCCCCCGGTAATCGCGTTCGATGTATTGGTAAAACTCGGCGCCGTCACCGCGAAAAATCGCATCGTTATCGGTGGGGAGCGCGAGATTGAGCGGTTGCGTCTCGCCGCGGACGAGCGCGGGTACGCCGAAGATCAGGCCAATGGCCCAGCGGGGTACGAAGCGTCGCATTTTGCTACTTCTTGCGCTGGTCCAGCAGCCGCCACTCTTTCTTCATCGACTCGATCTCGGTGGAGGTAAGGCCGGACGCGATGTAGATTTTGCCGTCCGCGACTCGCTGATCGATTTGGAGTTCGGTGATCGGACGGCCATTGACGAAAATGAAAAGAAACGTTCCTCGCCTCTCGATGCTGAGCGAATCGAGCGTCAGCCGGCCGTGCTCGTTCAACTGCAACAAGGCGCCATAACTTCCATCGGCCGCGGGATAAATTTGAAAGCCAACCACATCATTCTCCGAAAGGGCCGGCATCTTTTCGATCGTGACCGTTTTGCCCGAGAGGATCGACCGGATTTGGCTGGAGAACACCGGCCCGTCGCTCGCGTTGGCCTCGGCATGCGCCCGAAAGCTGCAATGCGGACTTTTGCCCGCGCAAATCGCCACCGCCATGAGACTAATCAGGGCCAGCTGGGGCGCGGTTCGCATGGCGGATTGATAAAGGGTTTGACAGGATTTGCAACGCTTGGTGATTAGCCACCTCATGAGCCGTTCCGTTCTCTTCGCCTTGGTCTCTTTGGCGTTTGCGGCCCGGCTGGTCGCGCAGGAACCAACGCCCGAGAAACGGGGGGGCTGGTTCACCCGGATGTTGCATCCGTTTCAATCCAATCCCGCGCTGAACTACAAAGACCTCAAACTCCGCGGTCTCTTCCTCGAGTTGAAGCTCTCGCCGCAGCCCGTGAAATTATCCGAGGTCCGGCAACTCGAAGTCCGCCTCACGCTCAAGAACGTCTCGAAACGCGCGGTGGTCCTCGATTTTCCTACCGAACAGCGGATCGAGATTTATCTGCGGAGCTCGTCCGACCTGATCCTGACCAAGTGGACCGATAACCACGCTTTCGAGGACAAAACCGCCACCGTCCTGATAAATCCGCTCGAGCACATCGATTACCCGGAAACCATTGCCACGCGCGATCTGACGCCGAACAAAGTCTTCATCGTGGAAGTTTTTTTCCCGCAATATCCCGAGCTGGTCATTCGCCAGAAATTTTTGACTGCGCCGTAGGTGCTCTTCTCCGACTACCATAGCCATCCGCAGGGCCATCGGGTCCAGCCGTACACGCAGAAGCTCCTTCAACCGTGGGCCGATAGCGCCAGAGTGAAAGGCCTGCGCGACATCGCCTTTACCGATCACGATCGTTATCACGAAGGAATCGATCTCGATGAAATCGACAAACTTCGCTCGGTCAATCCTGATCTGAAAATCTGCGCTGGGATCGAGCTCGATAACGATCCAGTCCGGTCAAAGGCAGGCCGACAATGGATCGAGGAACATTGGGACCAGCTCGATTTCGTCCTCGGCTCCGTCCATTTCCTTGATAACCCCGATCAGATGTTCGACACCGTTCCGGAGGGCGCGGGACAATTCGCCGGGCGCGAAATCGACGAAGTTTACGTCGATTATTTTCGCCGCATCCGCGAAATCGCTGCGACCGGTCTCGTCGATTGCCTGGCGCATCTCGATCTCGTCAAGATCCACGGGCATCGCCCCAACGCTGATATCGGGGGGCTTGTTGCGGAAACGCTCGACTTCATCGCATCGCGCGGTCTGGCCATCGAATTATCGGCAGCTGGCTGGAGAAAACCGGTGAACGAGTTGTATCCCTCCGATGAAATCATTCGGCTCGCGGTCGAGAAGGGGATTCGCTTCACGACCGCGTCGGATGCGCATTCGCATGTGCAGCTGGGCGAGAATTACGATCGCCTCGCGGAAAAAATGAGACAGCTCGGGATCGGGCAGGTTTGCATTTACGAGCGGCACCAACCGAAGCCGCAGACGCTGTAGCCGCGGCGCTGCGCGAGGCGGCTACAATCCCAACCCCGAGATCCCCAATCCGCCCGTGATCTTCGTCATCTCCGATTGCGCGAGATCCTTGCCTTGCGCGATCGCCTGCTTCACGCCGCTCAACACCGCCTCTTCAAGAAAATCCACGTCTTCGGGATCGACGATTTCCTTCGCGATCTTGATTGAGAGCACATCGCCCGAACCATTCGCCACCACCGTGACCTTGCCGCCCGCCGCCTGCACTTCGACCGTTTTATCTTCAAGCTCGGCCTGCGTCTTCGCCATTTGCTCCTGCATCTTCTGGGCCTGCTTCATTAATTTGTTCAGGTTCATAGTCGGGTCTCCTCGCGAAAGCTTTCGGAGTCAATCGCTCACGGTTTTGATTTCGCCTTTGAAAATTTCCAGCGCTTCGCGGATGAGCGGATCATCCTTGAAGGTCGTTTGCGAGTCCTCCTTTTTCCGCGGCGGCGTGGTGGCCGGCGCCTCGACCGCCGCGCGCACCGGCAGACCTTCCTTGAGCACGAACTTTATTTTCAAACTCTGGCCGCTGATTTCCTTCAAGAGCGCCTCCAGGAAATCGCGCGCCCGTGGACTGGCCAGTGACTCCATCGCCGTCTTTTGTTCCGGCGGAAATCCGAGCTGAAAAAAAGGTCCTTCAATTCCCAAGGCCGTGGCCGAATTCACCCAGCTGTGGATCAAGGGCCGGCGCGTCCGAATCTGTTCCACCACTTTTTGCCAGATCGCTTCGTGATCGATCTCGGATCTTTCTTGCGGCGTTGCTTTCGTCTCCGGTGCTGGCGCTTTTTCCGCGACGCGCGGCGCGGCGGGTTTCGGTGGCGCCGGCAACTTTGCGCTGCTCTTCGCCGGCGGCTCGACGGAGTCTCGCCCTACCGGCTGCTTACCTTCGCGCAGATCGGCCAGATTCTGGATCACTTCGTTTAGCGTGACCTGACTCAAAGTTTGGATGGCTTTGATGACCGCGACTTCAAAGTGCAGCCGCTTGTTCGGCGCCCATTTCATTCGGCCTTCCGCCACGGCGAATTGGTCGATCAGTTCGAGCAATCGATCGGTCTCGATCATCGCGGCCTGGGTTTCGAGCGATTGCTGCAACTCCGGATTCAAGTCGTCCGCGAGCGCATCCGGTTTCACTTTGCCGACGAGCAAATCGCGCAGATATGAAATCAGGTCGGACATCAATTTCATCATGTCCTTGCCGTTTTCGGCTTCCGCGTGCAGGAGATCGAGCGCTTCGGGCGTTTCGGCCTGCAAAATTTTACCCGTGAAATTGGCGACCGTTTGTTCGCTCGTGAAACCGAAGACGTTCAAGACATCGGGCTCAGCGATGTTGTCGCCGCAAAACGCGACGAGCTGATCGAGCATCGATTCCGCGTCGCGCAATCCACCGTCAGCGCCTTTCGCGATCGCATGCGCAGCCGCCGGATCGAGAGAAAACTTCTCTTTGCCCGCGATGAATTGAAGATGCTGCGCGATCAGGTTCGCGGGGATGCGGTGCAAATCGAAGCGCTGGCAGCGGCTCAGAATCGTCGGCAAAACTTTTTGCGGCTCGGTTGTGGCGAAGATGAACTTCACATGCGGCGGCGGTTCCTCGAGGGTCTTGAGGAGCGCGTTGAACGCCGCTGAAGTGAGCATATGCACTTCGTCGATGATGTAGATTTTAAAGTGCCCTTTGCTCGGCGCGTAACGCACGTTGTCGCGCAGCTCCCGCACCTGCTCGACCCCGTTATTGCTGGCGCCATCGATCTCGAGGACGTCGAGGCTGTTGCCGCCCGTGATTTCCTTGCAGCTATCGCACACGCCGCACGGCGTGATGGTCGGTCCGTTCACGCAGTTGAGCGCTTTGGCCAGGATGCGCGCCGTTGAAGTTTTCCCGATTCCGCGCGGGCCGACGAAGAGATAAGCGTGCGCGAGCCGGTTTTGCTCAACTGCGTTTTTGAGTGTGCGCACCACGTGGGCCTGGCCCACGAGATCGTCAAAAGTCTGTGGACGATATTTCCGCGCGAAAACCTGATAGCTCACGGCCCGAATCTAATCCGGCCAATCGCCGGCGAAAACAGAAATCAGAAATTTGGACAGGATTAACAGGATTTATCGGTTTAAGGCGGCCCGGATGCCTTCTTCAATGAGCGTTGGACGTTGGGCGTTGGGCGTTGGACGTTTCTGCTCCGCTATGAAAGCAATTTCGCCGCGCCTTGTCGTTTTCGCGCTCCTCCTTTTCCTTCCGGCTCTGGCCGCTCGCGAACCGCAGACCTCTCCACCGCCCACGACGAAAGAAATCATCCGCGCCCGTTCCCTCGGCCTCCCCTTCGACGGCACTCCGGGCCCATTGAACGCCATCACCGATGTCGCCGGCGTCGAAGTCGGCTACACCACACTGATTAGCGGCGAAGGAAAACTCGAAGTCGGCAAAGGTCCCGTGCGCACCGGTGTGACCGCGATTCTCCCGCGCGGAAAAAAGGACGACCCGGTCTACGCCGGCCTTTTTAGTCTCAATGGCAATGGGGAAATGACCGGCACCGCATGGATCGAGGAGGGCGGATTTTTGGAAGGACCGATTGCTCTCACCAACACCCACAGCGTCGGAGTCGTGCGGGACGCGCTCATTGCCTGGCGGGTGAAACGCGGCGGCACGGACCCGGGTGGTTTCTTCTGGAGCCTCCCGGTCGTCGCCGAAACCTGGGATGGCTGGCTCAACGACGTGAACGGTTTTCACGTCAAGCCGGATGACGTCTTCAACGCGCTTAACACCGCACACGGCGGTGCGATTGATGAGGGCAGCGTGGGCGGGGGAACCGGAATGGTTTGTTACGAATTCAAAGGCGGCACCGGCACAGCCTCGCGCCGGATCGAGATGAAGGAAAAGAAAGACGCCGCGCCGCGCACCTACACGGTGGGCGTCCTGGTTCAGGCAAACTTCGGCCGGCGCCCTCTCCTCGTGATCGCGGGAATGCCCGTCGGCAAAGACATTCCCGGCTCGGTTTACCCGAGAGAAAATGGTTCATGCATCGCGGTGGTGGCGACGGATGCGCCGCTCCTGCCTCATCAATTGAAGCGGCTCGCGCGCCGCGTTTCTCTCGGGCTCGCCCGCACGGGAACGGTCTCCGGCAACGGCTCCGGCGATTTGTTCATCGCCTTTTCCACCGCGAATCCCGAAGCATCGAATTCCGACAAGCTCACGCGCTCAGTCGAAACCGTGCCGAACGATCGGCTCGATTCGATTTTCGACGCGGTGGTGCAAGCGACCGAAGAAGCGGTGGTAAACGCACTGGTCGATAATCAAAGCATGACCGGCCGCGATGACCATCGCGTGGAGGCGCTACCGCACGAACGCGTACGCGAGCTGTTAAAGAAGTACAATCGCGCGCCGTGAGGCGGCGGCAAAACTTTAGGCCAACAACCGCGGCATGTTGACGCTCAAGAGCGAGCTCGCGGATTTCTGGAGAATTCCCGCCGTCGGTTTTCCTGAACTGATCCGCACGCTCACGCACCCGTCACTCGGGTCTTTTCCCGCGAAGTTGCGGTCCCATCGCTCGCTCGCCCCTGCCAGCACACGGACGTAGTTCATATCGAGGACCTGCCTCAGGCCGCTAATGAGGCGGCGGCTATCGATAATGATGTTATCGGAGAGAGCGCGGGTCTGCTGGTGGGTCTTCATGCTCAAAAAAAGAGCAGGTATTGCGCCCCCACGCCGATTCAGGTAAAGGGGCGATTGACCCAATCGCCCGCTGGTGCCTAAACAGATGTTTCGTCCAGCTCTGCCAGCAGATCTTTCTGCAAGTGCCGTCGCACGGATTTCTTGATCGCGCGGCGCTCCGCCGCCACGGCGTGCTTTTCCGCCAGCCTTTCGCTTCGCGAGCGCGTTTCGATCGCGCTGGGCAGATGAGAAATCTTCGGCCGGTGCGCGCCAACCTTCTTCTCGTTAGGCTTCGCGTATGGATTCATCCCGGAAAACTAATCATGCGCGCGGGGTCGGATCAAATTCCTCGACCGTGCCGAATCGCGCGCTATTCATAACCAAATGAATTGGGAGGCGATCAACGCCGGTTCTCAGCTCGTTAGCTCCATCGCCGTTGTCTTGTCGGTGCTTTATCTCGGCATCCAGGTGCGCCGGAGCACGCGCGTGGCGAAGGTGGCTGCGCAAGATGCGGCCGCGGCCGCGTTGCGCGATATCACGAAACCGTTCATGGAAAATGCCGAGCTGGGCCGCCTTTGGCGCGCCGGCCTGGAGGACCTCAGCAAACTCTCCGCCGACGATCAGGCGCGCTTCTTCCATGCGGCCCACCAATTCTTGAAGGCGTTCGAGACGATCCATTTTCATTACGTCTATGGCCTGCTGGACGCGCAACTCTGGAAAGGCTGGCGTGAACTTTTGCGGCAATACGTCGCTTCACCGGGGATCGCGCATTACCTGGAACTCCGCAGCGAGGTTTTCTCGGAGCGGTTCCAAAAATTCATGGGCGCGCTCGAGCCAGTGAGTGAGCGACTTACGGTCGGCACTCTTCTGGGCAAAGAAAAACGCGGCGGCAGCGAGGTGCAGGAGTAAAACATGGCTCTCGATCTCGCTGCAATCCGTTCCGCCCATGAACGCATTCGTCCATATATCCATCGCACCCCGGTGCTGACCAGCGCCCGGCTTGATGCCGCGAGCGGCGCTTCTCTCTTTTTCAAGTGCGAGAATTTCCAAAAAGTCGGCGCGTTCAAAGCGCGCGGCGCGACCAACGCCGTCTTCTCGCTCGATGAGGCCACGGCACAGCGCGGCGTAGCTACTCATTCCTCGGGCAATCACGCGGCCGCGCTCTCCCGCGCTGCAAAACTCCGCGGCATCGCCGCGCATATCGTGATGCCTTCCAATTCCCCAAAGGTAAAAGTGCGCGCGGTGGAAGGTTATGGCGGCCGCATCGTCTTTTGTGAACCGAATCAGCGAGCGCGCGAAGCAGCCTGTGTCCGCGTGATCGCGGAAACCGGCGCGACGTTGATTCATCCATTTGAAAATGAACAGGTCATGGCCGGTGCGGGAACAGTGGCGGTGGAATTGCTGGAGGAGATTCCCGATCTCGATCTCGTTCTTTGTCCGGTGGGTGGTGGGGGCGTGCTTTGCGGCACCGCCGTCGCCGCGAAAACGATGCGGCCCGGAATAAAAGTGATCGCGACAGAACCGGCGGGCGCGAGCGATGCCGCGGAGTCGTTTCAGCAAGGCAAATTGGTTTACCAGGAAAAAAAGGAGACGATTGCCGATGGCTTGCTCACGAATCTGGGCGCGCCCAATTTTGCCTTGATCCAGCGTTACGTCGATGACGTCGTGACAGTAAGCGAAGAGGCCATCGTCACCGCCATGCGCACGATTTGGGAGACGATGAAAATTGTGATCGAGCCTTCCGGCGCCGTTCCCTATGCCGCCATCCTCGAGGACAAAGTCGATTTTCGATCGAAACGCGTTGGGATTATCCTGACGGGTGGCAACGTCGACCTCGATGCGCTGCCTTGGATGAAGATTTGAGTCGCATCGAGCGCGGTCCGCTCGCTATGGCTGCGTCTTTCCAAAACAACAACATCGCATGCTGAAATCCATTATCGCAATCATCGTCAGTTACGCCGTGATGTTCCTTCTCTTCATGGCGATCTTTACCGGTTCCTACATCGCACTCGGACCGGAGCGCGTCTTTCAAACGGATAGTTACGAGGTTTCCAATCTTTGGCTGGCACTGACCCTGATCATCTCGTTTATCGGCTGCATCCTTGCCGGCTATCTTTGCGCGGCCATCAGCAAAAGCTGGCGCACCTGCCAGGTGTTCGCCGTGATCATTTTCCTTCTTACCCTGCTGAGCTGCATTTCCGCGATGAAACGAAACCCCGACGCGCCCAATATCCGTGCCGGCGATGTTTCGTATCTCGACGCCATAAGTCTCGCGGTGACGCCCTTGTGGCTCCATTTGGTTAATCCCGTGATCAGCGGCGCCGGTGTTCTTCTCGGCGCGCGAATGAAACGGCGTGGCAACGCGTAGTTCCGGAGCAGGTAAATCTACGGCTTCGCTTACTTCACCGTCGCGGGCACCGGGATGACGTACTTGCCGTCTTTCTCGGCGACGAAATTCTCGGTCGAACTCGACGAGCTGCCGTTGCTGTCCTTGGTCTCGATGGAGATCTTCAGCTTCTTCGTCGGCTTGAGCGGTAACTGCGCTTTGCTTCCGTCGGGCCCGGTCTGGACCTCGGACGCTTTCTTGGCGTCTTCGGGAGTGAGATCGACCAGCTCGATCTTGGCAATTTTCGCGGTGCCGGCGCCTTCCGATTGCATCATCTTGTAGAACTCGAGCGCCATCGGGTTCGCGCCCTGGGTGTAGAGAAACGATTGGAGCGCGGCTTTATCGCCCTTTTCGAAAGCGGCTTTGTATTTATCGACAAACGCTTTCTCATCCGCGGGTGTGCCGGCCCGGAGCGAGGTGGCAGCGGCGAGAGCGAGGAGAAGAGCGGCCAGGAGCAATTTGATTTTCATGGGATGCATCGTTTCTAGTTTTGGTCTGGAATGCCGGAGCGGCATTTATTGCCAGTCTCGGTTTTCGAATCAGGAAGTAAGCGGGGAGGGAAGGCGGAGGACAAGCTAATTATTCCAACGCCACGCCGCGGGCCGATAGTTTGTTGTGACGCGGCTTTCCGACGCGTAAGATCGCACCATGTCTTATCGCAATCTGGTCCTCGTGCTCCTCGCTTTTTTCTCGGCCTCTGGCGTGGTCAGCGCCGCGGGCTGGCAGACGGATTACGCCAAAGCGCTCGAGCTGGCCAAGGCCGAAAACAAGCGCGTCCTGCTGGACTTCACCGGCTCGGACTGGTGCGGCCCGTGCATTCAATTCAAGAAGATGGTCTTTTCGAAACCGCAGTTCTCCACTTACGCCGCGAAGAATCTCGTTCTGGTGGAGGTGGATTATCCTCAACAAAAAAAGCTGTCCGCCGCAGTGGTGAAGCAGAACGAGCGACTGGCAAAGGAGTATGGCATCGATGTGAAGGGATATCCCACGGTGGTGTTGCTCGATCCGAACGGAAAAATCCTCCGGGAGTTTACGGGCTACGCGGGCGAGAGCGCGTCGGAGATAATCGATTGGATCGAGGGCAAGATAAAGAACTAGCGGGCCGCTAACCAGCCATTGAATTCACGAATGCCTGCTGCTTCCCTTCGCGCTTTGCTGGCGCATTCGGTTGATTACGCCGGACTTTTTCCCCCGGCAACGCTAGCGCTCGAGCCGGCGCTGCGAAATCACGCCGAGTATGTTCGTAACCAGGATGAGTGGATGTTGGGCGCCTTCGTCCTTCCCATCGCGGAATTCGACGCCGCGGCCCGCGGGCTGGCGTCGTTCGATTCCGAACATCTCCTCCGAATCTCCGTGCTCGGGGCGCGAACGACGGACGCGGCGGCTTTCATCCGCTCGCTCGCGGCCACGGAAGAATCGATTCGCTTGTTTCGCACGAGTTGCGGCGACCGGGTTGCCATCGACCAACTCGAAGCGCCGTTCCCCGGGGAGATGAATCCTGACGCTTTGAACGAGACCCGGACGGCGCTGAGTGGTTTGCGTTTGAATGTATTCCTGGAAACGCCCGCCGAAACCGCGGTCCGTTCGATCGAAACGATCGCGCAAAACAATGGCGCCCATTCCGGCCGCAAACTTTGCTTCAAATTGCGGACCGGCGGCGTCACCAGCGACGCGTTTCCGTCTTCCGCGCAAATTGCGGCCGCGCTGGTGGCCGCGACGCAACATCAAGTGCCGATCAAGTTCACGGCCGGCCTGCATCATCCAGTGCGGCTTTATCATGAGAGTGTGCAAACGAAGATGCATGGGTTTCTCAATGTTCTCGGAGCCGGTGTCCTCGCGGCCGAGCGCAATTGGAGCGGGGAACAAACTGCGCGAATGCTGGATGACGAGGAGCCC
>QHBM01000120.1 GCA_003244145.1 Chthoniobacterales bacterium
TGCTCGCCGCTTAGTGAAAAGCCCAGGTGCAACAGAACCCATATCAACCGTTTCGGGCGATACACTCTGAAGCGGGATCGAGTCCCGGAACCGTTGGATCGGGTCCTAATATTGCGTATGCCGCCCCGATCAGAGGGGCTGTCGGCGGAAAAGATTAAGAAGAGTGTGACGATTTAACCAGCATCCTTACCTCTCCCAAATGGGATCACCTGTTTTCCGGCTTGCTGTACCGGAGAAACACGGTGCGGCCGCCATCCATCTTACGGAGGCGTGGTACTGGTGGCTCCAAACGGATTCGGCGGGTATCCGGGCAATCCCAGATACAGCGTTGCGCAAAGCACGGTCGAACCCGCAAGGAGAGTCAGCAGCGAGGCGTACGAGCCCGTTAGATCGAATGCCCGGCCCATCAGTACGGGACCAAGCGCCCCCGCAACCGCGTAGGCAGTCCACGAGAATCCGTACAGCGTCGAGAACGCCTTGAGGCCGAAGTACCTGGTGAGCAGATAAGGGGTGATATCCGCTTCGGCCCCCATACCCAGACCGATCAGAGCGGCAGCCACCAAGGCAGACACGGTCGAAGCCGCGGATGCGAGAAGAAGTATGCCGGCGGCGGTCGCTCCCAAAACACAGAAACCTACACGCGGCCCGAAGAAGCGATCCAGTAGCTGGCCCGTGACGAGTCGGCCGCCGAAGCTGAAGAAGCCGAGTGCCGATGCCACCAGCGCGGCTCGCTGCTGGCCGATTCCACGGTCGGTCAGCAGCGGAGAAAGATGCGTAAGGGCGCCGTTCACGCTTAACGAACCGAGGAACAGAGTCCCGATCAGCAGCCAGAAGGCGCGTGAGCGGAGCCCTTCGCGCACGGTAACGCCGGATTGCGCCGGTTTGCCCGTGGGGTGTTCCCCGCCGCGTTCGCGGACGAACAGCGCGGTGAGCGGCAGCCCCAAGATCAGCACCATCCCGCCAAGGATGAAGTAAGCGTTGCGCCAGCCGGCGCTGGTTATGAGTGCCTGTGCGAGCGGTGGGAAGATCATCGCGCCCGTGGCCGAACCGGCCATCACGAGCGAGAGCGCGAGCCCGCGGCGGCGCACAAACCAGGTCGAGACGGCCCGGGAATAACCCATCTGCGTGCTTCCGTTGCCTACGATTCCAAGGAGAATGAACGTCCCGTAGAGCTGCCAAAGGTGACGCGTGAGCAAACCCAGCGAGGCGAATCCGACGCCAAAGATTGCCATGCATGGCAAAATTACCGCCCGCGGCACTCCGCGATCGAGAAGGCGGCCGAGCAACGGCGAACAAACGGCGACGGTGAGGGCGCCCAATCCGAACGCGGCCGAGACGGCCTCGCGCGTCCACCCGAACTCGATGGTCAGCGGCTTCAAGAAGGTACCGAAGCTGAATACCAGCAGCGACCCGAAGCTGACCATTACGCCGAAGTAGGCGGCAACGACGACTCTCCAGGCCGCGCCCGACTCACCTCGATCCGAGCTAACTGCGGGAGTAACCATGCATCGCGGTCCTCTTGCCGCCCTCGCGGTGAGCCTCTTCGGACAATGCGTGAACTCCGCTCGCGTCGATCCAGCGATTGTAAAAATTGAACAGCGCGCAGACGGTGATCGCGAAGTAGATCGCCTCGTCCTCCCAACCCTCGGCGTGAAGTGGCTTCATATCGTCGGCTGTAATCTGGGGCGATTCATCATTCACCTTGCGCACGAAGCGGAAGAGCGCTTTGTGCTTCTCATCCAGCGCCGAGGTTTCAAGGTCGCGCAGAACGCCCCAGACCAGTTCCTCGCTGCCGAGCAATTCCGCCGCAACTGCGGCGTGGGATTTCAGTCAAAACGGACAATCGTTCCTGTAAGACGTAAATGCGGCGATCAGTTCGCGGATGCCCGGGCTCATGGGCGCGGGACTGCGAAGAATCTCCTGCGTGAATCGGGCAAGGTGCTCGGTGGCCTTTGGCAGGAACGCGAACATGTGCCAGATCTGCGGGTATTCAAAGCCTGCCTGCTGCCGGTCGCGAATTAGCGCGGTGTAGGGCGAAGGCGTGGCGCAGCGCTCCACATCCGGGAGGAACATCGGCTTCATGCCAGGACCGCGTTTGACGTCGTCACTCATGATTACACCCGTTTCAGTAGATCAGTTTCAATCCAAATTGAAGCACGCGGGGCGAGCCCGCTTCGAGAACTCGCCCGAGGTTGGGTGAGGCCAGATCGTTTTCCGGAAGCCCGAACTTGGCGTGGTTCGCCAGGTTGAAGCATTCGGCGCGGAACTGGAGCCGCAGCCTTTCAGCGAGAGCGAAACTCTTCAGCAGCGAAAGGTCGACGTTGCCCGTGCCGGGACCGCGCACGACGTTGCGGCCTTCATTGCCGAACTGCCCCGCCTGAGTGGTGGGATTGAGGCGGCGAAAAGCAGAACGGCTGACCCAGCTATCGGGTGTGTGCGAGCCGGCGTTCGGGTTCGAGATCAGATCCGGACGGCTGGAATAAAAGCCGGTGATCTCGGGCGAAGTCCCTTGCAGTGCCACGTTGGCGCTGTCGTAAACGGTAAAAGGCGTTCCCGAGCTGAAATTGGCGATTGTGTTGAGCTGCCACCCGCCGAAAGCGGCATTGGCAAGGGCGTTGGACGAACGCAGCACCGGAATGGCGTAGCTCCCACTCAGGACGAATCTGTGGCGAGCATCGAAAATGGAGGGGCCGTGTTCCGCTGCAAGGTCAAAAGGATTTTGCGCCAGGTCGTTCTCGCCGGCCACCAATCGCGGCGCAGAGCCGGACACGTTGAAAGTGGATACGTAATCGAGAGATTTCGAATAGGTGTAAGACGCGAGAAAGGCAAGCCCGTTACTGAAACGCCGTGACAGGGCCGCCTGCCCGGCGTGGTAGGTAGAGTTTGTGGAATCGGTAATGATGCCCACCGAGCCGAAGTCGCACGGTCCGGCGGGTCCGTGACAGCCGGCGTAGAGACGCCGCTGGTCCGCATTATCGGAAGTCGCACCGGGCGCGTAAACGGATGGGTTCGCCTCGATCATGCGCGGCAGGCGCGTCCCCTTATTGCCGATATAGCGGACATCTAGCAGGAGATTGCCTGCCAAAGAGCGCTGAACCGACAGATTCCAGTTCTGCGCATAGGGCGGACGCATGCCGTTCTCGACGGTGAGCATGGTGGTGGGTCGCAGGAACGAGTTCAGCGAGAAGGGATTCTGTCCGTTCCACGGGTCCGTGAAATGAATGGGCGCGCTTAGCTGGCGGGCCTGCGTCCACGGCAGCGCGCTGAGAGGCGCCTGAAGCGGGCCGCCCACACCATTCGTGAAGGAATCGTAGAAGATGCCATATGCTGCGCGGATGGAGGTTTTTCCGGAACCGGTGGGATCCCATGCGAAACCAACGCGCGGCATGAAGGCCTTCCAGTAGACGGGCGCAATGCCGTCCGGCACGCCGGGGTCGCCGGGGATAAGCAGCCCCGCGGGCGCGTTCGGGTAGACCTTCGACTGCTTGCCGGGCACCCATGCGTTCATGCGATTGCGGATGTCGGTAAACGGCGTGCTCAGTTCCCAGCGCAACCCGTAGTTGATGGTCAAGTGCGGCGTGACGCGCCATTCATCCTGCGCGTAAGCGCCGAAATCGACGTTGCGCAGGCCCCGGTTGAAATCGCCGCCGCCCTGGAAAAACACAACCGGGAAGCCGAGCAGGAAGCTGGCGAAGGGATCGCTCGCCGGAAAGGGCGCGAACACGAAGAAGCCGTTCGATGCGATGCCTTCGGTCATGTTGATCTGGTTGCGCCGGAACTCGACGCCTATTTTGAGACTGTGGGCTCCAGTGGTCCGCGCGAAGGAATCCTGCGCTTCGTAACTGTTCTGCGCGGTATTGCGAGGGCCCGTTATCGGGTCGCCGATGCTTGCGTAACCACTGACGATGAAGAATGGCGTTCCTTTGGCCGTGGCGAGCGAACTGTCGTAGTTGAAGCCGAGATCGCGCGGAGAAGTCCGGTTGAGTGAATTGTCGGTAGCGAAACCGTTACGGAAGAAGCCGGTGCGGAAGATATTGACCGCGGAGCCGCTGAACACATGGGTTTCCGAGACAGACGCCGAATGAGTCCCAATGCTTTCGCCGACGGGGAAGCCGGGGACGTTAGCGCCTGCCACCGAGAGCGGATCGACGTTGGAGCTTTGCGAATCGGCGTAGCGAAAAGCGAGCTGATCGGTTTCGCGGAACACGTGGTCGTAGCGGACGCCGCCCTGGTCGGTTTGATTGCGTCTGTTCTGCGTGGTGATGAAGAGGTTCGGGCCGGCATTCGCATGCGGGTAAAACTGCACGAGCTTCGCGGCAATGGGGCTGATCGCCTGCGCGGGGATCATGTTATTGGGAAACTGCGAGCCCGTGAAATAGTTGATGAGGGGCGTGGGCTTTCCGGTTTGGGGATCGCGCCGATCGGAGAAGTCGCCGGTGCGCTCGGCATCGCTCGGCACCGTCGCCGATTGGGTGACGCCCTGCACGTTGCGGAAGCCTTCGTAGTAGCCGAAGACGAAGTCTTTGTTCCTGCGAAGCGGTCCGCCCAGTGTTCCTCCGAACTGGTTCTGCTTGAGTGGTTCGACGGTGCTCGCGAAGAAGTTTCGCGTATCGAGAGCGTTGTTGCGCAGGAACTCATACAACACGCCGTGTAGGGAGTTGGTGCCGGAACGGGTGACCACGGTTGTGGTGGCCCCGCTGGTGCCGCCGTATTCGGCGGGAGCGGTTTGCGTGAGGATGCGAAACTCCTGGATGGCGTCGACCGGCGTTCTTAACGCGAAGCCTCCGTCAACGCGATTCACGTTGGTGACGCCGTCGAGCAGGTAGTTGTTCGATTCGGGGCGCTGACCGTCAACCGCATAAGCCTGCCCGCCACGCAGTGAGCCTCCGGCTTCGGCGAGACCGGGCGTGATGGGAGCGACGCCGGGCTGCAGCAATCCGAGTTGCGTGAAGTTACGGCCGTCGAGCGGCAGGTCCACCAGCTCGCAGCTGGTCACAACGTTGCCGATCTCGTTCGAGCTGTTGTTAACGAGCGGCACTTCGGCATTGACGGTGACTGTATCTTTTCCCCTCACCAGTGTGAGTGCGACGTCGATCCGAGCTGTTTGACCCACGTTCAGCAGAACGCCTTTTCTGATGTAGCGGCCAAAGTTCTGAGCATCAATGGTCAGGTCATACTCGCCCGGAGGGAAGGAAAAATGATAGCTGCCCGTGCTGGAACTCTTCTGCGCCTGGGTCAGACCGGTTGCGGAATTCTCCGCGCGCACGGCGGCATTCGGGATATAACTTCCGGAGGGATCGGTAATGCGGCCTTCGAGAATAGCGGTTGTGTCCTGTGCAGCGGCAAAGGCAGAGAGAGATAAGAGGGCGAGAAGCGTTTTCATGACGGATAAGGGCTGAGGGTTTGTCAAAGTCTATGATTTTACCGCGAGCCGTCACAATAGTGGACATCTACTACCCCTTCGGGTCGCCGTTAGCCAAGAAGACCAGCTATGCCAAATAATGTTGACGATCTATGCCAAATAATTCTCAAAGTGACACCCAGCCCTTTTTCATCGCGGAACCGCGCCAGCGCCGTGTAAAACAAGTGCTCGTAAAGCTTCGCGGGCCGGCGACTGTTGGCAATAAGAAAGCGTGGATTTATTCGGCGCCGCGGCGATTCCCAGACGAACCAGCTTGCCCACGCAGCAGGCAAGCCCGTTGCAGATATCGCGCAGCGAATCCGCGTGAGCCAACTGGCAAAACAGCATCGCGACCAGTTGCGTCCTGCAACTGAAACCTTTCGCCGCACGCTCGGCGCTGTGCTTTTTCACCAGCGCTGCAAACTCCAGCACCGGAAAATGCTGCAGCAGTTGATTAAACAGACTCATTGCCTGTACTATCGTCTTGCCCTCCTGTTGGGATTCGGCCGCCGAAACAGCCTGATCAAAAAGATGGTTCGGCTCGGAACAAATTATAGGGGGCTTATTTCTTGCTTAGTTCAAACCTGTTTTGGACAACAGTGATCTGCACCAGAACCCAT
>QHBM01000143.1 GCA_003244145.1 Chthoniobacterales bacterium
CGACACAAGAAATCGCGTTCGTCGCATGCGTTTTTCCCGCCGTTGTTGTTCCCCTTCCTGCCGCGTCCGTTTTTCGCCATGCACCGTACCTTCGCGCTTGGAGTGGGTGTCGCGCGCATGGAAAAGAACTAGGCCATTGCTTTCGTCCTCGGCGCGGCAACGTTTGACTCTTGGGCAAGGCGATTCATCTCAACCTGGATAATGCCTGGCCGCCGGAAGCGATTCCGTTCGAGACGCGGGATGTTTCTCCCTGGGGCCCGCGTCTTCGCTTCTCGGCGCCCGCCGGATTGATCGAGGAATTTTATCGCGAAGCGGCCACGGCGCCCTTTGTTCTCTATGGCTCCGGCGATTTCCATCATCTGACCGCGCTTTGGGTGCGCCGGGTCGCCGAACCGTTCGTCCTCGTTTCGTTTGATAATCATCCGGACTGGGATGTGCGACCGCCGCGCTGGAGTTGCGGCGGCTGGGTGAACCGGGCCCTCGAACTTCCGCATGTGAAAAAAATCAGCGTGTGGGGTTGCGGGAATTTCGAATGCTGGTGGCCGAGAAAACTCTTCGGCAATCGCCGCGCAGAGCGGGAAGGCCGGCTCGAAGTCCACCCCTGGGCCGATGGCCGGGTGCCATCGGATCAGGATCGCCGCGGCGCGATTCTGCGCGGGAACTGGCGGGAACGTTTCGAGCGGTTCGTGGAGGCGTTGGCGGGATCGGACGTGTACGTCACGATTGATCTCGACTGCCTGCGCGCCGGGGAGGCGGTCACGAACTGGGAAAATGGCCGCTTCACGCTGGAAGACATTGCCTGGGCGTTGACGCAATTGCGCGCGAACGCGGGGATGATCGGCGGCGATATCTGCGGCGCGTTTTCGCCGCCAGTTTACGCGCGGCTCAAACAGCGTTTCGTCGCGGAGTTGGACCATCCGAAATTGCCCCCGCCGGATTTGGACGCGGCCCCCCAGATCAACCTTCGCGCGTTCGAAAAGCTCTGGCCGCTTCTAGCTGAGTGAGACCAGGACGATCCCGGCGCTGATCAAGAGCGCGCCGATCGTCAATTGCATTGTCAGTTTTTCCCGGAGCACAATCGCCGCGGACAAACTGATGATGATCACGCTCAGGCCTTGGAACGGATAGAGGTAGCTGAGATCGAAGCGTTGCAACAATCCAAGCGTCAGGAAAAACGAGATCGTCATCGCAAAAATGCCGGCGGTCAGGAGCGAGATGAATCGCGGCCTGGCGAAGTCAGCCCGCGCGGTCGATTCCATCGCGCGTTTCAGGAAAAGCTGGCCGGCCACGAAAGTGACGAGCGAAGTGAGGATGAAGAAAAACGCCAGGAGATTCACAACCGTTCCTCCAGGCGCGCGACCGGTTTTGCCACCACCGCGAGGCCGACGACCACGAGCGCGATGCCGCACCAGCGGCGCATCGAGATCGCTTCGCCGAGGAAAATCCAGCAGCTCAACGGCACCAGCACGTCGACCACGCGCGAAAGCGGAAACGCGATCGTGAGCGGGATGTATTTCAAAACGTAAAGCCAGCTCAGGAAGCTCGCGATGACGAGAAGAATTCCCCACCAGACCAGCGGCGACACCAGACTATTGATCCCGGTCCAGGACCAGGAGCTCGTGGGATTTGCGGTCGCGGACGCGCCGAGCTTCAGCAAAAGCTCGGAGACGAGCACGCAGACAACGCTCAGGGCAAGCTGAAGCCACGGGCTGCGAAATCCCGATGGTTTAGTTTGCATCGCTGTAGTCGCGGCGCTCTGTCGCCGCGTCTGGGAACCCGCGCGCCGACAGAGCGGCGCGGCTACAGCGCGCTGTCCTGGAGCGCAGCTTTGAAACAGAACTAAGCGTGCAACTCATTCGCGTTTCGAAAACGTTGCAGCACCGGATCGTGGCGGGTCGGCTCGAGGAACTTCACCGCCTGCCGAAAGATTGGATTCAATAATGGCGCGGTGTGCATGACGTAAAGATCGAGCGGGAACAAGTCGCAGCCGAGATGCAGCTTCGGATGGTAGTTCAGCGGGCTACTGCGATAACGCTCCAAGCCTTGCGCGAGCGACCAACGGATGATGTCGCGCAACGTGTAAAAGTAAAGATGCAGGTCGAGCGCCACGCGGTAATCGAGCCCGAGATAATCGTCGTAGATCGTGTCGTTGTGCACGAGCGCGACACTGAAAGCAATGGCCCGGCCGTCCTGCCGCCAAACGAAAAAGCGCGCGCGATCCGGCATCCGCCGCCCCAGTTCGCATAAATATTCTTTCGTCAGGCATTCGAACTTCAAGGGCGAGCGCTCGTGGACCTGGAGGTAGAGCGGATAAACTTCATCAACGCAGGGCGTGAGATCGGTGAGGACTTCGAGATTGATCGGCTCGGCCGCGTCAGTCTTGCGGAATTTCCGCCGCAAATCTTTCCGGGTCGAACTGCCGAGCGTGCTGAGGTAATGGTCGAAGCCCGAATAGCGCAGCAACGGCAGCTCGGTCATTGGCATGCTCGGCACACGGACGTATCCGTTCGCGGAAAAATTGCGGAAAGCGTGGCGATATTTGGCGGGGAAATCCTTGAAGACAACCAGCGAAGCTTTCGAGCGCTTCGCGTAGGTCTTGAGCGTCGCGTGAAGCGCATTGGCGACCCATTCTTCATCTTCCGGCGCGGCGGCGGACAAATGACCTTCGCCGGCCGCGTTGCCGACCATGAGCACTCGCATGGTGAGAAAACGCGGGAAACGCCGCCGAACCGTTTCCACCGCGCCGCGGAGCGCCGGGATTCCGTCCACCAGATTTTGCTGGACGAAAAAAACCGGCTGAATGCCGCGGACTTTGCCGCTTTTATCTTCGAGCAGGAGATAGTGATGCTCGAATTTGGAATCGAGGGTTTGCTCCACGATTTCGTAGAAGCGGTGGTCCTTGCAGTTGCGTTCGAAGGCATGTTGCCAGGCCTCGCAATTCTCCAGGTCGGCGCGGGAGAGAACGCGGGCGACGCCGTTGGGGAAGGGAATGGTTTGGTCTGCGGGCATGGCGGAAAAGGCGGGGAAACGTCCAACGTCCAATCCTCCTCCGCAAGGCAACAGCGGCAGCTACAACTTCTCGGGCTTGAGCGCGCCGCTCCGGATGTGGAGATCGCGCTGTGGAAAAGGAATTTCGATCCCGGCTTCGCGAAGTTTTTCTTCGATCGCGAAATTGAGGTCGCTCTTGAATCGGCTCGGACGATGGCTCATCTCGCTGCTCCAGACCACGAGCTCGAAGTCGATCGAGCTTTCGCCAAACTTGTTCAGGAACACGCTCGGCGCGGGATCGGTAAGGACGTGAGAGTTGCTCTCGCCGGCGGCGATCAAGGCCTCGCGGACTTTCTTCACGTCGCTCCCGTAGGCCACGCCGATCGGGATGCGAAAACGCACGCGCGGATCGCCGTAGGTCCAGTTCGTCACCGGCGAATCGATGAACTTGGTGTTCGGCACGATCATCGAGATGTTGTCGTTAGTCAGGATCACGGTGCTGCGCGCGCGGATTTGTTGCACCTGGCCTACCACGCCGGCCACTTCCACGCGATCGCCGATCGTGATCGGTCGCTCGGCCAGAATGACGAGGCCGCTGATGAAATTGCTCGCGATGTTTTGCAAACCGAAGCCGACGCCGACGCCAACCGCGCCCGCGAAAACCGTCAACGCCCCGAGGTGAATTCCGGTGTTCTCGAGCACGATGAAAATCCCGATGACAAGCACGAGGTTGCTGACGATTTGGGCGATGGCGTACTGGAGGGAGCGGTCGAGGCCGCTCTTGACCAGAAAGCGGTTGAAAAGGAAACGTTTCGTCCGGGACGAAATCCAGAAGACGGCGATGAGCAGCCCGATGAGCAGGAAAATCTGGATGAGGCTGAGCGTCACTCCCGGGACCGGTGCGGTCCAGAGCAAGGGAATGCCGGCGGCGTTGACGGCGTTGACGGTGAAAAAGACCAGCGCGGAAACGCTCAGGATCGTGGTGACGATCGCGATGAAATTCGTGTCGAGCTTGAAGCGCGCGAGAAACCGCCGGACGGCTTCACTTTGCAGGCCTCGCGCAACCAGAAGACCGGCGGTGAAGAGGACGCCGAAGGCCATCAGGCCGAGGAACGACACGTAATGTCCCGCCACGTAAAAGAGCGGTCGCTCGAAGAGGGCAAAGATCACCGCTTCAGTCTGGGTCGCTGAGGATTGTCTGCAACCCGAAACCGCAATTGCCTCAGCGCCAAAAAAAAACACGGCCGGAGCCGTGTCTCTTTTTCTCTGACGTTGCCGGTGTCGTTACTGTTTCGAAGCTTTTTCTTCGATGTATTTCACCACGTCGCCTACGGTCTGAAGTTTCTCAGCATCTTCATCCGGCACTTCCACCGAAAATTCTTCTTCGAAAGCCAT
>QHBM01000082.1 GCA_003244145.1 Chthoniobacterales bacterium
GAATACTCGATCTCGCCCGGCGTGAAAACGCGCTGGAGAAAACGCCCGCCGAAACGCTCCAGCGAATGTTCGATCCGCGCGACTTCCACCAAATCGACTCCGATTCCGAGCACGCTCATCCGCGATAATTTTCCATGAGCGCGAGCATTTCGCGCACGGCGGTCTCGAAGCCCACCAGAATGGCGCGAGCCACGATCGCGTGGCCGATGTTCAATTCCACCAGGTGCGGAATTTTGTGGATGAGCGCCATGTTCCGGTAATTGATGCCGTGGCCGGCGTTGACCTGGAGCTTGCCGCCAGCCGCCGCGACCGCCGCGGCGCGGAGCCGTTCCAGCTCCTGCTGCGCGATTTTATCCGTGAACGCGTTCGCCAGCTTGCCCGTATGCAGTTCCACCATGTCCACGCCCATCTCCGCTGCGGCATCAATCTGTTCCAGCGCCGGATCGATGAACATGCTCACCCGCACGCCCGCGGCATGAAACCGTTTCACCGTTGCCGACAATTCTTTCTGATTGGCGACGAGATCGAGGCCGCCTTCCGTCGTCACTTCCTGGCGTTTTTCCGGAACGAGACAGGCTTCGTCGGGCACGATTCGCAACGCGATGTCCACGATCTCGGGCGTGTTTCCCAGCTCGAGATTCAGTTTCGTCATGATGTTTTCGCGCAGCCGCTGGATATCGCGGTCCTGGATGTGCCGCCGATCGGCGCGGAGATGGACGGTGATTCCATGGGCGCCGGCGCGTTCGCAGATCCCGGCGATGGCGATCGGATCCGGCTCGGCATTTTTTGATTCAGGCATGGTCGCATAACGCGCCTGCCGCAGGGTGGCGACGTGATCGATATTGACGCCGAGATGGAGGCTGCTCACAGGGGCAATAGGAAGCAGGCGTTTGGCCGGAGCAAGTTTTTCCCGTTCCTCCGGCGGGCCTGCGCAGTTCCCTAACGAGTAAAAATGCTTGTGTTCCAGAGCGCCGATCTCGTATCCAGAGTGAATGTGCCAACATCGCAAATCAATTCTACGACTAGTGGTGAGCGTCCTGTGCTTAGGTACGTTCACGCTTCATGGGTTCGCCGCCGAAGCAAAAACCGATTCGGAGCGTCTGGAAAAGCTCGAGCGCGCGGTCGACCTCCTGCAGAAACGCAACGCGGAGCTCGAGCAAGAAGTGAAGGGCCTGAAAAAAGAAAAGCCTTCGACTTCACTCAGCGAAACCAAAAGATCCCGGTTCGTTCCCGATTCCAAAAACTACGTCGAGAAAACGGAAGTCACTGAGGAGAAGAAGCCGATTTACGTGGTTCCCAGTGGCTCGGAGTTTAAGCTGACCCTGGGTGGTTACATTCAGGCGAACTCCGAGTCGGGCGATGTTTCCGCCTTTGAAGGACGCTTTGGCCTGACCGCGTTGAAGGATCGCTTCCGCCTCCGCCGGGCCCGCATTACGTTGACGGGCGATTTTCTGGAAGACTTCGACTTCAAGATAGAGGGAGACTTCGAGCAAAGTGACGGACTTTCGCCGGCAACGCGCACTGGGTTTTCGGGCACGGACATTTTCGTAAATTGGCATCACTATCCCGAAGCAAACATCAGGGTCGGTCAATGGAAGACCCCCTTTGGCCTGGAGAACCTCACTTCCGATGCGCAGATTTTTACCATCGAACGCAGTCTCGCCACTGGCGCAATCATACCGGAGCGTCAGATCGGTGTCATGCTCTGGGGCAAGCCGCTGACGAACATCGCGCCTGAGCAGAAGGACTTGGTCACCTACTACACTGGGATTTTCAACGGCAACGGGCGCAATGTTAACAACAACGACAACAATGAATTCATGTATGTCAGCCGGCTCGAGCTGTTGCCCTTCAAGGGTCGGCTTTTCGGCCAGGACGCGAGTTTGAAACTCGGCGGCGATTATTTCTACAGCCGCGACCAAACCGGCACCAACATTGCGCCGACTTTGAACCTGAGAGTGAATGCCGACGGGTCTCTCACCTCTTATACCCTCGCGAATCCCGACACACGACACGCTTTTAGCTTCGATGCCTGGTTAAAGATCGGACCGTTTGACCTGATCGCTGAGTATCTGCATGAGAAGGTGCGTGGGCGCGGAGTCCCAACTTTCGCTGAGTTCTCGCCCAACGGTTTTTATGTGCAGGGAAGTTACTTCCTGATTCCGAAAAAACTGCAGGCAGTCGTGAAATACGAGTCGTTCGATCCCGATCAGGTGGCCAACGATAACATTCAGTCCATTACCGGCGGCTTGAACTACTACATCAAGGGAGACGGAATCAAACTCATGGCCGACTATATTCATACCTGGTCCGACTTCCGGGAGGCCAATCCGCGATTCGGCGACGACCAGTTCGATGAATTGATCCTGCGCCTTCAGGTGATGTTCTGACGGATCAAAGCGGCCCATAAACGATGAGCGCGACCAAAGGGAAAGGGAGCGACAAGTTCCCTGACCGCGAAAACGACGCGAGCCTTATCGGCAACTCCCCACGCCGAAAATTCATTAAAGCTGGCGGCATTGTCATTGCGGCCTCAGTCATCGCCGGCGCAACCAAGGCACTGGGCAAAGAAGAGGAAAAGAAAATGGACGACGTCTCACCGCCGGAAGATTTGATGCGAGAGCATGGCGTCCTCAAGCGCATCCTGCTGGTTTATATCGAAGCGTTACGGCGGATGGAGGCGAGGGAAGATCTGCCACCGGAGCCGATCGCCGACTCCGCCAGGATCATCCGCGACTTCATTGAGGATTATCATGAGAAGCTGGAGGAAAACTTTCTGTTCCCTCGCTTCAAGAAGGCAAACAAGCTGACCGAGCTGGTAGACGTCCTCTTGCTCCAGCATCAAGGCGGCCGCCGGCTGACCGATATCACAATGCAATTCGCCACCAACCAGGCGCTGAAAAATCCGGACGAGCGCCGCAAGCTGGCCGATTCGATGCGGCAATTCATCCGCATGTACAGCCCTCATGAGGCGCGGGAGGACACGGTCTTGTTCCCCGCCTTCCGCGGCATTGTCAGTCCGCACGAGTTCGATTCGTTAGGCGAAGATTTCGAGAAAAAGGAAGACGAGCTATTCGGCGAAGATGGCTTCGGCAAAATGGTCGACAAGGTCGCGGAGATCGAAAAGAAGCTCGGCATCTACGATCTCGCGCAGTTTACGCCGAAATTTTAATCAAAGGAGAAGGTTCATCCAGCGTGTGAAGGTGAAGACACTGTACGCGATGTCGCGCCCGTGGCGCTTTGCCAGACCACCTATTTTTTTGCTTTACTACAATGGTGTCAGTGGAAATACTCACGGTGCATACTTTAATTTGAATCTTTGACGGAGGACCAAAATGGCAATGACAATGCACGGATGGTGGACGGTGGGGCACGGGATCATACTCGTCCCGATCTTTCTGCTGGCGTTTGCCAGTGGGCTGATGGAGTTGTTGACGCTACCCCACAAGGCGGGGACGCCAGAGGAATTGAGCGTAGCATTGGGCCGCTTGAAGAGCCGCGTGTGGGCCATAGCGGTGCTGGTGTGGCTAATGATGATTACCGGGACTTATGTCAGTTATCCATGGTATCGCGCCCCGTCGCCGGACAGTCCTAGGTCGAAATTGCTCGCCGTCCCTGATCTTGCCTGGCTGCACACGTTCGCAATGGAGTGGAAGGAACACATCGCGTGGGCGTCGCCGATTCTGGCGACGGTCGTGGTTTTCATCGTGACATACTACGGCGCCGAGCTGGCCAGTCGCAACGATCTGCGTCGGGCAGCAACTTGGTTCCTGGTGTTAACATTGGCGGCGGCGGTGATCGGTGGTGTGCTTGGCGCATTGATCTACAAGGCCGTGCCCATCCTTTAGGAGGTATTATGACAACAGTTCCATCTGAAAAAACTAATGGCGCGGGCGTGGGCGCGATCGTCGCAGCTGGCGTCGGGGTGGCCGTACTCGGGCTGTCCGTGATCTTGGCCGAGATGAGTGCGGCCACGATGAAGGGGTTAAACTGGTGGCCGCCCGCAGGGCCCCTTGTCGGCAAATCCTCGATGGGTTTGATAGCGTGGCTCGTGGCGTGGGCTGCGCTCCATGCGGCTTGGCGCCGGCGGGAAGTTTCCTTCCGTATGTGGTGGGCGGTCACTTTGGTGCTGATTCTGATCGGGGTCTTGCTGACGTTCCCGCCCATTTTTCAGCTTCCTCGCGCGGGCGGATAAGAGCCTGAACGGCGCTCGTGCCCGGACTGGATGATGTGGGCGGCGGCGGCCCGTCAGCTTCTACGAGAAACCGGCGCTGGCAGACGCGCCCGGCGCGCCGATTCCGCTTCCCTCATCCCTCGCCAGTGCTGTGGCGGCTCTAGCTTTGAAGAAGACAATTCGTGTCGGTCCCGACGACCTGAACGTCGTTCACGAGAGCACGGCTCCCAGCCGATCGCCGGCCAGAACTACCGTGTGCTGAAGTAGTACATCCAGCGGCCGATTACGTAGACATTGCACGCGATCAGCACGCCCAAGGAATAGATGAAAAACCGGTGGCCGCGAAGACGCAGGTTCGCGTCGGGTGCGATGTCCTTAGGCTTCAACCCCAAATCCCTGTAGAGGAAAAGCGTTTCATAAAGGCGGATGATGATGACCCAGACGATGAACAAGCCCGCAAAGATTGTGGGTTCCGGTACCCAAGGATACAGAAGTTCGGGGGACGGCTTGCCGGCACTATGCGTCAGCCACTGCACCCAGGTGTTCCATTCTATGCAGAAGAAGTGGATCACCGCGAAGAGGATGACCAGCCGCAGCCCAAAGCGGTGGAGAAACCACCACCGGTTCGCCCCGAGGAGAGTGACTGCATTCTGAGACGAGATGAAGATGAGAAAAGTGACAACCAGGAACCCGGCTATTCCCGTGCCGTAGGTGACTGAAGTGAGGGGAATTTCGGATTGTGGAAACGTCAAGGGAAGAAAGAAATAGGCGACAAGCGGATGAAAGAGCGCGAAAAATCCGCCGACAATGCCGATCTCCTTCCGATACTGCATCAAATAATCGAAGGCATTGAAGTAGCGATAGATTGGACCGATGAGAAAGGTGAAGGCGAGAAGGATCATGCCGACCACGGCGATCACTTTGTCAGGGACATAGAATGCGTCGATATTCCCCGGAGCGTTGAAAAAATAGGTGCGTTGGATCAGGTAATACCCCCCGTAAAAAACAGTGAGCACCAAAGCGATCAGGATCGACACCACGTAGTCGTGAAAGCTGAACGGTTTGGCACGACCGCGTTTCGCTGGGGCGCCAGCGGGACCTACTGGGTTCGGGATAACATCAGGACTTGCCATATTTTCTCACTCTATGGTGGATGGTTTCAAGAAACAGTTCGAATGCAATACACCTAACGAATTAATGTCAAGCCTGCGAAGACTGGAGAGTTTGTTGTCTCGCTAAAATTGCCCGCGCACCCCGAAGCATTCGTGCTGGAAAAAAAAGGTCTGCGTATCTTTGTAAATGTCCAACCGCTCGCCAGATTGCGGTGGTGGATCGAGCGCAGGCCCAAGTAATCGCCACTTCATGAACCGGTGGTGCCACGGCAAACTTCCCGATCGCGCTGGACGAAGCGAACCATAGGCTCTTTGTCGGATGTCGTTCGCCCGCATCCCTCGTCATCATGAACACGGATTCGGGCACGGTAGTTACGACCCTGTTGATTTCGGGCGACGTGGATGAAATTTTCTACGATGAAGAGCGCCACCGTCTTTACGCGATCTGCAGCGCGGGAAGCATCGACATCATCGATCAGATCGACAAGGATGACTACAAGATGAACGAAAAGGTCGTGACAGCACCAGGCGCACGCACCGGATTCTTTGTGCCCGAGCTAAGCAGTTTATTTGTGGCGGTGCCTCGTCGCGGCAGCCAGGGTGCGGAAGTCCGCCGTTTCACCGTAAACTAGATTTCGACAGCTCAGGTTACGACAACCGGAATCTCACATGAAGATCAGAAAATCCATCGTTGCCATCGCCCTTAGCGCGTCTCTTTTCCACGAGCCGACGTGCCTGTGACCGTTGATGGCTGGAAGATGCCGCGTTTTATAGGACCCGGCACCCGGGCAGCGTTCACGAAAGGCGGCCAGACCGAGACGATGGTCATGGAAGACACCGTTCTCTTCGAGGATGAAGTGAATCCGGTCGAAGAAATGGCCGGCGCGGCGCGCGCAGTCTACGACAAGATCAAGGAGGTGCGCGCGGCCAGTCCGCAACCGAAAGAATTAGCGGATTAAATGGTGTCAGCAGCACGCCCGCTGGAAAGTGAAAGAGCCAAGCGCCGGCACGCTCGTTAAAATACTTGTGCGCGACGCTACCTTGCGGCGACAATTGTGCTTCCTTTTCAAAGCCAGCCGCCCCGCCGAATCACCATGAACACAATCAACGCTGAATCTGAAGTCCGTAAACGTTATGCTGCCGGAGCCACCGCAGCGGAAGCGAAACTTTGCTGCCCGGTGGATTACAACGCCGAATACCTGAAAGTGATCCCGCAGGAAGTGATCGACCGCGATTACGGCTGCGGCGACCCGAGCAAATATCTGCGCGAAGGCGAGACGGTCCTCGATCTCGGAAGCGGCACGGGCAAGATTTGTTTCATCGCGGCGCAGATCGTCGGGCCCAAAGGAAAAGTCATCGGCGTCGATATGACCGATGAAATGCTGGAAGTCGCGCGCAAAAATGCGCCGATCGTGGCGGAACGGATCGGCTATTCGAATGTCGATTTTCGCAAAGGCCGTATCCAGGACCTCGCGCTCAGCATCGAACTATTGGACGCGGAGCTGAAGCGGCGCCCGATCAGCGACGCTGCGTCGTTCCTCGCCGCGGACGAGCTCGCGCAGGAACTGCGCGTGAAGAATCCGCTCATCGACAGTGATTCGATTGACGTGGTCGTATCGAATTGCGTCCTAAACCTGGTCGAGCCGAATTCGAAACGGCAACTCTTCGAAGAAATCTTTCGCGTTCTTCGCAAAGGCGGACGCGCGGTGATCTCGGACATTGTCAGCGATGAAGAAGTTCCCGAGCATCTTCAAAATGACCCAGAGCTTTGGAGCGGCTGCATCTCGGGCGCGCTAACCGAGGAAGGATTTCTCCAGGCTTTTACCGACGCGGGATTCTACGGAATCCAGGTTCTCCGGCGCGATGAGCAACCCTGGCAGACCGTGGAAGGAATCGAATTTCGCTCCGTGACGATCGAAGCATTCAAAGGCAAACAAGGTCCCTGCTTCGAGCGCAATCAGGCGGTGATTTACAAAGGCCCATTCAAGGAAGTGCTCGATGACGATGGGCATCGGATGGAACGCGGCGGGCGTTATGCGGTCTGCGACAAGACCTATAATCTGTATCGAAAGGCGCCCTACAACTCCTTCTTCGAGTTTGTCGAGCCCCTACAGGACATTCCACTCGCGGAAGCGAAACCATTTGATTGTTCGCGCACCGCGCGTCGTCACCCGAAAGAAACCAAAGGACAGGATTACAAAGCCACGACCGAAGCCTCGCAGTGCTGCGATGGTGGCAGTTGCTGTTAGGCGTCCGTCGCGGCGGAGCCGCCCGTCGCCGTGCGGGGCGCGGATCGGTAAAAACGGTCGCCTTGTGCTAAGGTGCATCATGAACTGGTTCTGGTACGCCGTCGCCGCCGCTGTCCTCTACGGATTGCATCAAATCTTCACCAAGCTTGCCTCTGCTCGCATCAGCGATGGGTTGGGTGGCTTCGTAGTTGAGGGCGTCGCCGCAGCGACGATCGCGCTTTATCTTTTGTTTCTCTGGCTTTCAAACAATTGGAACCAGAAGGGCGACGGCACTGGCGTTTGGTATTCGGCTTTAACCGGCATTTGTGTCGGAGCTGGCACGATCGCTTTCTTCCTCCTGTTCCAAAAAGGCGGGCCACTCTCGGCCGTGCCGATGATCCTGGCCGGCGGTGCCGCGATTATGGCCATTGCCGGCATCGTGTTCTTCAAGGAACCTGCATCGGTCCCGCGAATCGTTGGAATTTGCCTCGCCTTGGCCGGTCTTTTTCTTCTCCGCTCCTGACTCCGGAGCGTACTGCTGAAGGTTGATCAGCTGAACAGCAGCGGGCCGTAGCTTCGGTCACTCGGCGCCTCTACGTATTTCCCCCCATTTACGGCATCGCGGATGGACGCTAGTAAAGGCCATCCTCCATGACCCCAGCAATCACCGCGCGCACGGCGGCCTCTCCATCCGTGCCATCAAGTCTGTCCCTGTCTCTGCGCTCAAACCCCTTTCCGCTCGTGAAGCGGAAGTGTTGGGATGGATTGCAGCGGGAAAGCGCAACGCAGAGATCGGCGAAATTTTCGGCCGGAGTGAACGAACGGTAGAAAAGCATGCGCAGAGTATTTTTAAGAAACTCGGCGTCGAAACCCGCGCCGGGGCCTCCTGCTGGTGGCATGAACGGCGGCGAGTGATAGAGCGGGAGCTCGCAGTGAGCGGGAAGTAATTCGGCATTTCGCCTTCTAAGGGCGCCGTTCCGCCCCGTACGTGGTTCCCCCCATTTACAGAGTTTCGGGGAAGCCTGCATACTGCGCGCGCTTATGAATGTTTCGCCAGACGCTGAGATAACTTCTCTCGATTACCGCGGCGTTCTTTCAGTGCAACGCAGATTCCTTCCCGCGCGAATTGCATTCCTCCCGGCACGCGTCGGAACGCCTGCGTGGCATGCTCCAAGGCTCGGTGCCCGCCTTCCGCGGACCATCGGCCAGCGTCGCAACCGCTCCGCCGCGTGTCGGGAACATTCCCCCGCGCGCTTCGGCCCTCGCGGGGCCGGTCGCTCGTGTTTGGCGCGTGCCACTGAAAGCTCGCGTGGCGTGCAGCAGCGGTCGCCCTGTGCGCTCCAGCCATTTCAATTCGCCAACTTTTCCCCGAAACCCGCAGTTCCAACCCTAAAAGATCAGATTCGATAACATTATGGCTCGATCCAACTACGTCAGCTCCACCGACGACGGCTTTGCCGCCCAAGGCCAGACCTTCAAAAGCGCCATCGGCGCCTACGCCGCCATTCTAAACGTCAACCCCGCCGCCGTCACCGCGCAGGCGGCGGATGCCGATTACTTCAGTTACGTCGTCGCCTCCGCCCAAATCATGCAGAACGGCGCCCGGCAATGGACCGGCTGGAAATCCCTTACACGTGGCGGTGGCGATCTGCCTCCGAGCGGTGCTCCAGTCCCGCCAGTATTTCCGCCGGCCGTTCCCGCCGTCGCACCTGGCGTTGAAGCGCGTTTTCGCGCGCTCGTAAAACAAATTAAGGCGCAGGCGAGCTACAACACAGCGATCGGGGAAGCGCTCGGTATCGAAGGCTCGCAACAGACCGGCCCCGATTACGCCACCCTCCAGCCCGACATCAGCGCCGCGATTAACGGTACGCATGTGGACGTCGGCTGGGATTGGAGCGGCTTCGCCAATTTTCTCGACCTGATCGAAATTCAAGTGGACCGCAACGACACCAAAGGTTTCGTCGCGCTCGCCTTCGACACCACTCCGGGCTACGTCGACACCCAGCCCTTCCCCGCGACACCGGTGAAATGGACCTACCAGGCCATCTATCGCGTCGGCGACTCCCGGGTCGGTCAATGGAGCAAGCCGGTGAGCGTCACGGTGGGTGGCTGACGCGGAGCTGCGCCGCTAGATTCTGGGATCTGGCGGCGCTGCCCGTTGGCGCTATTTTTTCCGCCGAGCATTTGCTAGCTCATCCCTGATCACGCCTTCGGACCGCAATGCCGCGCGAATCAATCGGCTTGCCAGAACCGTCATCGGAATCTTGCGCGCGCGACGTTCGCGGAACAGCACCGGAATCAGATCGCGATCGAGCCGGGGCGAATAATAATGTGCTTTCATCTGCATTCCTCCTTTCCGGCCCATGAAAACTCAGCGGCGCACGAAAAAACAGCGTGCCTTCATCGCGTACCGCGCTTAAGAGTTGCGAGTGATCAAGTTGTCCGCCAGCCCGCAACGCACATTTGCCGAGTTTTTCGCGGGCATTGGCCTAATGCGTCTCGGTTTGGAACGAGCGGGATGGAAAATTGCGTACGCCAACGACATTTGCCCCGGGAAATTCGAGATGTATCGGGCAAATTTCGAAGATGCTGACGATCACTTCGTAGTCGAAGACATCCATGATGTTCTTGCGGCTGACGTTCCGACGGTTTTGCTCGCGACCGCCTCTTTTCCTTGTAACGACTTATCGCTCGCAGGTGCTCGCGCTGGGCTGAAAGGAAGCCAATCGTCGGCGTTCTATGGGTTTGCTCGAATACTGCGCGAAATGCGCTGCCGTCGCCCGCGTTTCATATTAGTTGAGAACGTAAGCGGCCTTCTTAGTTCGAACGATGGGAAAGACTTTCGCGAAGTGATGTTGACGCTTAACAAACTCGGTTATTCTGTCGACCCCTTTATTATCGACGCGTCACATTTCGTTCCCCAGAGTCGCCAGCGCCTGTTTATTGTGGGTGAGTTGCGCTCCGATTCTGCGCTGAAGGCGGAGGACCGAGCCGAAGCTGCTGAGTTTTACCAAAGCGAAATTCGTCCGCGCGCCCTTGCAGAATTTGTCTTCAACAACCCCGATATTGATTGGCGACTTAGAGAACTTCCGAAGCTCCCGCAATCACTTCGACGGCTAATTTCGATCTTAGAGGACTTACCGCACAACCGGTCAGAATGGTGGAACGAGAAGCGGACGGCCTATTTGTTGAACCAAATGAGCCAACGGCACCGGATTCTTGTCGACAAGATGATCGATGCTGCCGGGTGGTCATTTGGGACAGTTTTCCGGCGAGTGCGGGCGGGCCGATCGATGGCGGAGCTTCGTGTTGACGGTATCGCAGGTTGTTTACGAACTCCTCGCGGAGGGAGTGGGCGCCAAATCCTGGTGAAAGCGGGTTTTGGCGAGTTTCACGCGCGTCTTCTGACTCCAAAGGAATGCGCCCGTCTGATGGGAGCCAATGATTTCACGATCAGCGGTTCGCTAAACCAGGCGCTTTTCGGTTTTGGCGATGCGGTTTGCGTCCCGGTTATTCACTGGATTGCACAACACTATTTGGAGGCCCGAATCCAGGAGAGCAGAGAGCTTTACGCCGATGGCGACAAAAGGGCGTATGGCTAAGAAGGTAGTTCCACCTGATGTCGCCGCAATCCGCAAAGAGATTCGGCGCGTTCTGGATACCAAAGACGCGTTCGGAGAATCCGTTGGTAACGCCAAATACGGTGTCTACGCGTTCTACGATTACGATGCGGAGCCGATATATGTCGGACAAACCAAGGAAAGGCTTCGTTCTCGGATCGGAAGACATCTGACGAACCAGCGGACCGACGCGGTTGCGATGAACGTGCTCGATCCATTCGAGGTCGCTGAAATCGAGCTGTGGCCTATTCTGGAAGACAACTTATCAGAAACTGATCTGCAACACCTTCTGAACGCGGTCGAATACGCCGTCTTTCAGAAAGTTCTCAAACAGTCGAAGCTCGGAGCTGTTCTCAATGAGAAGGACGTGCCAAAAGCTCCCAGGGTGAAGCTACCGAAGTCATATCGTGGCAGAATAATACCAGACGATCTCTATGAAATTCGCAAGCATCCCGACACTCGCATAGCACGCCGTGCTTCCACGATTGCTAGCTTGGCGCGTGTGATCGGCGAGCGAGATGTTTCAAAAGGATTGCGTCGCACGCTTCTAACTCAGGCGAAACGTCTCGAGCGCCTCGCGAACGAGCGGTTCCATGAGATTGCAGGGAGAATTCCGGTTGAAGGAAAAACCGAAGAAACCGGCGAAAACGTCGCCGAATAAGCAGCGAATCAGCTACACAATGTCGCGAGTCCGGTCTTCCGGCTCCGCGATTGAACTAGCGTTAGGTAAAGCGTTGTGGGCAGTCGGTCTTCGTTACAGAAAGCAATATCCTATTTTCGGCCGACCCGATTTCGTTTTGGTGAAACATCGCATTGCGATTTTCTGTGACAGCGAATTCTGGCACGGATTCCGATGGGGCAAGCGGCGAAAGAGCGAACATAAAACCAATCAAAGCTATTGGTTCCGAAAGATTGAACGAAATCGAACGCGCGATCGACTTGTCGACCGGACCCTGAAACAGCAGGGATGGCGTGTTGTGCGCTTTTGGGAGTGCGAAATCCTCACCGACCCGACAAAATGCGGGCGTCGAGTCGCCGAATATTGCGCGTTCTCCTCACGGCGATAAGGATCCCTTGTATCGTAGTAACGCAAACTGACCAATGGTCAGGGAAAGATGACGCAGTAGTCGCGCCTGATCGGCGTCAGCCATATATGGATGTCCGCCGGTGTGGCTCAGCAGTCCGTAGACTTTTGCAACGGTTTCTTTTTCCTTTGTTTCCAACAGACCCTCTTGTTCAAGGTAGTCGCGCACCAAAACGGGTTTGCTGTATATATCTGCGCTGAGTTCCGCCAAGTTTTTTCGGCGGAAGTGAGAACCAGCAATTTCCTGCAGAACCGATTCGAGAAATTTTCTCGAATTTGCAATTGAATCGGACCAACGCTTTTCAACGTAATGCTCTTCGGACAGTTCAAGAAAGTGGATCGTGGCCTTTGCATTGCTTAAATCCAGTCCCTGAATGAGGCGGTGAAGAACGCCAACAACTTCAGCAATATCAATGACCGTTGCTTCCGACAACAGCAACCGATCGTCGGCCCACTGATAGCCGTCGAGCTCCAGTTGTGATTTAAGTTTACCTACTGCAGCGCCATAGGCCTGTTTGGAATATCCGCCCAAGCGGCTATGGTACTGCAAAATATCTTCTGCGAGATAAGCCAGATATTCCTGCCCCAATTGTTGCCTTTGTTCCCAAGTCCAGTTTGGAGTTGCGGAAAACAATGTTTCACCAGTGTGAAGTTTCATTACCCACTCCTTCACCGCGCGAGCCCCTCGCAGGCTCTTTGCCATGTTGGCAAACCACGCTTCGTAATCAGATCCGAAAAGAAAATCATAGAGTTCGCCCGTGGAGACCGATGTTCCACCGTAATTTGGATGAAACGTGAAAACAGATGTACAGATCGCTTAGAACTATTGCGGTCTTACGGCTGATCATGTCCTTGCACTTGGTTTTTTAAAGGACGCAGCGTGGGCGCATGTAGTCGATGTAAGCCTTGGTGGATTCGTGCCGGTCTTCGAATGAGCGTTTCTCTTTCGTCTCGCCCCAAAAGACTTCGTAGTTCCGGTTCGAGTTGAACGGCGGGTCGATGTAAATCAAGTCTACGCAGCCGTCCGGCAGCTTCCGAAGCTGATCGAGATTATCGCCGCAATAAATTACGCGCGTGTCGATTACGGCAGACGGCTTGGAGGGCATTTCGAAGATTAGAACAGAATTCAAGACGACGACAAAAGGACTTGTACGTCCGAATGAAAATCGTCCGCCTTCAGAATTCCATGCCGACAATGAGGCGCGCCTGAAAGTTCACCTCGTCCGTTACGCGGGTGAGTTGCGCGAGCGGCGTCAAGGTAAAGTACCAGTTGGCGTGCCGGTAGGAAACGTCAGGCCCGGCATAGACGATCGCGGGCCCGGAGCGCGACCAATTTGGCAGGTCGATCTGGTGCAGCGCCTCCACTCCGATCAGAATGGCCGGCGTGATCTCGTAACTCGCGCCAACGCTCTGCGAGCACTCCCCTGATTTTTCCGTCAGCTTGTCCCCTTCCCACCGAGCTTCCAAAGTCGCATTGTAAGCAAACACGAAGCGGCCCAGATTTTCCTGGAGAATGATCTTCGCCTCCAGCTCCACCAGTCTGTCGCCGCCACGAATCTCTTCGTAAATCGCCGAGCCGAGCAGATCGGTCGCCGGGTTGCTCAAGCGGTAAATCAGTTCAAGCGCGGAATCTGTGTAACGCGACCGCGCTGATGATTCTGTGGATCACGCAGGTAAGACCAATCGGCGAGGTAGACGGAGGCCTGGAAGCGGTCCGTGATCCCAAATTCGATTTCGTGCCGGAAATCGACCTCATCGAATCGACGATTATTGCTCGGATGCGTCTTCCACGTCACCCAGTTTTCAATCTCCACTTCGCCGCGCTCGGCCGTGGAAGCTTCGTAAACGTAGGTGAATCTGCGTTCCGAAGCGCCGGCGATTAGGGTCAGCGAAAATGTGATAAATGCGGCAACGAGGGCCAAGCGAAGGCAGAGGTTCTCGCAAGCGGGTTCGAATTTCATTCCTGGCACGATAACGAACGTAAAATTTCTTCGCTCCCGTTCGGTTGCGTTTTTTTAGCGCAGAATTGCGCTTAAGAGACAATTCGTGTTTTAACAAAAAGCTTCCGCCGGATACAATTCAGGGCCGCCTGTTACTTGGCGCCCCTTGAGTGCGCCTCGACAACAGACTGTTTTGTATTGCATATTCTGGCGTGAATAGGGGGTTACCATGGCTTGATCGCGTTGGTTCTGTCGGCGCTCTGATTGCCGCGCTGGCTGCACCATGTTGTTTTCCGATTTTCGCGGTCGTCGGAACGGCGGCGGGATTTAGTGCGCTCGGAACTTACGAAGGCATCATCCTCTACATCTTCCAAGGGTTCGCGGTCCTAACTCTGGCAGGGTTGGCCCTTTCCTATCGACAGCACAGCAACTTTGCACCGCTGATTGTCGGGACGCTTGGCTGCGCCAATCTCGCCTATCACTTCTACTGGGAGTTTTCTCTCCCAGCGCTCTACGGTGGTTTGTTCGGGTTACTCGCGGGCAGCGTGTGGAATTATTTCTATTCGCGCAGCGGTCGGCCCGTGTTGCAATCGATCATCACCTGCCCGCAATGTGGCCAGGGCAGCGAAGAAACGATGCCAACGAATGCCTGCCTTTTCTTTTACGATTGCCCCGCTTGCCATGAGCGCCTAAAACCGGCGCCGGGAGATTGTTGCGTTTTTTGTAGCTACGGATCCGTGCCTTGTCCGCCGATCCAGCTCGGCTCGCAATGCTGTCCGTAGCAGGCACCTGTTGAATGGCCTCTGCTACGAACAGTCTAAAGATCATCTTACTCGTTCTGGCGAGCGGTTGAACGAAGAAGTAGAAGGGTGAGTTCGACACGAGGCGTCGTTCATGCTACTAGGGGGGCGATGTTAAAGCAGATCATCGTGGGATTGATCGTGATGGCTGCAGTGTCTGTCGCGCCTCTGCGCTTGCCGGCTGCATCCTGCATTCTCTCAAACGCTCCCAGCGACGAGGCCTGCAGAAGCGGGTGCTGTGCGAACATGACTTGCTGCGCCCTTTCACAGAAATCCCCCCTGCCTGCTTCAGGACTATTCGCGAAATTTGCTACGCTCAAACAAGATTTGGTTGCCACGCCCGCACTCCCGTTGCTGGTGTCGGTCGCTCATCCCCGTACGGCCGAGCCACTCCTCTGCGCCAGCCCGCCCGCTCGCGCCCATTCGCCGCCTCCGCTCGCGGCGACCTGTATTCGTCTCATCTGATCCAAGGACGCTGACACCCGAAGTGTGCCCATTTATACGGCACGCCCGCGTTTCAACCGCAGTCCTTTGGATCAATGAAAACAACTTACTCTTTATTATTTAGTTTAACTTTAGCTCTAACTCTTCGAATTGCGCTCGCCGGCGACGACGACAACGCAGTTCGACAGCGCCGCCTTTCGCTGGACGACATCCTTCGCGTCGTCGCGGGGAGCAATCCTTCGATCAAAGCGGCGGAAGCCAAATGGGAAGGCATGAAGGCTCGCGTCCCGCAGGCTGCCGCCTGGGAGGATCTGCGGCTGCATGCCCAATCGCTCGCCGGCCGCTTCGTCGATATCAACCCGAACGGGTTCACGGATCAATCCGTGACGCTCGAGCAAGAGTTGCCGCTCACGGGAAAAAATCGAAGCCGTGCCCGCGCGGCCACCGCCGACGCAGGCGAGGCGTTTGAAGACTTGCGCCGCACGCAGCTCGATGTGCTCGCGCGGGCGCGCTCCGCCTACTACCGCCTCGCGAATGAGTATGCCCAGTTGGAGGTCAACCGTCGCAACATCGGTCTGCTCCATCAGTTCGCCGAGCTGAGCCGGGCGCGCTACGAAGTCGGAACCGCGCGGGAAGCCGATGTCCTCACGGCCAACACCGATGCGGCTCGGCTGGACGAAACGCAGGTCGACATTCTGCGCCGCATTTCCGATGCGCAAACCGAGTTGAACGTGCTCATGAACCGTCCGGCGCAGGCGCCTCTTGCCGCGCCGATTTCATTAACCTTCCAGCCGGTCCATCACTCGCTAGTCACCTTGCAGCGTGTCGCCTTGGAAGCGCGTCCGGAAGTGCAGCGGGCGCAAAATCGGATTGAAGCCGGGAAGTCCCGCGCCCAGCTTGCACGCCGGCAGCGGGTTCCCGACCCCACGTTAAACATAAAGGCCGAGCGCTACAACGACACGGATCGCGCGCTGAGCGAACTGCAGGTGGGAATATCAGTTGGTCTGCCCTTTTTGAATGGAAGGAAGTATTCGGCTGGAATTGCCGAGGCCGATCAAAATCTCGAAGCCGCGCAACAGGAATTCGAAGCCGCCCGGAATCAGGCGCTAGGACTGGTGCGCGATCAGATGAAGAAAGTCGAGACCGCTGCGCATCATTACGAACTTTATCGCGACAAGATCCTGCCGCTCGCGGACCAAACGCTGAAATCCCATCGCGCGACTTACGAAACGAGCAGCACCAATTTTCTCGAATTGATCACGGCCGAGCGCGTTCTGCAGGACGTCGAATCCACGGCGCTCAATCATTTGGCGGATTACCAAATCGCACTGGCCGAGCTCCGGGCAATTGTGGGCGCGGACGAGCCGCATTTTTCCGAACGAACAACCACGCAGAGGAGATCAAAATGAAACAGCCAACCCAAAGGACCGTCGGTTATCTGATCTGTCTGCTCCTCTTGTTAACCACCCTGACCGCTTGTTCGAAACATGGCGCGACGAATGGGGAGAAGAGCAAGATCGATTACTGGACCTGCACCATGCACCCATCCGTGCATGCCAAAGATCCCGGGAAGTGTCCGATCTGTTCCATGACTTTGGTGCCGGTGATGAAAAAGGATCTCGGCGGAGCAACTTCGCCCGGCGTATCAGCCTCGGCTCCCAACCCGCCGGCAGAGAAGAACCAGAAGGGCGACGACATGAAAGACATGCCCGGAATGCCAGGGATGTCTGGCGGCACCAAAACGATGGGGGAGGAAAAGCCGGGCGAGTTTCGCGTGCCAGTGGAGCGTCAGCAACAGATCGGGGTCACTTACGCGATCGTGGAAATGAAACCGCTCCATCACACGATCCGCGCTGCCGGCAAGGTTGCTCCCGATACTCAGCGGGTCTGGCGCGTCGTCGCCCGCGCCGGTGGTTATGTCCAGGAGCTTGGCGTCAGCGCTCCGGGCGAAGTAGTGAAGAAAGGTCAGGTGTTGATGACGCTTTACAGCCCTGAACTGCTGACCACGCAGCGCGAACTCATCGATCTATTGCGCATGCGCGACAGCACTCCGAAGGGTCCACGCTCGGCACGTGCAGATGCTCAAGGCCTTATCGAGTCGGCGGAAAGGCGACTGCGACTCTGGAACATCACTGACGAACAGGTAGCAAAAATCGAGCAAACGCGTCAGGCCGAGGAGTCGCTTCCGATCCTCTCGAAAGTCGATGGCGTTGTCCAAACCTTGCCGGTCACGCAAGGCATGACGATCGCGCCGGGAAATACGCTGGTGGACGTGGCGGACCTTTCTGTGGTTTGGGTCTGGGGCGAATTCTACCAGGAGGAGCTTCCAATGCTGCGCGTCGGCCAGGAAGTGACGGTGACTTCCGACTCCTATCCAGGCGAGCCATTCAAGGGCCAGCTTTCCCTCGTCGATCCTTTTATCAACGACGTGAAACGGACCGGCCGGGTGCGGCTCGATATCCAGAATCCCGAACTAAAATTGAAACCAGACATGTATGTGAATGTCTTGCTCGAAATGGACATGGGCGAATCGCTCGTTGTCCCGGTCAGCGCGATCATGCCAACAGGCAAGCGTAACGTCGCCTTCGTCGATAAAGGCGACGGCAAACTGGAGCCGCGCTTCCTCGAGCTCGGCGGCAAATTCGGTGACGTCTATGCCGTGAAGAGCGGGCTGAAAGAGGGGGAACGCGTAGTGGCCAGCGCGAATTTCCTGATCGATGCGGAATCAAGAATCCAGGGGGCGCTGAAGTCATGGTGAACGAACACGCAGGGCCGACCGCAAGCAAACAGACGCTTTCTGCCGCTGAGGCCGACCCCGAAGAACGACGCGGGACGCCTTTCATTGAGCGCGTCATAGCAGCAAGCGCACGAAATAAGTTTCTCGTTTTCATCTTCGTCCTCTTCGGCATCGCCGCTGGCATTTGGGCGATTCAAAAGACGCCGCTCGATGCGATTCCCGACCTGAGCGATGTGCAGGTGATCGTTTACACCGATTGGGAAGGCCGTTCGCCTGACCTGATCGAGGACCAGATCACCTATCCGATTTCCACGAAGTTCATCGCGGCGCCGAAAGTGAAATTCGTTCGCGGTGAGTCGATGTTCGGGAAGTCGTTCGTCTATGTCATTTTTCAGGACGGCACCGACATCTATTGGGCGCGGTCGCGCGTGATCGAATACCTGAATTCGGTGCGCGGTTCGCTGCCGGAGGGCGTCAATCCGGTGATCG